>JAIXPK010000327.1 GCA_027486335.1 Verrucomicrobiaceae bacterium | reverse complement strand
CCGTGATGCGGCTTGCCTCCCGCCTCCGCCGCGTCCAACTTCTCACCCCGCCATGGACAAAGCCACCAAAGCCTTCCTCTTCGACCTCCTCAATACCCCAAGCCCCACCGGCTTCGAAATGCCCGGCCAGCGCAAATGGGCCGCATGGGTCAAATCCTCCGCAGACGCCGTCGCCTGCGACGCTTACGGCAGCACATGGGCCACTCTCGAAGGCAAATCCCCCTTCAAAGTCATGCTCGAAGCCCATGCCGACGAAATCGGCTTCATGATCAAGGCCGTCACCAAAGAAGGCTACCTCCACGTCGACCGAATCGGCGGCAGCGACTACGCCACCGCCCGTGGCCGCAAACTCATCTTCCAAGGCGACCTCGGCCCAGTCACCGGCATCATCGGCAACACCGCCATCCACATCCGCGATCGCTCCGGCGGTGAAAAAGCCCCCGAAGTCCACGAACTCTACGTCGATGTCGGCGCAGATTCCGAAAAAGACGTCGCCAAACTCGGCCTCCGCGTCGGCCACCCAGCCGTCTACGCCGACGGCGTCGACGACTTCGGCACCAACCGCCTCGTCGGCCGCGCCCTCGATAACCGCATCGGCGGCTTCATCATCGCCGAAACCCTCCGCCGTCTCCACAAAGACCGCAAAAAACTCAACTGCACCGTCATCGCCGCCAATTGCGTCCAGGAAGAAATCGGCGGCTACGGCGCCCGCATGCTCACCTACCGTCTCCAGCCAGACGTCGCCGTCTGCCTCGACGTCACCCACGCCACCGACACCCCCGGCATCGAAAAATCCAAACACGGCGCCGTCAAACTCGGCGGCGGTCCCTCCATCACCCACGGCACCTGCTGCCACCCGCTCGTCATCCAGCGGCTCGTCAAAACCGCCGACAAACACTCCATCCCTCTCCAGCACGAATCCTCCTCGCGCTACAGCGGCACCGACACCGACTCCATCTATCACATCCGCGAAGGCACACCCTCCGCTCTCGTCTCCCTCCCGCTCCGCTACATGCACAGCGTCGTCGAATGCGCCGACCTCTCCGACATCGAACACGTCATCTCCCTCCTCTCCGCCTTCGTCCTCTCCATCAAACCCGGCGATTCCTTCGCCCAGACGCTCTAACTTTTTAGCCGTGATCCTTCCCTCCGACGACGACTCCCGTAAACCCGGCGACGACGAACCGCCATGGGGCGGCCAGCCCGGCGATCCCAAACGCCCTCACAAAGGCGATGACGCCAGCCCCGCCGACGACGACGACGACGACGACGACGACGACGAGGATGATGATGACGAGGACGACGAGGAGGAATTCGACGACTCCATCCTCTTCCAGGACGACGAACCAGACGCCGCGTCCTTCCCCGGCGACATGGCCGCCGAAGGCTCAGGCATCAAAGCCCCCGCACCTCCAGGCTGGCGCGAGGAACTCCGCGAGGAACTCGACGAATGCATCGACGAACTAGCAGAAATCGAGGACCCCAGCCAGGACTTCGACCCGCCTGACCCTCCCGACCTCTTCACCTTCTACGGCGAACTCGCCGCCCTCCGCAACGAACTCCGCCGCGCCTTCCGCCGCTCCGCAGAAACCGCAGAGAAATTCGGCGGCGCACTCCAGTCGCTCGCCGCTCACGCCACCGACTCCCCGGCCAGTCTCCCCGTCGCCCTCGCCCTAATCTCCCTCGCGGACCGCATCTCCGACATCCCTTCTAACACACCCCTCTCCTCCGCACTCGAAGCCGCCCTCACCGCCGCAGGCATCTCCCGCGTCGCCACAACCGGGCTCCCCTTCGATCCCGCCACCATGACCATGGTCGGCACCGCTCCCGCCCCGGAAGGCACCGCCCAGGGCACCGTCCTATCCGAATCCTCCCAGGGCTTCCGCAACCGCGACGGTCTCCTCCGCCCAGCCAGCGTCACCGTCGCCGCCTGACTCCCCTGCCCCGCACACCATGGAAGTCCCCTGCCCCTACTGCCGTCACATGGTGCCCCTCCGCCAGCACGAACACTGCCCTCGCTGCGGCTGCGAAATCGCCATGCTCGGCCACATCCTCCAGGCCGCTCACGACTCCCTCCAACTCGGGCTCCTCGCTCTCTACGAGGCCCGCTACACCGACGCCTGCGACCTCGCCGAAGAAGCATGGGGCCTCAAACGTTGCCGCGAAGCCACCGCCATCGGCCTCATGGGCGCTGCCGCCTCCCACGACCCCATCGATATCGCCCGCTGGCTCCGCCGCCGCCGCCGTCTCCGCGAAGGAGCCGCCTGACCGCCTTGACATCCTCACAAACCCGACACCCCAACGCCCGCGCCCGTTCCCATGGCCCCCGTCCCCTTCCGCGAAGGCATCCTCTGCGTCGTCTCCGGCCCCTCCGGCTGCGGCAAAACCACGCTCTGCAGAAATGCCGCCGCCGTCGAACCCGTCACCTACACCATCTCCTGCACCACCCGCGCCATCCGCCCGGGCGAATCCGACGGCCACGACTACTTCTTCCTCACCCCTGACGAATTCACCCGCCGCATCGACGCCGGAGAATTCCTCGAACACGCCCTCGTCCACGGCAATCACTACGGCACGCTCAAATCCCAGGTCCTCCCTCACCTCGCCGCCGGCCGCGATGTCATCATGGACCTCGATGTCCAGGGCGCAGCCCAGCTCCGCGCCTGCCCGGACCCAGCCATCCGCCGCGCCCTCACCGATGTCTTCATCCTCCTCGAAAACATGGAGGACCTCAAAGCCAGACTAGCCGGCCGACGCTCGGAATCCGACGCCCAGCTCGCCCTCCGCCTCTCCAACGCCATCTCCGAAATCAAACACTGGCCCGACTACCGCTACGCCCTCGTCTCCCACTCCCGCGAAGACGACCTTCGCGAATTCCGCGCCATCCTCGCCGCCGAACGTCACCGCTCGTCACGCCTCCGTCTCCCCACCGACTTCTCCCCATGACCCGCAATGTCATCCTCGGCATCTCCGGCTCCATCGCCGCCTTCCGCGCCGCTGACATCGCCAGCCAACTCACCAAACTCGGCTGCTCCGTCACCGCCGTCATGACCGCCGACGCCCAGGAATTCATCACGCCGCTCACCCTCAAGGTCCTCTCCCGCAACCCGGTCGTCACTTCCCTCTACAACGAAAAAGATTCATGGCACCCCGGCCACATCCAGCTCGCCGACGCCGCCAACCTCCTCCTCATCGCCCCCGCCACCGCCAACGTCATCGCCAAACTCGCCCACGGCATCGCCGATGACGCCCTCTCCGCCATCGCCCTCGCCACCCGCGCCCCCATCCTCATCGCCCCTGCCATGAACGGCCACATGTGGCTCCACCCAGCCACCGTCCGCAATGCCGCCACGCTCCGCTCATGGGGCCACCACTTCATCGGCCCAGACGACGGTCTCCTCTCCTGCGGCTACGAAGGCATCGGCCGTCTCTCCCCCGTCACAGACATCGTCAACCACGCCATCCAACTCCTCTCCCAATCCCCCACCCCTCCTCCAACCCCTCCCCAACCGCTCTGATCTCTCCCCCATTCACTCCGGTTTTTATCCTTGAGCGGGGCCCCTCCCCCATGCGAACATCGGATTTTCCCGTAGTCCCTTCCAAGGATTCCTCCAACCCATTCCCCTTCCCTTTCCCATCTCCTTTTCTCCCATGAAACCCATCCGCTTCCCTCACCTCCTCCTCATCTCCTCCCTCGCGGCCCTCCCAGCCTCCGCAGACACCGTCAAACTCAAAAACGGCAAGGTCTACGAAGGCACCGCCACTGAACGCGGCGACGTCATCGACATCGAAATCCCCATGGGCAAAATCATCGACCATCAGACCGTCAAAAAGTCCGATGTCGCCGAATTCATCAAAACCCTCCCGGACGAAAAAGAAGCCGCCGACCTCGCCTCCCTCGTCCCCACCGCCGACGCCCTCACCACCGCCGACTACGAAAAGACTCTCAAGGACAAGGTCGACCCCTTCCTCAAAAAATACCCAGTCAGCAAGTTCCGCCCCAAGGTCGACGCCATCGCCAAAACCCTCCGCGACGAACTCGCCAAAACCAAAGCCGGTGACGTCAAACTCGACGGCCAATGGCTCTCCGCTGCCGAACTCAAGTGGAACGACTACAACGTCAAGGCCCTCCGCCTCCTCCTCCAGCTCCGCTCCCAGCTGAAGGCTAAGAAGCCCATGGACGCCTACCAGAGCTTCGCCAAAATCGAATCCGCACACGTCGCCTCCACCGCCTACCCAAAGGCCGCCGCGGAAATCTCCAAGGCCATGAAGGACCTCGTCGCCTCCCTCAACGCCGCCGCCGCTGAACAACCAGCCAAAGCCGCCGAACGCGCCGCCTCCCTCAAATCCCTCACGCCAGACAAACTCGCCAGCGTCCAGCAAGCCATCGAAGCAGAGGTCACCGCCTTCAAAGCCAAGGTCGCAGAAGAAAAAACTCGCAAGGTCCCGGTCACTTCCTTCTACCCCTACGACCTCAGCTCCATCAAGGAATCCATCTCCGGCACAGAAAAGGAAATCACCAGACTCGCCGCCCTCGACCTCCCCAAACTCACCGCAGCCAGCTCCAAATTCCAGGCCGGCCTCAAAGACCTCTCCGAAAAAGCCTTCCAGTCCGCCAAAAGCAACTTCGACGACGCCGCCAAGGTCCACCCGAACGACGCGTTCGTAAAGAAAACCGCCGCAGACGCCAAGCTCGCCGCAGACAACGCCGCCCGCAACGCGTCCTCCGCCTCCCCGGCCACCATCCCCGGCACCCCAGCCGCTGCCACCACGCCGCCAGCCAACCCGCTCCCCTCCTCCGGAGCAGTCCCCGCCGCTCCCGCCTCAGCGCCCGCTGCCCCCAAACCAGCCCCGGCCAAAACCGAGGCCCCCAAACCAGCTCCCTCCCCAGCCACCGTCGCTGACCCTAACCCCGTCTCCGAACCAGAACCGGAATCCAACCTCCCGCTCTTCCTCGGCGGCGGCGCCGGCCTCCTCTTCCTCGTCGCCATCCTCGCCAAATTCCTCGGCAAGAAAAAATCCGAAGACTGATCCAGTTCCGGATCATTCCCCCGGTCCACACCCTATCATGTCCAGCGCGCGCACCGCCTCCATCGTCCGCAAAACCGCGGAAACCGATATCTCCCTCTCTGTCACCATCGACGGCTCCGGCCGCGCCGATGTCCAGACAGGCATCGGCTTCTTCGACCACATGCTCACGCTCCTCGCCAAGCATAGTCTCAT
>JAIXPK010000317.1 GCA_027486335.1 Verrucomicrobiaceae bacterium | reverse complement strand
CGCGGCGCGCTATGAACGAGGCGAGACGGTTCGCGCCATGGCCGCGCGGCTGGGCCAGCCGGAGAATGCGCTCGCGGCGGTGTTCTACCGCATCCGGCGTGCGCTGCACCATTGTATCAAGACTAGCATGACGACGGAGGAAACCGCATGAGTGAGCCGATTCCGGAGCTGGAGGCACTGATCGATGGCGCCGTCGATGGGGATGCGGCCGCGGCATCCCGGCTGCGTGAGCGGCTGCACCACGACCCGGCGGCGATTGCCGAGTACGCGGCGCAGATGCGAATGCACGCATTGCTCACATGGAAACACGGCGGCGCGTCGGTCAAACCCGTGCGCCCGGCGATGGTGGCGCGGCGCTGGATGGGAATTGCCGCGGCGGCGGCGGCGATCATCGGCCTTTTCGTGGTCATGATGCCCCGGTCTGCTCCGGCGGCGGCTGCCGCAGCCCTCGATCGCATGCTCGCAGTGGCCCGACGCGGTGGCGACCGGACCTATGTGTTTTCGGTCCTAGCGGGTTCGCGCGGCATCGTGGTGAAGGGTGGGCTGGTGTCCTTTGTCGATGGAGCCAGGCTGCACCTTGGTCCTCGGGGCGAGTTTTTGTATGACAGTCCGCTCTCTGATGGCACGCGGCGGCTGACTGGGTCGGATGGGAGGAGTTCGTGGGAACAATGGGGAGATGCCGCGGCTCGAGTCAGCAGCGATCCGGGTTATTTCCGACATCACATTCCTGGCGAGCGGGAACACTTCACGCTGCTGGATCCTGCGGCGGGTCTGGCGCTGCTGCGGGATGGTTATGAAGTGACCCTTGATGAATCCGGCGGCAGCATTCAGCGGCTGACCGCGGTGAAACGCCGCCGGGAGTTCCGCGGGCCACGCGAGGCGCGCGTTGCGTTCGAAAAGGATTCGGGAACGATTGTGGAGATGGAGTTTGATGGCTTGCCGCAGGCGCGCGGCGGGCCCTCCGCGGTCCGGCTAACACTTGAGTCGCGGGAGACACATCCGCCCGGATTCTTCAGCCCGGAACATCATCACTGAGACCGTGCCGACGATCTCAACTGTTTCCCGTCAATCAACCCGTCATCACTGTTATGCATCTCTTCCGAACTCTGATCGTCCTGATCGCCTGCCATGGCCTGCCCGTCCTGGCGGAAGCCGCGGCACCACTCAATGTTGTGACCATGGTGGCCGATGATGTCGGCTGGGGCGACATGGGGTTTCACGGCTCGAAGATCCGGACGCCCAGCCTTGACCGGTTGGCATCTGAAGGCGTGCGGCTGGATCGATTCTATGTGAATCCCATCTGCAGCCTGACACGTGCGGCGTTGATGACGGGGCAGTTCACGAGGCGCACGGGCGTCAACAACGGGAGCGGTCTGCCTCTGGACTACCGCACGCTTCCGCAGGATTTCCGCGAGGCGGGATGGCAGACGTGGATGTGCGGCAAGTGGCACCTTGGCGGTACGTCGGACAATGCCTTCACCGGCCGCGAGTATCACCCTGACAAACGCGGGTTCGATCACTTCTACGGGTTGCTCGGCGGGGCCGTGGATTATTACAAGCACATCAATCATCAGACCGGGGAACTGGACTGGTGGCGCGACGGAGCGCCGGCGAAGGACGAAGGTTACTCGACCGATCTGCTTGCGGATGAAGCCATCAAACGTCTCAGCGGCCGTGACCGGGCCAAGCCCTTCCTGCTGCATCTCGCTTTCAATGCGGCGCACGGACCGCTGAACCTGCCGCCCGGGAAGTCGGCGTCGCGCGGCGCGGCGACGTACGCAGCGGTGGTCGAGTCGATGGACGCCGCGATCGGGCGTATAATGACGGCCCTTGCGGAAGAGAAGCTAGCGGAATCGACCGTGGTGCTCTTCTTCTGCGACAACGGGGCGCAGGAAGGACGGGGCGGCAGCAATGCGCCGCTCCGCGGGGCGAAGGGCGGGGCCTACGAGGGAGGAGTCCGTTCGGCGGCGGTGGTCCGAGGGCCGGGATTGAAGGCGGGGACCGTTTCGCAGCAATGGATGTTCGCAGGCGATGTCTGGCCGACCCTTGCGGCGGCTGCGGGAGTGACTCCGAAACCCGCAAAGCCTTTCGACGGCGTCAATGTCTGGGCCGCCCTGACAAAAAGCGAAGTCATGACGCGTCCCGGCTTTGAAGTCGGTGCTCGGGATCTCGCGTGGCTCTCGTCGCCATGGAAACTCGTCCAGCAGGCGGATGGCAGCCGCGAGCTGTATGACCTGACCAAAGACCCGAGCGAAACGAAGAATCTTGCCGCGGACCAGCAGGACATTGTGGCGAAACTCGCGGCCGAATGGGAGAAGACCATGGCGGGCGTGAAGCTCAGAGGCGGTCCTGGCAGGCCGGGTCCGGGTAGGAAGGGGAAGAGGCCGAAGGGCAATCCCTGACCGCGGACAGCCATTTCATTGCGGCTGAAACTCACCGCCGCCATTGAATTCAAACGCAGCCGTCACACGCTGCACGCAGAACGATTTCCTCGGCGATCGTTCGCTGAATCCATTGTGGGAATCGCAGAATGAATCCGTATTTTCCAGCGTTGCTTGTCTTTGCTGCCGCTTCGGTCGCGCGTGGTGCGGACTTGTATCCGGACGAGGTCCTCAAGGACGGACCGGTTGGGTACTATCGATTCGAAGGAGGGGAGACAGAAGGAGGGACGGTTCGCAATGCTGCTGACGCGGCAGTCCGCGGGCCCGACGGGGTGATTGGTCAGGGTGTGAAGCTCGGGGCGGGCGGAGTTGTGGGGAAGGCCGTGTTGTTCGACGGGCATGGGGTCATGGAGATTCCCTCGCACCCGGCCTTCAATGCCGAGAACGTTTCGGTGGAGTTGTGGTTTCGAAGCACGCAAGCGTTTGACCGGCCCTACTGGCCGGGGAGTGCGTCACTGGTTTCCAAGGTGACGGCTGGGAATGGTTCCGGCGACTGGTGCATTCTGGGCGGGAGCAAAGGCGGCGGGAGGAATGACGGGCAGATTCTGATCGGGATTGGTCCGAAAGGCGGAAGCGATCACGTTCTCGAGTCGGCGACGGGCCTCAATGACGGGCGGTTTCATCATGTGGTCTGGACGCGTGGCGAGGACGGACAGAACCGGTTCTATGTGGATGGCATGCTCAAGATTTCGCTGCGGGATGGAGGCGGGAAGATTGGCAATGAAAGGCCGATCCAGATTGGCGGCGAGACTCTGGAGTCTGGAGGAAGTTTCTTTAGGGGCGAGATCGATGAGCTGGCGATCTATGCGGGCGTGCTTCCGGAGGATCGCGTGAAGGCGCACTTCGCGGTCGGCAAGGTTGATTCGCGCCTGCCGAAACCGGCAACCGCGGCAGTGGAGTTTGTCAGGGACATCAAGCCGATCTTCCGGGACGCCTGCTTCAAGTGCCATGGGCCGGAGAAGGAGAAGGCTGGGCTTTCGCTCGCAACCAAGGCCCGAGCCATGGAAGGCGGCGACACGGGCGCGGTTATCCTTCCTGGAAGCAGTGCCGCGAGTTCGCTCGTGCACCACATTGCGGCGCTCAATGAGGACACGGTAATGCCGCCTGAAGGCGAGCGGTTGAGCGCGACGCAGGTGGGGCTCGTTCGTGCATGGATCGATCAGGGCGCGGTCTGGCCTGCTGGTGCGGACGAGTTGGATCCTCGTCTTGCGAAAGTGGCGAGCCATTGGTCGTTCAAGCCGCTGATGCGACCGGCGGTGCCGAAATGTGAGGATGCGTGGGTCACCTCGCCAGTGGACGCCTTCATTCTCGAGAAACTCGACGCGGTGAAGCTGAGTCCTGCTCCACCCGCGGACAAGGAGGCGCTACTGCGGCGTGTTTCGTTCGACCTAACCGGGCTGCCGCCCTCACCGGAGGAGATTGCTGCGTTTGCCGCTGACACGAGCGCGGATGCCTTTGCGGTGGTCGTGGACCGGTTGCTGGCGTCGACTGCGTATGGCGAGCGATGGGCGCGGCACTGGCTCGATGTTGTGCGTTATGCGGACTCGGGTGGTTATGAGACGGACATCTTTTACGAGCAGGCATGGCGCTTCCGGGATTACGTCATCCGGAGTTTCAACGGGGACAAGCCATATGACCGCTTCCTGATGGAGCAGGTTGCGGGGGACGAATTGTGGCCGGGGCAGGCCGAGATGCAGGACGCCGTGGCGGTGTGGACACTCGGCGAGTGGCCCAACGCCCTTGATGCTTATCCCGAGATGCTGGAATATGTGAGGCGGACCGATCAGGTGACGACGCTCGGCGAGGCGGCGCAGGGGCTCTCGATCGGCTGTGCAAACTGTCACAATCACAAGTTCGATCCGATTACGCAGCGCGATTATTTCGGGATGGAAGCGATCTTTGCCGCCAGTGAAACGTGGAACCGGAATACGGGAGAGAAGGCATGGGGCAAGGGTGAGCGGACGGCGTATCGGGCGGTGCGCCATGCGGATGTGCCTCTAACGATTCACCTGCTGACGCGTGGCGAGTTGACGAAACCCACCAAACTCATCGCGCCCGCACTTCCTGCGTTTCTGCCCGGCGGAGGGATGCTGCCGGGCGGGCCGGGCGAAGCGAAACAGCGCCGAGCCTTGCTGGCTCGCTGGCTCGTTTCGCCACAGAATCCGCTAACCGCGCGCGTCATCGCCAACCGGATCTGGCAGTGGCACTTCGGGCGGGCGCTTGCGTCGACGCCGAATGATCTCGGTACGCAGGGAGATCCGCCGTCGCACCCGGAACTGCTCGACTGGCTGGCGACGGAGTTGTGTGAGAATGGCTGGAGCCTGAAGGGCCTGCATCGGCGGATTCTGCTGTCTTCCACCTACCGTCAGTCAGCGATTCGCGATGCGAAGGCGGTCGCGGCGGATCCGCAGAATCGATGGCTGGCGGGATTTCCCCGACGACGCCTTGAGGCAGAGGAAGTGTGGGATCATCTACATGCGGCAGCCGGGACGCTTGACCTGAAGGGATTTGGACCGCCCTTTGTACCGAAGCTGTCCCCTGAGGAACTGCAGGGAATGTATGACCTCGAGAACAAGCTGGAACTGAAATGGCCGGTCACGTCCGAGCAGAGCCGCCGGGCGATCTACATCTTGAATCGCCGCTCGTTCCGCTTCCCGTTCTTCGAGGCGTTCGATCCTCCTAGCACGGCGACAAGCTGTCCAAGCCGGCAGACAACGACGGTGCCCGCCCAGGCGCTGACCTTGCTGAACAACGGTATCGTCGGCGGGCTGGCACGGTCAATGGCCGGGAGGTTGAGCCTCGAAGCGGGGAGCGAGGTGGCATTATTTGTGAAGCGCGCGTGGTTGCTCGCGTACAGCCGCGATGCGGACGACGTCGAAGTTCAGCTCGCCTTGGAGTTCATCGAGGGCGCAGAAGCCGCGCACAGGAAGGCCGGAACGGCAGACGCACACGCGGCGGCGCTGGAGGAGTTCTGCATGGGCATCATGAACACCACTGAATTCATTTACACCAACTGATGTCTCCGCACTTCACCAACAGCCGCGCGTTTTCGCGCCGGGAGCTTCTGAGAAAAGCCGGCATGGGGATTGGCTCTCTCGCGTTGCTGGATCTGATGAGCCGGGAAGGGACTGCCGCGACGAATCCGCTGGCTCCGCATGCCCTGCATCATGCACCCCGGGCGCGGGCAGTCATCTCGCTCTTCATGCATGGCGGACCGAGTCAGGTGGACACTTTCGATCCCAAACCATTACTGGCGAAGTATGCGGGGCAGACCCTTCCGGAGAGCTTCGCAAATCTGAATCTGGAGTTCACGAAGACGAGCACGGCGAAGGTGCTGGCGAGTCAGCGGACGTTCAGGAAGTGCGGTCAATCCGGCGTGGAGATTTCGGACATTTTCGAGCATCTCCCGAAGGTCGCCGATGAACTGGCGATTGTCCGCAGTTGCTATCACACGGAGTTCAACCACGCGCCCGCCCTCTACATGGCGCATTCCGGCACGCGACTGATGGGGCGTCCGAGTCTCGGGGCATGGGCGATGTACGGGCTCGGGTCGGACTCGGAGAATCTCCCGGGCTATGTGGTGATGCGCGACGGACCGCTGAAAGGCGGGCCGATGACCTACGGCAATGGTTTTCTTCCCGCGGTCTACTCTGCCACGGAATTGCGCACGAGCGGCGCGCCGATTCTTTATCTCGATAGACCTGATGCGATGAGCGCGGACGACCAGCGGCGCATCCTTGATTTTTCGCAGCAGCTCAACCGCCGGTATCTCGCCTCGCAGGATGAGGACAGCAATCTCTCCGCACGGATCGCTGCCTACGAGCTGGCCTACCGGATGCAGGCCGCTGCGCCGGATGCCGTGGACCTCAGTAAAGAGTCGGACAGCGTGAAGTCGCTCTACGGGTTGGACAACGACATCACGCGTCCGTTTGGAACGCAGTGTCTCAATGCCCGGCGGCTCGTCGAGCGCGGGGTGCGTTTCATTCAACTCTATCATGGCGGCGGTGGCGATGGCTGGGACACGCACGGTGGCAATGACGCGAAGCACCTGCGCAATGGCAGGCAGATCGATAAACCGATCGCCGGGTTGATCATGGATCTGAAGGCGCGTGGACTGCTTGATTCTACGCTCATCCTCTGGGGTGGGGAATTCGGGCGCACGCCGACGTCGGAAGGCTCCGATGGCCGCGACCACAGCCCGTATGGTTATTCCGTCTGGATGGCCGGAGGCGGAATCAAAGGCGGGACGGTGTATGGAGCGACGGACGACTTCGGATTCAAAGCGGTCGAGAATCCCGTCCAGGTGCGTGACTTGCACGCGACGATTCTGCACCTGCTTGGGCTGCAGCACGACAAGCTGAGTTATTACTCTCAGGGCATCCAGCAACGGCTCACGCAGATTGATGGCGAGAGCCGCGTCATCCGGGAAATCCTCGCGTGACCGTCTTCTGCCACTGTTCATGAGAACAGTGCTTCACCGACTGTGAGCAGTCCTGACAGCGGTGGTTCAATTCTTCAGCACCCCTGATCCCTTGATGAACCTAGGGGCGTTCTTGGCATCATAACTGCCGGGAGGTTGCGGTTTCCCAGCGAAACTCAGCTTCCCGATGCGCATCTCACCTTTGAAGTCGAGGTGCAGCATCGCGCCTTCAGAGATATCAAGCTCGGTCTTGGCACTCAGACCAGTGATGTTAGTGACAGCGAGGGTGCCTTGCGTCACCTTGGTCGGGCCGGTGAAGGTGTTTGCGCCTGAGAGGGTCCATGTGCCGCTGCCGGATTTGGTGAGGGAGGTCCTTGCTTTGCCGGTGCGGTCGTGAGGATCCGCGAGATCGCCTGCGAGTTCGCCGGTTCCGGAGGTGTCGCCTTTGAGCGAGATGGTTTTGTCTGCGCCGTAGCCGGAGATGAGGATGGGGCTGGTGAATTGCAATGACCCGGAGCCGGATTGCTCGAACGTCACGGTGTCGTTTTTGCCGGCAAGGTTGATGACTCGGTCGGTGCTTTCGCCGGTGCCGGTGTAGATGAGCGCGCAGTCGCCGTCCTTGCCTTCCTCGCCGATGACAATCTCGGCGCTTTCGATGTCGATTGGCGCGCCGAGGCTGCTGCTGGCCTTGCGGTTCGCAGGAGCGAAACTGTTGAGCGACGCGACGCTGAGGCTGCCGCTCTCGAGGATCGTCTGTCCTGTGTAGGTGTTATTGCCGGAAAGCCGCATGGCACCGCTGCCGCACTTTTTCATAAGGAAGGCACCGCCGCCGGGGCCTTTGGAATCTTCGAGGTTGGCCGGGATGGTGACGAGCTCCGTCGCGTTTGCCGTGTCGAGACAAAGGAAGGAACCGCCCATCATGCCGTTATCGTCCACCGAGCGCGTGAGATTTCCCAGCAACGCGCCGACTTGCTCGCCCGTGAATTCGCCGGGGCCGCCGACATTCAGCCGGAGCGTCGCGGCTTTGTGGATGGTGAGGTTGGCGGCGGTCCATTTCGCGGCGTCCGCGTTGTAGAGGGAGGATGCCTTCTTCACTACGAACGTGCCGGGAAAGATGGTGGTCGGCCCCGTGTAGGAGTTCGCGCCGGAAAGCGTGACCGTGCCGCCGGGGATCATGCTGAGGTAGGTGCCGTTCGTGCCGAACATGGTGAAGCCGCCGGGTCCGGTCATACTGCCGGCGATGGTGCAGTTGCCGATGAGGCCCGCGTTTCCGTTCAGCTTGATCGGGCCGGTCAGGTTGCAGTGGAAGAGCGTGCCTTCGTTGATGACGACCGGGTTCGCGAGTTCTTGCTCTGAGGATAACGTGCCGAAGTTGTCAATGGTGACTGGGCCTGTGCCGAGGCCATCGCTTTTCCGCACGTTGATCTTCCCGCCGTGGATCAGCGTGCCGCCGCTGAAAGTGTTCGAGTTGGTGATTTCCACCACGCCGAAGTGGACGTCATGGAAGTTGATGCCTGCGACGTTGGGATCGCCGGAGCTTCGTAGAATGAGCGCGTGCGGCCCGGAGATGACTTCGTTGAAGGTGATGAAGCAGTTGGGATCCTTGTCCGGAGCAGTGGCGACGGTGAGGTGGTCCTGAAGCGTGACGGGCACATTGATGTTCACGATTCCGCACTTCGTCGCGCGGATCGCGGGTGGGATCTGATTGGCGGGTTCCGTTGCGAAGGTGACTGCGTCGCCAGTGATGGTGAGTCCGCCGGAGCGCTCACCGAGGACGAGTTGGTTCAGCAGAAAACCGGCACCCAGATCATTCTTTGCGGTGCATTTGCCGCCCTGGTCGAAAGTCAGGATGCCGTCCGGCGAACCTGCCTTCACTGGTGCGGCAGCGCTGTCCGTCCAGCGTGAGGCGTCGCTCCAGTTCCCGTCCCCTGGCTTCATCCACTCGAAGGCGCGGGCCTTGTCGGTCTTTACTACGGCCACCGTGACCACCCGCGATGAGCCATCCTGCGCGGTGAGTTTGTAGGTCTGGGGTTTTGTGAGATCACGAGGCACACCGGAAGCTGGTTGGGCAGTGGCAAAGGGGGAGAGCGTGAATGCCGGAGCCAGCGTCTTCACGTCCGTTCCCGTCGGAACAGCGATAGCGATGCGATCCTGCGAAACCGCGACGGAGCGAGCACCGGGCACTGTGAATGTTAGAATATCCGCGGCGTGACTCACCGGCGTTTTCTTCACGGAGACGACGTAGCGTTTCACGGCTCCGTCGCGTGCCGTGACTGTGTAGGTTTGCGGTTTGGAGAAATCACGCACGGTTCCCGACGCCGGAGTGATCGTCGCTTCAGCGGAAACCGTGATTGTCGGCGCGAGTGCCGTGACGTCCGTGGCGAAAGGGACAGTCACCGTGATTTCACCTTTGGAGATCTTCGCGGGTGCTAGATCGGGAAAACGGAACTCGCGGATGTCAGCCGAGGGCGGTGCGACGAAGGGAATCTCGTCCTTGAGGCGCTCAAACGGCGGAGCGTCCTTCAATTCATCCACCGTGAGTGGCAGATCGACGGCTTTCGATACATTGATATAGTTCGCCAGATCGCGCATCGCGATGCAGTGATAGTTGTTGTCCTTCAGATACTGCATCATCGCCCGGAATGTGGCCGGCTCCAGACTCACCGGCGGGTGTTCCATATCCGGCACCCCGTGAAACGTGAGCACCACCACCCGGCCCTTGCACGCCTGCTGCACCGCCTTGACGAAGTTCTCGCTCGAGGTGCCATCGGTCATCGAGAACGAGGGCACATCAAAAGGATGGTCCACCGTCGGCCGGTACGGCCGTTCATGCCCGCCGCGTCCAAACAGATAGCGATACTGCAACAGACGCGGGACAATCGGCCACATCACCTGGTAGATCGGCCAGCACACCGTCGTCATGTTCGGCCCGCCATTCGCCATCACTTCATCCTCCATTCGCAGATAATTCTCCAGACCCCCGCCATGCCCGTAAGTGTGATTCCCAATCTCCAGACCATCCGCGTGCATCGCGTTCATCTGCCGGTAGGTCAGATACCAATCCTTGCGCGTCTTGAACGAGTCGAAGTTGCTCACATAAATCGATCCGCCAAACCCGAGCGATTTCAGAATCGGTGCCACCACCGTCGCGTGGCTCGCGGGAGCATCATCAAAAGTCAGCACCACCAGCCTGTCCGGGATCGGCTGCAGCAGTACCCCTTTCGCATCCGGGTCCGCAGCCTGCCCGGAAACGAGGGCCGGGAAGCCCAGCGCGACGGCGGCGAATGACAGGAATCTTAGTTTCATGTGCGTAAGGATTCTTTCCGCTAACGCCGGAACCTCATGGCGGAGTGTTCGTGGCATCGTAGGCGCAGATTTCCGTGAGGTGGCCGTGATTGTTGGTGGTGTTTCCGAGGGGATGGAAGCGGAGGAAGCGGACGTTCCGAGTGTCGAATCGGTGCCTGTAGCCTTCCGGGCTGGATGGCTCGGTGTTTTTGCTCCAGTCCACGAGTTGCTTCCATGTTTTGCCGTCCTCGGAACCTTCGACCGTGTAGCGATAGGCGCGACCATCGCCCCACCAGCAATAGACATGGATCTCATTCATCTTGCGCGGAACTGCCGTTTCGATTGTGAGGGTCGCTTCGCCGATTCCGTTCCAGTGCTTGTCCGGATCGTTCGCCTTGCCATCGCAGACCAGATTCGGGTCGCCGACCTGATCTTTCGCGTCGGTGGTGATCTTGACTCGGTCATTGGTGAGGAGGTTCTGTTTGTAGCCGTCGTCACCAACGGTTGTCTGGAGTGGATAGCCATCGGGGCCGACGGTGCCGACCCAGAACCGGGTCGTCTGGTGGATCGTGATAGGCCCGGTGTATTCCATGTCAGGCTTGCCATCGGGTGGGGTGGTCCGGTAGAACAGCTTCGCGTCGCCGATGGTGGAGAATTTCACGACAGCCTTGCCGTGGAAGGACCTGCCCCGACTCCTTCCCAGTTCGTCGTACTTTTCGTCCGCACCTTCGACTGCGATCTGAATCGGCGTGCGCTGGAAGATCTTGACGTATTCTCCGCCAACCGGGCGGCCGGCGGCGTCGAAGCATTGGGCGCGGAAAATGCCCTCGGGGTTAGTGATGGGCCCTTCGTAAAGCTTGTTGTCCGGACTTTTGCTGGAGGGGCCTGGGCGGTTTGGTGACCAGATGAAATATGGGTCCGTGAGGGTGTAATAGATTTTAACATCCGGCCTGCGCGGTTTCATGGTGATGCTGAGCTTGTCAGCGTAGCACACGGTTCCGGCAGCCCAGCGGTGATCCAGCGGCAGGAATGACACGTCCTTGATTGCTCCATCCACTTGGACGCCCATGGGGAACTGGATCGCAGAAAGCGCGGCCATGACCGGCGCGAGGCGACGGTTGAAGTCATCCCATGTCCTGCCTGCTGCTTCGTTCCAGCAGCGTTCCGCCATCGCTGCGCCGCGATCGCCCAGCAGTTCCATGTGCCCGATCTCGGTGCCCTCCCATGTGGACAAGAGCGGTCCGAGCAGGCGATCGCTTTTTGGGAGGGTGATGTTGATGTCTTCAGTGATGTTGTGGCGGACGATGTTCGGGCTCCATGCGTAGATCTCGCGGGCGGGGTATCCGCCGACGGTATAAAGCGGGCGCCATGCTGCGTTCAGGACGCGGTATCCATCGGCGAGCATCTGATCCGATGAGTAATACCACGTCTGATAGGCGAAGAAGGCGACATCCTTCGGGAGCTTGACCTGTGCTGCGGCGCTGCGGCTGACGCCTTCGAAGGCCATCGTCTCCTTCCCGTGCTTCTTATTGATTTCGTAGAGCCGTTTGAGCAGCCACGCCCACACGTCGCCGGAGCCGCGCAGGTCGTTAGCCTTCATGAACGCGTGGTCGGGAGCGGTGTCCCAGTGGCCCGTCTCCCCGTCCAGCGCACCGACGTGAAGGTACTCGGTCGTGGAGAACACCTCGGCGAGCTGGCGGGTCATGTCATCGATGGCCTCCCAGAACTTCGCGTTGTCGAGCAGCGTCTCTTGGGCTGGATCGAAACTCTTATAGTCGCCGAACTGCCGCGCCTTGTAGAACCAGTGCATCATTTCGCCGGGCATGGCGAAATCCGCCGGTCCCCACTCGGGCATGATGACAACGCCGCGCTGCCGCGCGTACTCGACTAGGTCCCGCATCTCCTCCAGTGAATAGGTCTCTCCGCCGTCGGAGTTGCCCTTCGGTAGCGGGTTCTCGCGGAAGGGCGGGCAAAGCATCCAGAGCATCTGGTAATTGCTGGCGTGCAGAGCGAGCGTGTTGAGCTTGAATTGGCGGCACAGATCCACGCCCTGTTTGATCTTTGAAATCGCGTGAATCTGATGCTTGATGCACATCTGGATGGCGCGCATCCGATAGTCCGGTTGGTCTTGGACACTGATGAGGGGCAGGCGCAGGCGGTTGTCCCGCAGTTGCAGTGCGTGTTCGAGGGTGACGCTGGCGATCGCGACGGCGTCATATCTGCCACCCTTCGCGACGGCGCGATCCGTGATGTCCAATTGGTATGCTTCGCCTTTGAGTTGCGGGTCGATCACGAGTCCGATGTCGCCAGTGGCGGCCGTGCCGGCGGCGATTGGCAATCGGATGCCGCTTAGCAGAAAGATCTCGTCTGAGACAATCCCGGCTAGGGATTGGAGCGACGAATCGCCAAACATGATCCGGCTTTTCTCGTGGAGAACCATCTCGCCCTGGGCTTGCTGGATCGATTTCGGCCACGGCAAGAGATTCAGCGGTGGATTGGCAGGAGGCTCATCGGCGGCGAATCCGAGCGAACCGGCTGCAAAGCAGACGACGAGGAACAGGAGTCTGTGGAAATGAGCGAGCGGCATGAGTTCGGCGGGTTTATTTTGCTGATTCAATGTTTACTGCTGAGAAGGCGAGGGCGGCGATGCCGTTGGTGCCGTAGAGCAGTTTGTCGGGCATTCCGTCCCAGTGTGCGCCGTTGATGTAACCGATGGACTT
This sequence comes from Verrucomicrobiaceae bacterium, assembly GCA_027486335.1. Classification (GTDB taxonomy): domain Bacteria; phylum Verrucomicrobiota; class Verrucomicrobiia; order Verrucomicrobiales; family V1-33; genus V1-33. The sequence continues at coordinate 4,175 of JAIXPK010000317.1, read as the reverse complement.
CGCGCTGACGGGTGCGCTGAGTTGGACGGTGATGGTATTGCCGCTCGCTTTGCCGGAGCTGATGGGTGCGGCGGTTCGGTCGAGTTCGAGCCATGCCTTGCAGTCGTCTTTCCAGATCATGGGCTGGTCGAATTCCAGCGCGATCTCGTCGTGTTTCGATGAGGTGAAGAAGGCGCGTCTGAGGTTTGGAGCGGTGAGGATTCTGGTGCGGTCGAGGCCGTAGTTGTCCTGCTCGACCACTGGCTGCATCAGTTCGGCGATCTGGGCGTAACCGGCTTCGTCGAAGTGGCAGAGCCCGCGGCCGCTTGATTTACTGACGATGCCGAGCGTGGACATGATGCGCATGCTGGAGAAAAGACTTGGCAGGGTTCGCTGGGATTCGAGAAGCATGTCTCCGGCGGGAGTGCCTCCCATGCTGCAGCCGCTCGGCCAGATCTGATAAATGTAATAGTGGCGGACGTTCGGGAAGTCCTCTTTCCATGCCGCCGCCATGTCGATGAAGTACTGCTGATACGACTTCCAGTTGTAGTCACCGGTGGGAGCGCCGCTGCCCTGATCATTCTCGCCCTGGTGCCAGAAGATCCCGCGGATGCCGTGGGTGAGGCGGGCGGCGGTCACCCGGGTCAGGAGGCCTCCGTAGATTTTGTAGGGACTCTGGTAGAATTCGCCGCTGGTATCGAAGTGGTTGTCAGGATTCCGCTGATGCAGATAGATAGGTGTGCCGCCATAGGCACTGTTGATGATGCAGACGGGGATGCGATGTTTCTCGACCAGATTGTGCGCGAGGACCATGCCCCATGTCCCGATTTGGGCGAAGCCGTAGTCCGGCTTCCCCCAGATCCGGGTGCGCACGGCGTTGCTCCAACCGCCGCGGGCACTGCCTTCATGCTGATTGCCGAAGCTGCGGATCCATGAGCTGAGCGGGGTCTCCGGGTCGAGGGTAGGACCATTGTTCGGCCCGGTGGCTTCGGCGTTGGACTGGCCGTCGATGATGTAGGCGTCGCCGCAGATGAGATTCCTCACGGTCCGCAAAACTGCCTCCCTACCGTCCGAGATGGTGCCAAACTCCACATGGTATTTGATCAGACCTGGTATCAGCTTAGTAGTCAGGGAATACCTCCCGCCTTCCGCTGGCTTCTGGGTCACGGTTGTCAGGCGTTTGTCGTCTGCATAGAGCTTCAGGAACACTGAATCGGCCGACTGATCCAGTTTGCCGTTGTAGTGAAGGGTGCCCTCACCCCGATCGTCGCGTCCGTAGAACTGGTTGTCTTCCGGTTGTTCATCCGCGGCCGGAGTCCGCTCGACCCACGGATCGGCCTCTGGTTCGGTCACCATGATTTCAGCGGTGTCATGAGCCTGCTCTCCTCCGTTGTCTGTCGTGGCCGTGATGCGCAGCCTGCCAGAGAACTGGGACCGATTGAGTGTCAGGGTGTCGCCTGCGACCGCTTTAAGCACCGCGCCACCGGCGACCGACCATGCGATTTTGGTTGGAGGAGTGCCCTCGACTGGTGGGCCTTCCCTCAGCGACACGGATGCTTTTACGGTGATTGAATCCCGGCCGTTCCAATTCGGGGGCGTGGTGACCTTCACTGTGGGTTCGGGGATGTGTTCCCTGATAGTGACGGGAATGGTGATGGTCTTTTCGCCGTCGGCGAACACGGCGCGCAAGCTCAGGACGGTTGAGGTGGTCGCGGTGACACGCGGCGCTTTCAGGGTGAATGAGAATCGGTCGGTCGCAGCGACGCCGGCATCCAGCGGCGTTTCCGTTAGCCAGTAGAGCTTCAGGGCTCCACCGGCTTTGACGTTGAAAGTGACGGCCGATCCTTCGTCGACGATTGCGTGAGCCGGTGCGACGGTGAATTCATCACCCGGCTGAACGATCGGACCGGCCAGCGTCTGGTTGTCTTTCTGATTCTCGAAGGCCAGCTTCATCCAGTCAATTGACCGGGCGACCTTCGAGATTCGCACCTCGTCGATGTCGCCAGTGAACCGATAGTTTCCGTTTCTCATCCCTCCGATGTCCATGCAGACATCTTTGACGACCGACATTGCCGCGGTGTGCTTGGACTCACCATCGAGCTTTCCGTTCACGAAGATCCGGCTGATGCCGTTTTCATAGGATGCCGCCACGTGATACCATTGGCCCATGCGCGGAATCGTAGCGGCGCGGGTGCCACCCGGGCCGTCGGAAGCCCATCCAAGGCTCGGGGGTGAACCGATGCTGATGCCGACTTCATTGCCGTCGCCGGTGTTGCCGTTCAATCGTGTGGCGTAGCGGCCATAGTACAGAATATACGCGTCCGCAGTGTCACTGCGGAACCATGCCTCGGCGGTGAAGGGATTGTCTGCATGCGGATAGCCCGTCACATGCTCGCCGCCGTTGATTCCTTTTCCTTTTGTGAAACGGCGGGCCGGACCGATCATGCCGGGTCCAGGTGTGGTGCCTTGGTTCTTTGGTGTCAGTGCCCCGAGTTCATCCTTCAGGGTCTCATCCATGTGCAACACGCTGACAAATCCGTTGTCGGCGCTGAAGACGGCGGATCCATTGGATTCGGCGGCAGCTCCCGCCTTTCCCCAATGGATGTGGAGTTCCTTACGAGCATTGCCCGCAATCTCCGGGACCCGCACCCAAACGGTGGCGTGGCCATTCGCCGGATCCCACTCTTCTATCTGAAACGCGAGGGGACTTCCTGCCGCCGTGGAGAAGCGCAGATCCGCTCCATCGGGCGCGGCCTTGCTGAAGTCGAAGAATTCGCGATTCAGCCGCAGTAGGACGGGAAAGTCCCGTACGACTGATCCCGCGGGAAGATCGGCTCCGTCCGGAGTGGTGAGGAGCCAGATGGATCCGTGATGCTGCCAGTCACGATATGTTTGCGCGGAGGCGCTTTCGGCGCTGAGTGTGCTGATCAGCAGAGCGAGCGGGAGTGATCTGAGTAACATAGCAAATTGTGATCGGAGCGGATGATCGGGAGTTTCCGTCAAACCTTGGGGCATGATCGGGAGCGTGGCAGGAATCCAAGAAATTCCGATGATTTTCCTCAAGAAATTTTCCGGCTGGGGTGGCCGTATTCCGTATCACCTTTGCTGTCCGCCATACCCATGCCGCCGGAGAATCTCAACATTAGCCTGTTTTCAATGGGCGGCGATCTCGTGGTCAAGCAGGTGACGGCATGGAGGATGGAGTCCGTTTACGAATCAGCCGGGAAGGAATGAGGTGTCTGTCCTGATGGACATGACCCGCAATTTCTTCTCGAGAGCATGCGTACGGATGACGAGACCGAATCCAAATCCATGAAAGTCCATACTCAGTTGATCGACCGGCGCCGCTTCCTGCGCGATGCTGGTGTCGTCATGGCGTTGCCCGTGATGGAATCGCTGATGCCGCGGGCGGTGGCGCAGACGGCGGCGAAGCGGCCGGTGAAGCGGTTTGTGTGCCTGTCCAATAACTACGGTGTTTATCCGCAGGCGTTTTTTCCGGCGCAGGGTGGACGTGATTTTGAGTTGCCGCCGACCTTGCGTGCGCTGGAGCGTCATCGCGGGGAAATGACGGTGTTTTCGAATCTGGATCATGGACTGGCGGGCGGTCATGCATGCGTGCCGACGCTGCTGAGTGGGGTCATGCCGACGGTGGCTGCAAGTTTTCCGGAGATGAACATGAGTCTTGACCAGCGGCTAGCGGAGCATGTGGGTGCGGCGACGCGATTCCCCTCGATGACGCTGCAGGTGAACGACGCCAATCTCATCAGTTTCACGCGCAGCGGGGTTCAGGTTCCGGCGATCGATCTGCGGGCAATGTACCGGGCGCTGTTCGTGGATGATGATGTGAGGGACAAGGCGGCGGCGCGGGAACGATTCGCGCGGCATGGCAGCATTCTGGATGCGGTGATGGACGAGGCGAAATCGGTAGAGCGTTCGCTAGGCGCGTCAGACAAAGCGAAGTTCGCCGAGTATCTGGAGGCGGTGCGCGGGATGGAGCGGAAGATCGCGCAGGACGAGCCTTGGCTGGATCGGCCGAAGCCATTGGCGCAGCGGCCGGAACCGGCACAGGGCAAGGGAACCGAGCATGACCTGAAGGCGATGATGGAACTGATCGCGCTGGCGATTCAGACGGACTCGTCGCGGGTGTTCACGCTGACGAGTGGCTTTGTGAATGGTGATTTCGGGCTGAGTGGTGG
>JAIXPK010000392.1 GCA_027486335.1 Verrucomicrobiaceae bacterium | reverse complement strand
CCTGAATATTTTGCTTCTACTGGATATCCGGCAGATTAAGGGAATCGAAGTCTGCGTGGGGTTTTTTCGAATCAACATTCAACTGACACCGGCATGCAACTTCATCAAAAACTCATTGCTCTTGCGAAGGGGGGGCCGGGATCTGAGCGTGCGGTGTCGATGGAGACGGCGAAGGGGGTGAAGGAGGCGTTGGAGTCTTTGGGGGCGACGGTGGTGGAGGTGGATGTGACGGATGGGGGATTTGAGGTGCCTGAGGGGGTGATGGCGGTTTTCAACGTGGTGCACGGGACGTATGGGGAGGATGGAGGGCTGCAGGCGGAGTTGGAGCGTCGGGGGTTGCCGTACACTGGGGCGGGGTCGGTGAGCAGTGCGCTGGCTTTTGACAAGGGGATGAGTAAGGCGCGGTTTGTGGAGAGCGGGGTGCCGACGACGGAGTATCAGTTGCTGGCGTTGGAGGGGGCCGGGGTGGAGGACATTCGGATTGCGGTGCCGCTGGTGATCAAGCCGTTGCGGGAGGGGTCGAGTGTGGGGGTTCACATCATCAAGGATGCGGCGGAGATTCCGGGGGCGCTGGCGGATCTGGGGCGGTTTGGGACGGAGGCGCTGGTGGAGCCGTTTATTTCCGGGAAGGAGCTGACGGTGGGGATTCTTGGGGATGAGGTGTTGCCGGTGGTGCACATCCAGCCGCGGGATGGGTTTTACGATATTACGAACAAGTATCCCTGGCTGACGGGGAAGGGAGGGAGTGATTATTTCTGTCCGGCGGAGTTGAGTGAGGAGACGACGCGTCGGGTGCAGGAGGCGGCGCTGGCGGCGCATCGGGCGCTGGGGGTGGAGGTGTACAGCAGGGTGGACGTGCTGCTGGATGCGGAGGAGCGGCCGTATGTGCTGGAGGTGAACACGATTCCGGGGATGACGGCGACGAGCCTGCTGCCGAAGGCGGCGCGGGCGGCTGGGATCATGTATCCTGAGTTGTGTGCGCGGATTCTGGAGTTGTCGCTGGGAGTTACCCGTTGATGTGATGGTTGCTTTTTTCCGCCGATTACTGACGAGAGCCCCTGTTTCCCGCCGACGTGGGAACGAGCGGTTCCGCACGCGGGGCGGGAGGGATTCGGTGCTGGCGGTGCAGGTGACGCCGTCGGGTCGGGAGCGGTTTTTGAGGCGGCGGAGTGCGGTGGTGACGGCAGGGAAGGTTGGGGTGGTGGTGGCTGGGTTGTTTGGGTTGACGGTGTATGCGCAGGACGTGTGGCTGACGGCGGTGCGGGGGAATCCGGCGTTTGCGATTGGGGGATTTGAGTATCGGACGAATGGGGCGATGTCGGCGTCGTCGGTGGCTGCGGAGGCTGGGTTGCGAGCGGACATGCACATCATGGACATTGATCTGGACCATGTGCGGCGGCGATTGGAGGCCTTGCCGAAGGTGAAGAGTGCGGTGGTGGAGCGGCGGTTGCCGGGGCGGTTGGCGATTCAGCTGGAGGAGCGGTTGCCGGTGGCGTGGATGACGGGTGGGAGCGAGGGGATTCGGTTGCAGGAGCAATTGGCGGTGGATGGGGCTGGGCGGGTGATTCCGTGCCGGGAGGTGCATGCGTCGTATGTGCATCTGCCGATCCTGGCGGTGCATGAGAAAGTGCGGGTGGTGACTGGGGAGGTGGTGCAGGCACCGGAGGTGCAGGGGGCGCTGGAGTTGCTGGGGTTGATGCGAGGTCGGCAGTGGACTGAGCCGCAGTCGGTGAGGGGGATTGATGTGCCGAACACGTGGACGCTGGCGGTGACGGTGGATTCGAAGGCGCGTTATACTTTCAGGTTGGGCGAATTGACGGAGCAACTGGACCGTCTGCAGAGGATTCTTGCGGAGACGAAAGGGTATCCGGTGGAGGTGGCGACGGTGAATCTGCAGCCGATGCGGAACGTGCCGGTGACGTTCATGGCTGGGGCGGCGGTGGAGGTGGTGGAAGCGGCGGAGGTGGTGGAGGAGGAGGTGCCGGTGGTGACGGCGCGTGGGGTGGCGGCGCGGCCGGGGAAAGTGGAAACGAAGGCGACTCCGAAAGCGGCGGTGAAGGTTCCGGCTAAGGTGTCGGTGAAGCCGGAGGTGAAAGTGTCGGTGAAGCCGGAGGTGAAAGTGCCTGCTAAGGCGGTGGTGAAGCCGGAGGTGAAGGCGGCTGTGAAGCCGGCGGCTAGTGGAGTGAGGAGTGTGCGAACGGCGGCGGATCAGCGGAAGCGGGATCAGCAAACTATTTTAAAGGGGAACTGAACGACATGGCGAAGTCCAGCATATTTGTAGGGTTAGAGATCGGCACGAGTAAGATCTGTGTTGTGGTGGGTGATGCGCGGAGTGACGGGTCGGTGAAGATCCTCGGGGTGGGGCAGGCGCCGTCGCGCGGCGTTAGGAAGGGGGAGATCGTGGATTTCGAGACGGCGCAGACCTGTCTGCAGGATGCGCTGGTGCGAGCGGAGGACCGGAGTGATGTGATGATCCGGAGTGTGTGGCTGGCGATTACGGGGCCGCACATTGTGAGCTGCAACAACCGGGGTTTGGTGAGGATGCCTGATGAGCAGAATGAGTTTACGGAGGATGATCTAGAGGAAGTGAAGGAGCAGGCGTCGAATGTGGCGATCCCGCCTGACAACATTTTTCTGCATCGGATTCTGAGGCATTACTGGGTGGACGGGCAGGAGCGGGGGACGAATCCTGTGGGGGTGCTGGGGAGGAAACTGGAGGCGGAGTATCACATTGTGCATGGGATCAAGAGCCGGGTGCAGAACACGGTGAGGGGGTTGCGGGAGTTGTCGCTGACGGTGGAGGACGTGGTGTTCAGTCCGATTGCGGCGGCGCAGATGATTTTGAATCGGGAGGCGAGGGAGCAGGGGGCGTTGCTGATGGATATTGGCGGGGGGACGACGGATTATGCGGTGTATGAGGATGGGGCGATCAAGGCGAGCGGGTCGGTGGGAGTGGGGGGCGATCATATTTCGAGTGACCTGTCGATTGTGCTGAAGATTCCGTTGTCGCGTGCGGAGAAGCTGAAGGTGGAGCATGGGAGTGCGCTGCCGGCGGAGCCTGGGGACATTATTCTGCTGCCGTCGGACACGGCGTTTGACGGGCGGAGCATTGAGCGGGAAGTGCTGAATGAAGTGATTCGGTCGAGGCTGGGGGAGACCTTTGATCTGGTGAGGAAGCGGTTGCTGGCGCAGGGGGCGCGGCTGGACCGGTTGGTGGGAGGGATTCATCTGTGTGGCGGGACGAGCCAGTTGCGTGGGATTGATCAACTGGCGGAGGAAGTGTTCGGGTTGCCTGTGCAGCGGTCGAGTTTCACGCCGATGACCGGGTTGACGTCGAATTTCGAGAATCCGCAGTATGCGACGCCGATCGGGTTGATTCGGTATGCGCAGCGGATGCAGAATGAGCGGCCTGGGAGGGGACCGTTTTCGTGGCTGACGGAAAAGTTCAGCGGATTACTGAGCGGGAGTGCGCGGATGTGGTAGCTGCGCGGGACAGAGAATTTAGATCAACCCATGACCCACCGAATGCCATGATTGAATTCAAACTGGAACAATTGGGAGCCGGGAACGGCGCTGATGGAGCGAGTCCTGTGGCGGTGATCGGGATTGGAGGGGCTGGAGCTGCGGTGGTGGATCAGCTGGCGGTGGATGGGATCAAGGGAGCGGAGCTGGCGAGCATGAACAGTGATGTGAGGGCGCTGGGGGCGGGGTTGGCGCCGCGGAAGGTGCAGCTGGGGAGGATGCTGACGCAGGGGCTGGGGTGTGGGGGGGATCCGGAGTTAGGGGAGGAGGCGGCGGCGGCGACGATGGAGGAGATCAGCGGCGTGGTGGCTGGGCGGAGGATTGTGTTTCTGTGTGTGGGGTTAGGAGGGGGCGTGGGATCCGGGGCCGGGCCGGTGGTGGCGCGTGCGGCGCGGGAGGCTGGTGCGACGGTGGTGGTGTTTGCGTCGATGCCGTTTGGTTTTGAGGGGCGGAGGAGGAGGCAGCAGGCGGGGGATGCGCTGGAGGCGTTGCGTGGGCATGCGAATGCATTGATTACGTTTGAGAGTGACCGGATGGGGGAAGCGGTGCTGCCGGAGAAGGGGATTGCGGGGGCATTTGAGGTGGCGGACCGGACGATGGGGCAGAGTATTCGAGCGGTGGGGAGTCTGGTGAATCAGACTGGGTTGATCGGGATTGGGATGGAGGATCTGATGGACGCGTTGCGGCATGCGGACAGCCGGTGTTTGTTTGGTTATGGCGAGGCGGAAGGGGAGGGTCGTGCGGGGCGGGCGCTGGAGTTGGCACTGGAGAGCCCGATGGTGGATCGGGGCGAGCGGTTGCGGGAGGCTCGGCAGGTGCTTGTGCATATCTGTGGCGGGAAGAGCCTGACATTGTTTGAAATTGAGGGATTGATGAAGGATCTGGGGCGGCATGTGGGGGAGGGGACGCAGATCCGGTTCGGGGCGGCGGTGGATGGTGGGTATGGGGAAGCGGTTTCGGTGACGGTGATATCGCTGGCGGGGGTGGAGGAGGTGGTGAAGGAGCCGGTGAAGGAGGAAGTTAGGGAAGTGGAAAAGGCGGCGGTGGTGGCGGTTGAGACTGTGCGGGTGGAGGAGCGGGTGGAGGAGGTGGAGTTGCCTTTGGCGGAGGAGGAAGTGGTGAAGGGAGCGGATCCGCATGCGATGGTGCAGATGCCGGATTCGGGGACGATTACGATGTCTAGTCCTGCGGTGATGCTGGGGGTGTCGCAGCCTGTGGCGGCGAGTGTGCCGGTGGTGGAGGAAGCGGAGGCGGAGGCGGAGGAAGTGGCGGAGGTTTTGGAGGAGGTGGAGGAGTTGGAAGAAGTTGTGAAGGAGCCTGAGGAAGTTGAAGAAGTTGTGGAGGAGGTGGAGGAAGCGGTGGTGGCGGAGGAGGAGAAGGAGGAAGTGAGGGTGGAGGAATTGCCTGAGGTGGCGGTGGTGGAGGAATTGCCGGTGGCGATTGAGGAGAAGCCGCGGAAGATTGATTTGCGGGAGATTCTGAGGCGTCAGGGTGGGCAGACGGGTGGTGGGGGGCGGCAGGCGGCGCGTGTTGGGGCGGGGGATGATGATGATGAGCCGGTGATCAGTTTGCGGGTGCCGGAGCCGGCGCGGGTGACGCCGATTCGGCCGATTCCTGCGGGGACGCCGGTGGTGCGAGGGGAGACGGTGGGAGGGACTGAGTCGGCGGGTGGGCGCGGGGTGAAGGGGCCGGGGGTGGAGCGGACGGCGGCGGAGCAGGCGCAGCAGAATTTTGACGATCATCTGACGCCTGGGGCGGATGCGCGGGGGCGTTTTGACAAAGGGGAGCCGACGGTGGAGGAGGGGGAGAATCTGGATATTCCGACATTTCTGCGGAAGAAGCACCGTTGAGGGAGGGCGACTATGAATACGAAGACTGATGAGGTGCCTGGGAGATTCCGACTGAGTGAAGACTGGACGGCGGTGGTATTGGGGGCGGTGCTGCTGGTGCTGATAGCGGGTGGGTGGCTGGTGTTTCAGCCTCCGGGGTTCAAGTGGACGATGGCGGGCGGGCCGGGGGTGTTGTTCAAGCCTGCGGTGCTGCAGGCGATGGGGTACGCGGGCGGGGTGGTGGTGCTGGCGGCGGTGGCTGGGGTATTTTTGAGTGGCGAGCGGGTGCGTGGGGGATTGACGTCGCAGATTGTGGTGGTGGTGGTGCTGGCGTATGGGGCGCAGATGCTGGCAGGTGAGGCGACTGTGAAGGGATGGGGACTGGAGTATGTGTTGTTTGCGCTGGTGCTGGGGATGATCGGGGGTGCGCTGGGATTGGGGAAGTTGCTGGCGGGGGCGATTCGGACTGAGTTGTATATCAAGACTGGACTGGTGATGTTCGGGGCGACGATTGTGTTTCCGGAGTTGCTGAAGGCTGGGGCGCTAGGGTTGGTGCAGGCGCTTGGGGTGGTGGCGGTGGTGTGGTATGTGGCGTTGTGGTTGTCGCGGCGACTGAAGGTGGATGATGAATCCGCGGCGATGCTGGCGAGTGCGGTATCGATCTGCGGGGTGAGTGCGGCGATTGCGGCGTGCGGGGTGATTCAGGGGGACCGGCGGAAGTTGTCGCTGATCACGTCATTGGTGATGCTCGTGGCGATGCCGATGATGGTGGTGATGCCGTGGATAGCCAAGTGGACGGGGATGCCTGAGTTAGTGGCGGGGGCGTGGTTCGGGGGGACCTTGGACACGAGCGGGTCGGTGGCGGCGGCGGGAGCTCAGGTGAGCAAGGCGGCGGAGAAGATCGGGATCATTGTGAAGTTTTCGCAGAACGTGCTGATCGGGGTGGCGGCGTTGTTTATTTCGGTGTGGTGGGCGTCGCGAGGGAAGGGAGAGGGGCGGAAAGTGACGGCGATGGTGATCTGGGAGCGGTTTCCGAAATTTGTGCTAGGGTTCATGGGGGCGTCGCTGATTTTTTCTTTTGCGCCGGAGTGGCTGGGAGGGGAGGCGCTGCGGGCGGAGCCGTTGCGGAAGACGATTGAGAGCTGGCGGACCCTGTGGTTTGCGATGGCGTTTGTGAGCATCGGGCTGGAGACGCGGCCGGCGGAGATTTTCGGGAAGGGGAATGGCGGGACGGCGGCGGCGTTCATCGGGGCGCAGGCGTTTAACGTGGTGTGGACGCTGGTGCTGGCGTGGGTGTTGTTCAGCGGGAGGTTTTTTGCGTTGCCGGTGCTGAAGTGAGGGGGTGGGGGAGTTCTTGCGCCCCGTTGGGATTGGGGGATTTGTTGGGGCGGCGGACCCAGGGTAGGCCTTTGTGCCGCCGGCCAACCCTGGGCTAGGGGACGCAATCCCGTTGGGATTGGGGGGAGGCTGTTACGGAGACAAGGCCGGGACGGCCTTGCTACGGCGGGGGGGTGCGGAAGTGAGGGGCTGTTACGGAGACAAGGCCGGGACGGCCTTGCTGCGGCGGGGGGG
>JAIXPK010000381.1 GCA_027486335.1 Verrucomicrobiaceae bacterium | reverse complement strand
GAGGCGAATGCGGCGGCGGCGATTCTGGCGGAGGAAGTGCTGCGGGGCCGGCTGGCGCTGGCGAACTGGTCGGACAACGTGCTGCAGTGGATGGCGCGGCTGAATTTTCTGAGGGCGGCGATGCCGGAGCTGGAGTTGCCGGTTTTTGGGGAGGACGACCACCGATTGGTGCTGGAGGAATTGTTTCACGGGAGCCGAGGGTTCCGTGACATCAAGGATCTGGATCCGCTGCCGGCGCTGCATGGGTGGCTGAGCCACAGTCAGGCGGCGGCGCTGGACCGGCATGCGCCGGAACGGGTGGAGATCGATACTGGGAAGAAGGTGAAGATTGACTACACGCGCCCGGAGGAGCCGAGTCTGAGTGTCTTCATGCAGCAGTTGTTCACGCAGAAGGACACTCCGCGGATTGCGGCTGGGCGAGTGCCGCTGGTGCTGACGATTCTGGCTCCGAATCACCGGCCGATTCAGATCACCCGGGATCTGGCGGGGTTCTGGAAGAATCATTATCCGGCGATCAAGAAAGAAATGGAGCGGCGGTATCCGCGGCATCACTGGAAGGAGATGAGCTGAGGCAGATTCTGGCTTGGTGAAGTGTGAGGAACGCTGGAAAAGTGGGGGTTTGTGTCGGGTAGGCGGCAGTTTTCGGGGTGTTGCGTGTGATTTTGTCGTGACATAAACATTAAAAATCCGGTATTTTGGGGGGTAACTGCCGGAAAACTACCCAGTCGGCAGGTTTCACTGTCACCTCCATGAAAAAACCACTCTTAAACCTACTGCCGCCGCTGTTACTGGGCCTTGCCCAGAGCGGACACGCCAGCGATCTGATCGCGTGGTGGAACTTTGACAACGTGGGCGCGGGCCTTTCGATTGACGCCCATGCCGGGAACGTCGGGGTGCTGCTCAGCGGTGCCCAATTCGACGTTGCGGGAAGCGGCCGGACTGGAACCGGAACTGACCGCGCGATGCTGTTCGGGAACGATCGTCACCGGATGCATGTGACGGACGCGTCGTTCCTGAATGCGGCGGGGCTGACGAACAACCTGTCGATTTCGTACTGGCAGAACCTTGGCGAACAGCGGAACCAGACGACGTTCTTTGCGAATTCTGCGACGGTGCAGCGTGCGATCGGCGCGCACACGCCGTGGAGTGACGGGTCGATTTACTGGGATACGGGCGGCTGCTGCGACGCCGGGCTCAACCGTGTTGCTGTGAATCCTGGTGCGACGTGGATTTCCACCTGGAATCACATTGTTCTGGTCAAGGCTGGGGACACGAAGCGGATTTATGTGAACGGCTCGGAGATGCTGGCCGGTGACAACACGGCCCCGTTGCCGACTGATTTCACGGAACTGTTCATCGGGAATTCGTCCAATCAGGTGGAAGCGGTGAGCGGACGTCTGGACGACGTGGCGTTCTTCTCGCGGGAATTGACGCCGCTGGAGATTTCGAATCTGGCGACGGGGGCGTCGCCTGCGTCGCTGGTCGGGCCGAATGACACTGACAGTGATGGGCTTCCGGATGCCTGGGAGCTGCGTTTTGCGGCGAACCTGACGATCCTGACGGCGGCTGGGGACCTTGATGCGGATGGTGTGAGCAATGCGAACGAGTTCGCGAGGGGAATGAAGCCGAACAATACGGATACGGACGCTGACGGTTTTGCTGACGGAGTGGAGACGGGGACTGGCACGTGGGTGAGTGCTTCGAATACGGGCACGAACCCACTGATTGCGGATACCGACCGCGACGGACTGAATGATGGGGCGGAGACCAATAATGGGATCTTCCTGAGTGCGGCCAGTGCGGGGACGAATCCGCATGTGACCGACACGGATGGTGACGGATTCTCCGATGCGGCGGAAGCGCTGTTCAGCACGTCGAATCCGACGAATGCGGCATCGCGTCCGCTGCGTCCTGGTCAATTGGACCTGATTGCGTACTGGGACTTCAACACGGACACTGATCCGACGAAGACCCTCGACAAGATGAAAGGCTTCCCTGGCACGCTGAAGGCGGGGACAGTATATTCGCCGGATGCGGCGGGTCGGACGGGACTCGTTGGGGATAAGGCCGTCGACATGGGTGGTTCCGGTAATTTCGGGACTGGCGTTGTGGTGGACGGCGGTGGCTTCCTGAACATTGCGGCGGCGCAGGACCAGGTGGCGATCTCGTGGTGGCAGAACCTGTATGCGACGCCGGATTCGTCGTCGATCTACGCCAACTCGCTCAGCGTTGAGCGCGGCATCAACGTGCACACTCCGTGGTCGAACGGGAATATCTACTTCGACACGGTGGGATGCTGTGATGGTGGAACGCAGCGGATCGATGCTCCCGGTGGGCTTTCCCTTGGGGTGTGGCAGCACATTGTGGTGAACAAGAACGGAGACACGAAGGCGTTCTGGGTCAATGGTGTGAAGATCCGCGAGGGTACGAACACGAATGACCTGCCGACGAACTTCACGAGGTTCTTCATTGGTACGGATGCCGGCAATCTGAACATGGCTGGTCTGATGGACGACGTGGCGGTATATGCGGATGCCCTGACGGACGCGCAGATTGCGCTGCTGGCTGGCGGGATGCGACCGAACGACCCTGCGTTGGTGCCGCCGAATGCGGATACCGATGGGGACGGCATGCAGGACCAGTATGAGGACGCGAACGGCCTCAACAAGTTTGCGGATGACCGGTTCCTCGACCTTGACAGCGACGGTGTGAACAACATCACCGAGTACCTTGGCAACACGAAGCCGAACAATCCTGACACGGATGGTGACACGCTGCGTGACGGTGTGGAGACGAAGACCGGCACGTGGGTGAGCACGCTGAACACGGGGACGGATCCGCTGAAGACGGACACGGACGGTGATGGACTTGCTGACAACGTGGAAACGAACACGGGGACTTATGTCAGCCTGACGAATACGGGTACCAACCCGACCAAGCTTGATAGCGACGGTGACAAGTGGGACGACCTGACGGAGATCAAGTGGCCGTCGAATCCGACACTGGCGACTTCGGTGCCGTCACTCAATCCTGATCCGACGAAGCTCGACCTGCTGGCTTACTGGGACTTCAACGGCAGCACGGCTGGTACCGAGGCTGACAAGATTCACGGATTCGACGCGAAGTTCTTCGGGGCTGACACGACCCGTACGGCGACAGGCCAGGGCGTGAGCGGCGGTGCTGCGGACAAGGCGATCGACTTCGGAGTGAGCGGTGCCGGTCATGGGGCGCATGTGGAGAACGCGAAGTGGTTCGGCCTCGCGATTCCGAATACCGCGGCGACGATTACTAACCTTGGGACGCTGGGCAGCGATGGCAACATGCTGGCGCCGCAGGCGGTGTTTGAACAGCCGGGGATTCCGGCGGCGACGGATGGGGCGGCATCGTTCCCGACGGTGCTGACATCGAGGACGGCGTTCAATGCGGCGTTGAATCCGACGACGTGGACGACGGAAGCGTGGCTCAAGCCAGCTCAGGCGAATGCTCCGGGAGGACTGACCTGTCCGATTTCCTGCGGTGACTTTGCGGATCCGCGGAAGGGATGGCTGATCTATCAGAGCGACAGCGGCTGGAACCTCCGGACGTACTTCAATACTGGCCTTGCGACGTCGGTGAACATTACCGGGAACAACGGAGCGCCGCCGGTGGCGGGTGTCTGGACGCATGTGGTGGCGACATGGGATGGCAGCAGAGCGCGTGTTTATGTCGACGGTCAGTTGCGCATCACGAGTGATGTGAGGGCATATGTGCCCGGGATTGCTGGCGGGTTTGCGGTTGGGTGCCGTGCGGACGGTGCGTTCGGGTGGCCTGGTGACGCTGATGAAGTGGCGTTCTACAACACGGTGCTGACCGATGCGGAGATTGCGGCTCACTATAACAGCGGCATTTCCGTTCCTGGTCCGCAGAGCTACAGCAGCCTTGTGCTGGCTTCGAATCCGGTGGGTTACTGGCGGATGACGAACTCGAATCCGGGTCCGTTTGCGGAAGACCAAGTGGCGGTTTCGTTCTGGCAGAAGCTGGACAGCACTGGGAACAGCAGTGCGTTCTGGGCGTCTTCGCCGTCGACTGGTAACAACGTCCGCGGCTTCCAGGCGCATTCGCCATGGAGTGATGGCAACATCTACTTCGACTCGGCTGGGTGCTGTGCGGACGGCTTGCAGCGGACGAGCGGACCTGGCAACATCATGACGGGAGTCTGGGAGCACTTCGTGTATCAGAAGAAGGGCCCGCGGAAGGAAGTGTGGAAGAACGGCGCGCTGATTCTTTCGACGGATTCTGCGGCGGCGCTGCCTGCGGACATCAATCGTCTGACGATTGGTGCAGAGCCGAGCGGTTCGAGTGGCAACAATTCGGTGAGGGGTCTGATGGACGACTTTGCGGTCTTCGGGGATTTCCTGAGCGAAGAGAATGTGGCCCGGCTTGCTGGTGGTGAGTCCCCGATTTCGGTGGCGACGAATCCACCGCCGCCGCCTGCGGTGTTCCAAGTGTCTAACGTGAGTTACGATGCGGCGACGAATCAGGCGACGCTGACGTGGAACTCGAAGGTCGGCAAGGTGTACACGCTGGAAGCGAGTTCGAATCTGACCGAAGATCCATGGCCGTACCGCATCAATGATACGATTCCATCCGGTGGTGCGACGACGACGGTGACGGTGAATCTCACCACGCTGTTCCCGACGGGCAATCCGACGCGCCTGTACATGCGGGTTCGTGAGAATCCCTGAGGACGGACTGAGTTCGTAATCGAATCAACACGCGAGAGCCCTCCCGTTCGACTGAGCGGGGGGGCTCTTTTTTTGTGAGGGGGGAAAGAAAACGGCCGGGGCGCTGGGGGGCGCACCGGCCGGGGTGGTGAGGGGTGGGCGGGATGGTTCAGGTGAGCGGTTCGGCGGCCTGTTTACCGGCGGCGTAGGTGGAGTAGATGATTACGGGGATGTTGAGGCTACCGAGGTGGTGTTCGATGAGGGGTTCGACGTGGGACCAGTCGAGACCGCCGACACCGGTGGCGAGTCGAGGGAGGGCGATGCTGGTGAATTTTTCCTTTTCAGCGAGTTTGTGGAGGGCGCGGAGGGCGTGGTTGACGTTTTCGGTGCTGGCCTTGCCTGCGTGGGCGCCGGCGTGGGTGGCGGCGTTCTGGGTGAAGAGGCTGACGATGCGGAGACCGCCGGTGGTGCCCCACATCCAGAGGGTGCCTGCGTCCGGGTGTTCCAGGTGGTGGAAGTGGCGGAAGTCCTTGTAGAGGGCGGGCCATTGTTCGCGGAGGGCGAGGGCGAGGCCGGAGTGGAAGTCGTCGTTAGGGGCGACGCCGTGGGCGATGACCTGAGCTTTGGTGAGAAGGATGTCGCCGGTGACTTGATGGATCATGTGGATTGGTTGGTGGGGGTGGATAAGGGGGAGGTTTGGTTCCCCCTGATGGCAGGTTCTGGCGGTGTGATGGCTGGGGCTACGCATGGCTTCCGTTTCACTGAGCGGAACCTGGCAATTGGCGGTCCCGGCTTTGACGGCGGTGGAAATAGCGGCATGGCTGGTGGTGCATGAAGCCTATCCGATCTGTCGATGCCACTGGCTGGGAGTCCCGCGCGGTGAGTGCGGAGGAAGCGGTGGCGCGGATTGGGAATGGGATGCGGGTGTTTCTGCATGGGGCTGCGGCGACTCCGACGCCGTTGGTGGAGGCCTTGTGCGGGCGGATGGACCTTGAGGGAGTGCTGCTGTATCATTTGCACACGCAGGGACCGGCTCCGTTTGCGGAGCCTGGGGTTGAGGAGCGGGTGCGATCGGTGTCGTTTTTTGCGGGGGCGGCGGTGCGCACGGCGATTGCGGAAGGGAGGGCGGATTTCATTCCGGTGTTTCTGTCGGACATTCCGGGGTTGTTCCGGAGCCGGGCGATTCCGCTGGATGCTGCGATTGTGCAGGTGTCGCCGCCGGACCGACACGGGGTTTGTTCGCTGGGGACGTCGGTGGATGCGGCGCGTGCGGCGGTGGACGAGGCGGCGATGGTGATTGCGGAGGTGAACGTGCGGATGCCGCGGACGCATGGGGCGGCGACGCTGCCGTTGGCGCGCATTGATGCGTTTGTGGCGACGGACCGGCCGCTGCATGAGTCGGTGATTGAGCCGGAGACGCCGGTGACGGCGCGGATTGGGGAGCTGATTGCGGGGCTGGTGGAGGATGGGTCGACGATTCAGACGGGGATTGGAGCGATTCCGAACGCGGTGCTGGCGCGGCTTGGGAACAAGGTGGGGCTTGGGGTGCACACGGAGATGTTCTCTGATGGTCTGATTCCGCTGATGGAGGGCGGAGTGGTGACGAACGCGCACAAGGCGGTGCATCCGGGGCGGACGGTGACGAGTTTTGTGGCGGGGAGCCGGAGGCTGTTTGATTTTGTGGATGACAATCCGCTGGTGGAGTTTCACCCGTGTGACCGGACGAACGACACGAACCTGCTGCGGAAGCTGGACCGGCTGGTGGCGGTGAACAGTGCGATCCAGATTGATCTGACGGGGCAGGTGTGTGCGGATTCGATCGGGCACCGGATATTTTCCGGGATTGGCGGGCAGATGGATTTTCTGCGTGGGGCGGCGCTATCGCGGGGCGGGAAGGCGATTCTGGCGTTTCCGGCGACGGCGATGGGGGGAAAGGTGTCGCGGATTGTGCATGAGCTGACGCCTGGGGCCGGGGTGGTGACGTCGCGCGGGCACGTGCGGTGGGTGGTGACGGAGTATGGGGCGGTGAATCTGCATGGACTGAGTCTCCGGCAGCGAGCGGACGCGCTGGTGGGTCTGGCGCATCCTGATTTCCGGGAGGTTTTGCGGCGGGAGATGGCGCGGGGGGGCTGAGTGAAGGGGTGGGAAAGTGTGTGCGACGCGCTCATCCGCTGGTTGACGCCTGGCGCAAAGAACCTAAAGGTGGCAGGTGTGCGCCTTCCCCTGCGCTGGTTCCGTATCCGTCCCCTGGATGCCGGCCGGCCGTGAGTGAGCCTCCTCAACCCTTCACCCTGACACCGCCTTGGACCTTAAAGAAATCAGACAGATCATCGAGTTGATGAAGCGCAATGAACTGTCGCTGTTCCATCTCGAGCGCGACGGTTTCAAAATCAAACTCCGCAAGGGCGTCGATTTTGACGTGCCCCCTGCTGCGCCAGTGGCAGCACCTGTGGCTGCGGTGCCGGTGGCGGCTGCGCCTGCTGCCCCTGTGGAAGCGGCTCCGGTGGCGGCGTCGACTGGAGTGTACATTACGTCGCCGATGGTGGGGACGTTTTATCGGTCGCCGGGGCCTGGCGAGAAGGTGTTTGTGAGCATTGGCGACACGGTGGATGAGAACACCACGGTGTGCATCATCGAGGCGATGAAGGTGATGAACGAAATCAAGGCGGAGAAGCGGGGGGTCATCAAGCGCATCGTCGCCGAGGATGCCACGCCAGTGCAGTTCGACAGTCACCTGTTCGAGATCGAGCCGGCCTGATCCTCGCGTCCCCATGATCAACAAAATTCTGATCGCCAACCGCGGCGAGATTGCGCTGCGGGTCATCCGAGCCTGCAAGGAGCTTGGTGTCCGCACCGTGGCTGTGTATTCGAAAGCGGACGAAAAGTCCATGCACGTGCAGTTGGCGGATGACGCCATCTGCATCGGGCCTGGTCCGAGTTCGATGAGTTATCTGATGATCGACCGCATCATTGCGGCGGCGGAGATTGCGAATGTGGACGCGATCCATCCCGGGTACGGTTTTCTGTCAGAGAATGCGCGGTTTGCGCGGATTTGCGAGAGCTGCAAGATCAAGTTCATCGGGCCTAGTGCCGAGGTGATTGAGATGATGGGTGACAAGAACATGGCGCGGGCGACGGCGAAGCGCTACAAGGTGCCGATCATTCCGGGGACGGACGGGATTCTGAAGACGGACAAGGAAGCGCTGGAGGCGGCATCGGCGATTGGATATCCGGTGATGCTGAAGGCTGCGGCGGGCGGTGGTGGGCGCGGGATGCGGCCGGTGCACAACGAGGCGGCGATTTCTGCGGCATTTGCGAGTGCGAAGTCGGAGTCGGAGAAGTGCTTCGGCAATGGGGACATGTACATGGAGAAGCTGATCCTGAATCCGCATCACATTGAGATTCAGGTGATTGCGGACAGCAAGGGGACGGTCGTGGCGCTTGGCGAGCGGGACTGTTCGCTGCAGCGGCGTAATCAGAAGATCATTGAGGAGTGTCCATCGCCGTTCATCAGCGACCGGCTGCGCAAGAAGATGTGTGCGGCGTCGGTGAAGCTGTGCGAGGAAATCGGCTATGTGAATGCCGGGACCATCGAGTATCTTGTCGATGACCAGGAGAACTTCTACTTCATGGAGATGAACACCCGGATTCAGGTGGAGCATCCTGTGACGGAGGAAGTGTACGGGGTTGACCTGATCAAGGAGCAGATCCGGATCGCGGCGGGGCAGCCGTTGTCGGAGCATGTGCGGAAGGGCGTGCCGCGCTGCCATGCGATCGAGTGCCGGATCAACGCGGAGGATCCGTATAACAATTTTGCGCCATCGCCTGGCAAGATTCACAGTTACTACACGCCGGGCGGGCGCGGGGTGCGGATCGACAGCCACATTTACGCGGGCTATGAAGTGCCGCCGTACTATGACTCGATGATTGCGAAGCTGATTGTGACGGGCAACACCCGGGACATTGCAATCGCGCGGATGAAGCGGGCGCTGATGGAGTTCAAGATCGAGGGGATCAAGACGACGATTCCGTTTCAGCACGCGATTCTGGACAATTCGGACTTCAAGTCCGGGAAGTACAACATCGGCTGGGTGGAGCAGTTTCTGCAGAAGCGGCCGAAGGGCTGAGACTAGTGCGGCGCTGAGAAAGGATCAGGGGCGCTGTTCCAGGGTGTTGGTGAGATCGCGAAGGCGATCGAGGTCGATGCCTTGGGGTTGGTGTTCCATGATCCATGCGGCGTCGGCGAGGGCTTCGGTGCGTCGGCCATTTTTGGCGTGGACGAGCAGGCGCTGGAGACGCTGGGAAGCGGCGTCTGGATCGACGGCGAGGGCGGCGTCGAGATAGCGGAGGAGACGGTCGTCGTCGCGCTGGGCGGCGGCGCTGGCGCAGAGGTTATTGAGCATGCGGAGGACGGTGGCGCGCGGGGTGGCGGGTGCCCATGCGTCGCGGTCCGGAAGTTCGCCGCTGAGGTCCATGATGAGCGCGTCGGCCTGGTCCGGGGTGAGAACGCGGCCGTCATCGAAGACATCGATGACTGGGCCGCTGGGGGAGTCCTCGGGGTTGAGGCGCAGGCGGGTCATGAAGCGGCCGGGGAATGGTGCGCCGACGAGGTCGAGGCCGATGCGGCGGCCGAATTCGCGATGGAGGATGCTGAGGGTGATGGGGAGCCCTTCGCGGTCGTCTATGACTTCGTTGAGGTAGCTGTTGGAGCGGCTTTCCATTTCGTCGCGGCTGCCGTGGAAGCCGCTAGTGCGGAACATCCAGTCGTTGAGGGCGGCGAGTCTGGCTTCGGGAGAGGCGCGGTGTTCGTCGGTTAGGAAGCCTTCGAGTTCTGCGGTGAGCCGGTCGATTTCGGCCATGACGGCATCGGGGTCGACTTCGGGGTTATCGAGTCGGGCGATGAGGATGGCGGCGCGGGGGAGGTCGCCGGGGGCTTCGTCTGGTTTGGATAGGAGAGAGGCGAGGTCTGCGGCGGTGCGGGCGGCGTGGGCGTTATCGGCGAGACGGCGGAGAGCGGCGGCGCGTTTTTCGAGATCGGTGGCGGCACGTGCGGCGAGGTCGCGGGCGAGAGCGGGATCCTGCTGCATGAGGGAGCGGTCGGCGTCGGCGGGAGGTTCGCCGGAGGCGAGCCGGGCCATCATGGCGGCGACGGCGTCGGCGGGGCCGGAGGATCCTGACAGATCGGAGCCGGTGCGGAAGTCTTTGAAGTCGGCTTCGGTGTCGCGGAATTTGCAGAGGCCGACGCGGCCGGTGCGGAGGGTGCGGTCGTCGCAGACGATGACTTCGCGGCCATTGACCCAGCAGACGATGCGATCGGCTTCGACCCGGACGCGGAGTTGGTTCCAGCTGCCGGGTTCGTAGGCGTCGGAGCTGAGTTGGGCTAGGATGGTCCATGAATTGACGTCAGGGCCTTCGAAGCGGGTGAGCCGGAGTCCGCCGCTGCTGGGGTAGAAGCCGTAGTGGGTGTCTTTGCCGTCGGAGCAGAAGATGAGACCGGCGGCACCGGATTCGCTGTCGAGGCGGACGCGGACGGTGAGTTCGTAGGGGAGGGCAGGTGGTTCGGGCTGGTGGACGCAGAGCGTGCGGCCGCCGAAGGCGTCGGCGCGGCGGCCTCTGGCGCGGATGACGCCGGCGCGCTGGGACCAGCGGCCACCGTCGGGTTGCCAGAGGTTAGGATTGAGGGCGCCGATGCGGAGCCATGCGCTCATGGCGACGGGCGTGGGGCGGTCGAGGAGCGACTGCAACTGGGCGGTGGGGACGGCGAAGCCGAGGTTCTCGGTGAGGGTGCTTTTGAGGGCGACGATGCCGGTGACCTTGCCGTCGCGGTTGATGACGGGCCCGCCGCTGTTGCCGCGTTCGATGGGCATGGAGAGCTGGAGCATGCGGCGGCCTTCGACTTCCTGGAGAGCGGAGACGATGCCTTCGACCATGCTGAAGCGGAGCCCTAGCGGATTACCCATGGCGGCAGCGTAGTCGCCCTGCTGGACGGAGGAGGAGTCGGCGAGATTGAGGAAGGGAAGGTCTTTGGCGGCGACTTTGAGGACAGCGAGGTCGGCATGGCGGTCCCATGCGTGGACGCCGGTGACTTCGAGTTCGCGGCCGTCGGACGTTTCGACCTTGAGGGCGCGGCCTTCGCCGATGACGTGGAAATTGGTGGCGATGAGACCGTCGGATGAAATAGCGAAGCCGCTGCCGATGCCTGCGGTTTCGCCGTCCCGGCCGGCTGGTTGAATGGCGACGAGGGCGGGGCGGACTTGTTTGGCGAGAGCTGCGGGGTCGGGACGGGTGGGGGACGTCGGGGATTGGGGCGCTGCGGGTGGCGGCCCGGTGGGATCATCGGCGCGGGCAAACGGAGTGGATGCCAGAAGCGCGGCAGAAAACAGGAAGGCTCGCATGCCTTGCCATAGTCCCCGCTGCCGGGGTTGTCACTGGAGGATTGGGTGATGTTGAGGGGAGGTGGACGTGTCTGGTGGTGGAGGCGGCGAGACGCCGACAAGGATCTGGCGTCGGCTTGCTAAGACTGTGAAATTGTGAGAGGGTGACCTGTCGTGAAAAACATTACCGTCAGCATTGATGCCGACCTCTATCGCCAGGCGCGCATGAAGGCTGCTGAGCAGGGCACCTCCATCTCGGCGTTGTTTCGGGATTTTCTGATCCGCCTGACGGTCGGCGAATCTGCCGAAGCCGAGTTTCAGCGCCTGGCCCGCGAGGAGCAGGAACTTCGCGCCGAACTCGGTGCCCGGAGGGGCGGGTTGAAGGCCGAGCACAACATCTCCCGCGATGGTCTCCACGAACGTCATGCGCTTCGTTGATGCGGACAATCCTGATCTTTTCGTTCGATCTGGAGCCCAGCTTTGGGGCAGGGACGACTCTAACTAGGTTTGATCATGAACATAAAGCGACTCATCCAATCAATCGTGGCGATAGCTGCCTTGCTTTCGGCTCGGGCTGAGGAGTTGGTCAGGGATCCTGAGGTGGACTTTATAAACACCCCAGAAGAAGTGCGGGCAAATTGGGGGATGCTTGCTGAACCGGAAATCAGGCGATTGGATTTGGATTTAACTGGATAATAGCGATGCGCAAGAACTTGGAGATTTTAAGAACTCCTGTGGAATGCGCGGACTTACCTAAACCGATTGCCCCATGAGACTGAAAATAACGATTGGAATTTGTCTGCTGATGGTCGCTGCGGGGACTTACTTTCTCAAAGTCCAGGGCACCCCAGCTATCACCCGCCCAAACACGCCGCCGGATCTACCAGTATCGGCAGTGCAAGACATGCCCGCAAAGGCCGAGGATGACTTCTTCGCAAAAATGCTGGACGAGGCCAAGGCCAAATTGCCTAGCGACTACATCTTGACCTAGGAAGACTTGGAGCAGATCAGGAAAAGCGCCGTGCCGAGGGCACTGGACATCGTCGTATAATCAGAATCCCTCCGGAAAGCTATAAGCCAACTACTGGAACGTCCTGTTGAGGTATATGGGCAAGTGCTTGACGAAGACGATATGCCGGTGGCAGGAGCCAAGATCGAGTATCACGCTGCCCCGGGTGGACCGGTGGCCTGAATATTCAGTGTGATGTCCTCGGCTCTTGATGGCAGATTCGAAGTTAAAGACTTGAATGCCGTTGCTTTGACTCTGGTTATTGAACCCCCTCCGGGCTATCAAAGACCTTCTGAATACATCAGAAAGATACCCATCTCAGAACCTTTGGAAGTAATCCAGCTCAGTGAGGAATATAAAAAGCTCCCTCAAGCGGCCCAGCTTGCTGTTGTTCCCCTGCTGGCGATGTCTCGACCTGATTCCCCGACATACAAACCTGACAAATCAAAGCCTGTGATTTTCCGGCTGAGAAAGCTCTGATCGACGCAGTCTGCTCCTCGATTCCCGATGCGCAGTCCAAGCTCCGCGCCGCGTTTGTCCGAGATAGCAGTTGTGGTTTTTGGCCGTGAGGGGTTGATGGTTGGTTTCCTGGAGTGATTCAGAAGGCCCATTTGAGGGCGAGGGCGGCGAAGGGGGCGGAGTCGAGGTCGGAGGAGGAGAGGACGCGGGCGGAGGAGTCGCGGAATTCGATATCGCCTGCAAAGGCGAGGCCGGAGCGTGCGCTGATGCGCCAGTGGGGGCCGAGGCGGCGTTCGATGCTGAGGGCGGCGCGCCAGAGGGAGAGGTCGATCTGGCGGGTGGGGTCGGAGGAGTTGCCGATTTCCCATGAACCGCCTGCGGGGTAGGCGACGAGGCCGAAGGTCCAGTTGGGGATGGGTTTCCAGCCGATGGCGACGATGGGCGGGGTGGCCTGGATGATCCAGTGGGAGGATGGGTTCCAGATGAAGCCGAGGGCCGGGAGGACGGAGGCCTCGCCGAGACTCCATGAGGCGAAGACGCCGGCGGCGAGGTCGAGGTGGTCATTCCAGCGGTAGCCGACGAGGGCTAGGCTGGTGGCGGTGAGGGCGTCGCTGGTGACGCTGGAGAAGTCGGAGGCGATGCCTGGGGTTAGGAAGCCGAGGGCCCACCATGGGGTATTGGGGTTGTTGTAGGCGGCGACGAGCTGGATGGCGAGGTCGTGGAGGTGTGTGTTGCCGAGGTTTGCGGAGGTATTGAAGTCGGCTTCGATGCCTGTGTAGTTGAGGCCTGCGGCGAAGAGCCATGAATCATGCTTCCATTTGAGGGCAGGGATGAGGGCGCGGACTTCGAAGAGGTTGATGTCGCCGGAGCCGTTTTCGAGGGAGAGTGAGTCCTGGAAGGTGGTGTCGAGGGTGAAGGCGGGCGAGCCGAAGCCGAGGGCGGCGGGGTCGATGAGGTCTGCGGCGGGGGCGGGGAGGGCAGCGAGGAGGAGGGCGGCGGTGCGGCGGGCGATGGAGGCGGCGTGAGGGAAGGGCATGGATGGGGAGAAGTGAGAAGTGAGAAATTGGAATGGTGAAGGTGGGTGTGTGGGGAGAGGCGCGAGTGCGGAGCCTTGTGTGCCCGGGCTTGTGGGGAGAGGGCTGGTAGGCGCACTCCGTGCGCAGGGAGAGCTGTAATTCTGACAGCAGTCCAGAGCCTGCGGCTGGGTGTTCGGAGATGGGGCTTGTGGGGAGAGGCGCGAGTGCGGAGGGCTGGTAAGGAGAGGGCTTGGTCGGAGACAAGGGCGGGACGCCCTTGCTACGGGGGCTGGTACGGAGGGGGCTTGTGGGGAGATGAGCGGCGGGACGCCGCTTCCACTTTGAGGCTTTTGGGTAGGGCTGGTAGGTGCACTCCGTGCGCGAGGGAGAGCTGTAATGCTGACAGCAGTCCAGAGCCTTCGGCTGCTTGTTCGGAGAGGGTTGGTTATGGGGAGAGCCAGCGGGCGGCGGTGTCTGGGTTGGGGACTGGGCCGACGAGGGCTAGGGTGAGGTTGCCTGGTTTGAAGAGGGATTTGGCGAGGGCGTGGATGGCTTCGGGGGTGACGGCTTCGAGGCGGCGGTAGTAGTCGTCGATGGGGATCCAGCGGCCGTGGAAGAGGAGGCATTCGGCCATGGAGGTCATGTGGCTGGAAGGGGTTTCGAGGGCCATGCGGATGGAGGCGGTGGTGTACTCGAGGGCTTCGGAGAGGGTGCGGCGGCTGACTGGTTTGGCGGCGAGTCTGAGGAGTTCGGAGCGGAGGGTTTTGAGGGCGCGTTCGAGTTTATCCGGGTCGACGCCTGCGAAGATGTGGAGGAGGCCGGTGTCGTGGAGGGACGTGATGTCGGAGCCGACGTCGTAGCAGAGGCCGAGGTCTTCGCGGAGGGAGGACCAGAGACGGGAGCTGGTGTTTTCGCCGAGGAGGACGTTGAGGAGCCGGAGGGCTGGTGCGTCTGGGGAGTGGCGGCCGGGGGCGTGGATGGCGACGGCGAGTTGGACCTGGTCGATGTCGCGGTTTTCGCAGATGACGGCGGTGTGGCGGCGGGGAGTGGGTTTGAAGGCCCGGAGAGGTGGTTTGCGGCCGGGGGCGAGGGAGTCACCGGCGGAGGATTCGATGGCTTCCTTGACTTCTTCGAGGGTGACGCGGCCTGCGGCGGAGAAGACCGTGTTGCGGGAACCGAACCATGAATGGGCGTGGTTCTTGAGGGCGGCGCTGGTGATGTTAGCGAGGCTTTCGTCGGTGCCAGCGATGGGTCGGCCGAGTGGGTGTGAGGGCCATGCGGTGCGCCAGAGGAGGTCTTCGACCTGCTGGGCTGGTTGTTCGCGGTACATGGCGATTTCCTCGCTGATGACTTCGCGTTCGCGTTTGACGTCGGTGGCGAGGAATCGGGAGTGGCGGTAGAGGTCGAGGAGGACGTCGGCGAAGCGTGGGAGGCGTTCGGCGGGGCCGCGGATGAAGAAGCTGGTGTGGTCTTCGCTGGTGTAGGCGTCCATGGAGCCGCCGACGCTTTCGACGTCGCGGTTGAGCTGGCGGGCGGAGCGGCGTTTGGTGCCTTTGAAGACCATGTGCTCGGCGAAATGGGCGAGACCGCTCATGGAGGCGGGGTCGTGGCGGCCGCCGACGCCGGTCCAGATGCCGAGGCTGACGCTTTCCATCCACGGCATTTCAGCGACGCAGAGGATGCCGCCGGTGCGGAGTTTGGCGAAGCGGTGCTGGGTTACGGCAGCAGAGCTGCGGCTGATTCCAGGTCGCCCGGCAGGGTGATTTTCAGGTTGGGGGAGAGATTTTCGACGAGCCATACGGGGATATCCGAGAGGGTGGCGGCGGAGACCTCGTCTGTGACGAGGGTGCCGTTCTGGAGGACCTTTTGATACGCGGCGTGGAGGAGAGGGAAGCGGAAAACCTGAGGAGTTTCCATGGCCCAGAGGTGATCGCGGTCGACGCTGGCGGTGACGCGGCCGTCTGGGTCGGCGCGTTTGAGGGTATCGGTGATGCGGCGGGCGGAGGCGGCAGCGCCGTGGAGACGGGCGGCGGCGATGCAGCGTGAGATCTGGGCGGGGCGGATGAGTGGGCGTGCGCCGTCGTGGACGGCGACGCAGTCGGTGTCGGGGGGGAGGGCGGAGAGCCCGTTCCAGACGGAGAGGTGGCGTTCGGGGCCGCCGGGGACGAGGCCGCGGAATTTGGGGAAGTCGGCGGCGAGGGCGAGGAAGGTGGATTGGGAGGCTGGGGAGGAGACGATCCAGATGGCGTCGATGTCGGGGCAGAGCTGGAAGGCGTTGAGCGTGTGGCGGAGGACCGGTTGACCGGCGAGGGGAGCGAGGAGTTTATCGAAGCCCATGCGGGTGCCTGACCCGGCGGCGACGATGACGGCGGCGGTCATGGGAGGGCGCGGGCGTGGGGATCAGGCGAGGGCTTTGGCGACGAGCTGGGAGAGGATTTTGCCGTCGGCGCGGCCGGCGGAGCGATCCTGGAGGGTTTTCATGACGCGGCCCATGTCCTGTTTGGAGGACGCGCCGAGTTCGGCGATGACTGAGGCGACGAGGGCTTCGGTCTCTTCGGTGGAGAGGGCGGTGGGGAGGTAGCGTTCGATGACGGTGATTTCTGCGGATTCGGTGGCGGCGAGGTCGGGGCGGCCACCGGCGGTGAATTGGTCGACGGAATCGCGGCGTTGTTTGATTTGTTTGCGGATGACGGCGATGGCGTCGGATTCGGGGAGTTCGCCGTCTGCGCCGACCTTTTCGATGGCGGCGTATTTGATAGCGGATTTGAGGGCGCGGAGGGTGGTCATGGCTGACTGGTCCTTCTGCTTCATGGCCTCTTTGAGGTCATTCATGATCTGTTCGTTGAGCGTGGGCATGGTGATGAAAGTGATGAAAGTGGTTGGGAGCATTGATGGAGCGGGGAAGCGGGGCGTCAATGGAGGTGCGCTTGCAGGGAGTGCGGGAGGGATGATGGGTGGGTGATGCTGGTGAATGGCAGAGCGATGCGGACGGTATGGCAGCCGGATGATGATCCGGGGGCGGTGCATGTGATTGATCAGAACCGGTTGCCGTGGGAGCTGGCGGAGGCGCGGCTGACGACGGTGGGGGAGGTGGCGGTGGCGATTCGGGAGATGGTGGTGCGCGGGGCTGGGTGCATCGGGGCAACGGCGGCGTGGGGGATGTGGCTGGCGGCGCGGGAGGCGGAGGCGGGCGGGGAGTTCCGGCGCGGGGAGTTTGAGGCGGCGGGCGAGCGGTTGCGGGCGACGCGGCCGACGGCGGTGAATCTGGGCTGGGCGGTGGCTCGGATGGTTAGGGAGACGAGGGATGCGGCGACGGCGCGGGAGGCGGCGCAGCGGATTGCGGATGAGGATGCGGCGGCGTGTGCGGCGATCGGGCGGCACGGGAAGGGATTGCTGGAGGGGCTGGCGGCGGGGAAGCCGGAGGGATCGGTGCTGAATGTGCTAACGCATTGCAATGCGGGGTGGCTGGCGTTTGTGGATCACGGGTCGGCATTGTCGCCGGTGTATGCGGCGGCGGCTGCGGGGATGGCGGTGCATGTGTGGGTGGACGAGACGCGGCCGAGGAATCAGGGGGCGCGGCTGACGGCGTGGGAGCTGGAGCAGCAGGGGATCGCGCACACGGTGGTGGCGGACAATGCTGGGGCGCATCTGATGCAGACGGAGCGGGTGGATGTGGTGATCACGGGAGCGGACCGGGTGGCGGCGAACGGGGATGTTGCTAACAAGATAGGGACCCTGCTGAAGGCGCTGGCGGCGCGGTATTATGGCGTGCCGTTTTATGTGGCGCTGCCGACCTCGACGATTGATGCGGGATTGGCGGTGGGGGTGGGTGGGATTCCGATTGAGGAGCGGGGGGCGGATGAAGTGCTGTGGATGGAGGGGCCGGATGAGGGCGGGGAGATGCGGCGTGTGAGGGTGGTCGCGGGGCGGTCAGGCGCGGCGAATCCGGCGTTTGATATCACGCCGGCGGGGCTGGTGACGGCTTTGATTACGGAGCGGGGCGTGTGTGCGCCGGAGACTGGGGCAATTGCGAGACATCTGGGAGTGTTATGAAAGCTGCATTCGGCTGTTTATTTGAGCGGTTTCCGTCGTTTACGCAGACTTTTGTGGCGCGGGAAGCGGAGGCGTTGCGTGGGCTAGGGGTGGAGACGGCGCTGTATTCGGTGAGGGCGGTGAGTGATGAAGCGATCCGGCATTTTCCGGAGGCGCTGGTGAGTGCGACGACGGTGCTGCCGAAGGCGGATGAGGTGGCGGCGGAGGTGATGAAGATGAAGCGGCGTGATGAACTGCCGCCGCATGCGGTGGTGACGCTGCGGCAGTGGGGCGGGCGTCCTGACAAGAATCGGGTGTATGAGGCGTTGTGGGCGGGTTCGAGGCTGCATGCGGCGGGAGTGCGGCATGTGCACACGCATTTTGCGGGGATCGGGGCGCGGTGCTGCTGGTGGATGCGGCGGTTTTACGGGATGAGTTACAGTTTCACGGGGCATGCGAACGACCTGTTCTGCCCTGACGAAGCGACGCCGGTGGGGCTAGGCGATCTGGTGAGGGATGCGGCGGTGGTGGTGGCGGTGAGTGATTTCACGCGGGACTGGTTGCGGGAGAAGTATCCTGAGGCGGCGGGGAGGATTGAGCGAGTGTACAACGGGATGGCGATGTCGGCGGAGCCTCCGGGTTGGCCGCGGGAGGGCGTGCCGGTGATTGTGAGTGTGGGGCGATTGATTGAGAAGAAAGGGTTCGGGGATTTAGTGAGGGCGGCGGGGCTGCTGCGGGATCGGGGCGTGGCGTTCCGGTGTGTGATTGCGGGGGAGGGACCGTTGCGGGGGGAGTTGGAGCGGCAGATTGCGGAGAGTGGGTTAGGGGGAGTGGTGGAGCTGGCGGGGGCGAGGAGTCAGGCGGAGATTGGGGTGCTGCTGGAGGGGGCTCGGGTGTTTGCGCTGCCGTGTGTGGTGGAGCGGGATGGGGGGATGGATGTGCTGCCGACGGTGCTGATGGAGGCGATGGCGGCGGGGTTGCCGTGTGTGGCGACGACGGTAGCTGGGGTGCCGGAGATGATCGAGCCGGGAGTGACGGGGGCGCTGACGGGGCCCGGGCAGCCGGAGGCGGTGGCGGCAGCGCTGGAGGTTTATCTAAAGGATGCGGGGCTGGCGGCGGCGCACGGGATGGCGGGCTGGCGGTTAGGGCGCGAGCGGTTTGATCTGGCGGTGACGGCTCCCGAGCTGCTGCGGTTGCTGGCGGGTCGGGGGAGGGTGCGTTTGCCGGCCGGGCTGCTGCTGAAGCGGCCGGAATTGGTGAGGGCGCGGGTGGGATTTGCGCTGCGGCGGCGGTGGACGGCGGCGGTGCGGGTGCCGCGGATCGGGCGGGATGAGGCGGCGTTTCCGGAGGGAGCTTGAGCGGGCGGAGATGTCAGGGAAGAGAGACGACGACGCGGAAGAATCGACGGTTTTCCGTGAGCGGGACGGACCATGAGTGGGGTGCGTCGTTGGTGGCGGGCTCGCGAGTGGCGATGGATTGCCATGCGGTGCCGGAGGGCGAGGCTTCGAGCCGGTAGCGGCGGTTGGCGCGGGTGAGGATGGAGATGGCGATGCCTTCCGGGGTGGGGGAGGCGGTGGCGCGGAGGGTGTCGGTGGCGTCGCGCGGGTTGGTGGCGGCGGCGAATTCCGCGGCGTTAGGCTGGCCGTCGCCATCGGGGTCGGAGGCGGCGTCGAGAGGACTGTCCGGGTTGAGATTGTGGAGGATTTCCCAGTCGTTGGGCATGCTATCGAGGTCGCGGTCCGGATGGGGGATGAAGTCGGTTTCGAGAAGAGCGCTCCATGTGGTGCCGACGAGGATTCTGGCTTTGAGGGTGCGGGGGCCGGAGAGCGGGAAGGGGGCGGAGTAGGTGGTGGCGGCGGGGAGCGGGGTGTTGTCGGGGCGGCGCGGGTCGGATCCGTCGAGGGTGTAGTAGATGGTGCCGGAGGTGTTCGGGTTTGTCAGGGCGATGCGGAAGCCGGGGAGGAACCAGCCGCCGAAGCGGTTGATGGTGGGGGCGGCGGTGGCTGGGTAGAGGCCGGCGTCGCGGAAGCGTTTCAGGGCGGTGGCGTTGATGTGGGGCCAGAAGTTAGAGGCCATGGAGGTGAGATTGGGGAGCCAATCGGATTCGCGGCGATAGGGTTGGCCGGGGCGGGAGAGGTGGGGCTGGTAGTCGCCCCAGCGCGCGGATTCGGCGACGATGGCGCGATCGATTTCAGCGGCGAGGGCATTCCAGCGGGCGGTGGCGGCGGAAGTGGTGAGGGCGCCGGAGTTGAAAAGGTGGCGGTGGACGCGGTCGGCGAAGCGGAGACGGAAGGCGGGGCTGCCCTGGCGGAGGGCGTAGTAGGGGGCGGCGGGGGAATTGGCGGCGCTGACGTCGGCGTATTTGAGCGGCGGGCTCTGCCATGCGGAGCGTTCGTAGAGCGTGCTGACGTTGCTGATCTCCTGGTCCCATGCGAACCATTGGAAGCCGTGGTTGATGAGCGGGGAGGGGTTGCGGGAGGCGGCTCCGGACCACCAGTTGTGATTGGGCCAGTCGTCCGCGCCGTGGAAGATGTGGAGGACCATGTAGTCGATGAGATTTTCGGCGTCGAGGAGGACGGGGAAGGCTGGGTTGCGGGAGCCGTCGGGGTTATTGCCCATGAGCCGCTGGAAGACGGTGTCGCTGGCGGAGGTGCCAGAGAGATTCATGAGCAGGTTCCACGCGTTGATGTTGCCGTTTTTGAGTTCTGCGAAGCCGACGGTGACATCGTAGTCCGTGGGGTTGCCGCCGAGGTGGCTGGCCTGGAAGTTTTCGTCAGGGTATTCGCAGAGATTGTAGAGACCCCAGTAGGTGCCGTTGAGGTAGAGGTGAACGTAGCGGCCGTGGGCGGAGAGGTGGCCCATGGCGAGCTGGGAGTTGCGGACCCACTGGTCGCGGATGTAGGTGGCCTGGGAGCGGGCCCAGCGTTGATAGGGAGCGCCGTCGGGGCCGAGGGGATGGGTGCCCCATTCGGTGCAGGGGAACGTGTCTGTGCTGCCGGCGCGGAGGGTGAGTTGGTCGAATTCGGTGATGGGGCTGTCCGGGAAGACGGGGTACCGCAGTTTGGTGGGGCCGAACTGCGAGCGGAAGAGCATTTTGAAGCTGTGTTTTGGGGTGAAGGATTTGTCGCGGCTGATGTTGCCGTGGATGGCGATGCCGAAGCCTGTGCTGAACGTGGCGTTAGAGGCTGGGTCGATCCATTCGGCGTGTGCGGCGCGTTCCCATGCATCGCCGCGGGATCCGCTGTTGGCGTAGATGCCGCTGGCGCTCCAGAGGTCGGAGGGGTCGGCGGTGAGGCAGAGGGTAGGGATGGAGAGGAGGGAGTCGCGGAGTGTGTAGCCGGGTTGGGTGGTGGAGGTGACGCGTGCGTCCATGGAGTAGTCGCCGGGGTGGCCGCTGGGCCATGTGACGGGAGCGGCGGCGGGGCGTTGCTGGTTAGGGACCTGGCTGAGGAAGAGATAGGTATGGGTGTCGGTGTTGGCTGGGCCGAGGTCGGTGCCGGGGACGAAGGCGGCGGCGCGGAGCGTGGTGGTGGAGGCGATGCGAAGGGTGGCGGGTGCGGGGGTGGTGGTGCCGTTGGTGAGGGATGGGATGGAGCCGTCGGTGGTGGTGACGATGACGGATCCGGGGGTGGCGCAGGTGATGGTCAGGTCGAACGGGGCGTCGTAGAAGCCGCGGTCGTGGCTGAATTTGGTGTCGGCGGTGAAGCCGGAGACGCCGGAGGAGTTAGGGGTTCCGGGGGAGGGCTGGGGGAAGAAGCGGGCGGGTTGGAGACGTCCGGTGACGAGTTCCGGGTCGAGGAGGAAAGTGGGGTCTGAGAGGGAGGCGTTGAGACCGTGGATGGCGAGGAGGTTGGGGCCGTTGCGGAGGAGGTGAGTGAAGGCGGAGAGGTCGAAGGATTCGGGGATGGATGCTGTGGAGGCGGAGCGGGAGGTGGAGGCTGCGGCGTTCCATGCGGGGGTGCCGGGTGGGGCGTTGCGGCGGACGACTGGTGAGCCGTTGAGGAAGGCGACGAAGCCGTCGTCGTAGCGGAGGCGGAGTGAGAGGAGGGAGATG
>JAIXPK010000411.1 GCA_027486335.1 Verrucomicrobiaceae bacterium | reverse complement strand
CGCCGCCAGTCTCTGGAGCCGCTACGTCCTCGAACGGCTCCTCAACCTCCTCCTCGCCATCCTCGCCTTCGGCGGCGTCCTCGGCTCCCTCATGTGGCTCCACCGCTGGTTCGGACGCCGCGGCTTCCGCCGCCGCTTCGGCCTCTCCGCCCTCCTCGCTCGCGTCGGCGATGTCTGTTATTACACCCTCGCCGCCCTAGCCGCTCTCGCCGCAGGCTTCCTCGTCCTCTGGGCCTCCGGCGACTGGCTCCTCCTCACCCTCGGCATGCTCATGGTCGCAGGCCTCGTCCTCCTCAGCCGCCGCACCCTCCCCCACTTCTACTCCCAGGCCCGCCTCATGCTCAATCTCGGCCCCGTCAGAGAAGGCGAACGCGTCACCCTCCGCGGGCTCCCATGGCTCGTCAAACGGCTCCACTTCCACTGCGAACTCGTCAACCCTAGCCTCACCGGCGGCTCCCTCCACCTCCCCCTCACAGAACTCGAAAACATCTCCTCCCGCGCCTTCTCCCCACGCGAACGCTGGTTCCCCACCGAAGAAGGCGACTGGGTCGAACTCAGCGACGGCACCGTCGGCAAGGTCGTCCTCCAATCCCCGGAAGCCGTCCAGCTCCTCCCCGTCGGCGGCAGCTTCCGAACCTTCCCAGCCACCGACTTCCTCGCTCGCTCCCCACGCAATCTCTCTCACAACTTCCGCGTCGTCTCACGCTTCCTCCTCGACCTCCGCCACGCCCCGGACGCCACCTCCACCATCCCTCTCGCCCTCGAAGCCTCCATCCGCGACGCCGTCGCCACCCTTCTCCCTCCGGAACAGCTCATCCACCTCAAGGCCGACCTCAGCGAGGTCTCCCCAGCCGGCATCGAATTCCTCATCATCGCCGACTTCGCCGGTGCCGCCGCGCCCCACTTCACCAACCTCCCCCGCGTCCTCCGCAGCGCCTGCGCCACCGCCGCCTTCCAGCACAACTGGACCATCCCATTCCGCCAGGTCGTCATCGTCCCAGGCTCCGAACTAGCAACCCCATCTCCCTAGCGGCAGCCCCCGTAGCAAGGCCGTCCCGGCCTTGTCTCCGCACCAGCCCCACGTTGCAAGGCCACCTCAGCCCCCACGCCCGCCTGACAGCACCCTCACCTCTGCAACGCCTGCAGCGCCGCCGCGTACCCGGTCATCTCCAGATACCCCTCCGCCGTCACCTCCCGCCCCGCCGCCTCCCCGCGCGCCCCAATCATCCCTTCCCAGTACGCCACCGGCGTCAGCGCCAGTTCCTGCTCCGGAAACTCCGCCCGCACCGTCAGCTTCAATCGCTCCGACGGCACCTCCAGCGTCCACTCCACAGGATACACCCCACCCGTCGCCGCACTCCGCCAAGTCTCCCCAGGCGTCATCGTGAAATCCCCGGACTTCAAATGCCGCTGACCACCACCCGCCCTAACCAGCGTCCCGCTCGAAAACGGATCGGTCCCGCTCGCATTCCGCAATCGGTACAGCATCAGATCCCTCCCGTCCGATAAACTCAGCGAAAACCAGTCCCACCCGATCTGCCCGGGCGCTAGCTGATTGCTCGCCCACTCGCGGTCCAGCCACACGCGCCCCGTCACCTTTTTCTCCCGCCCGTCGCACCGCACCGTCCCGGCCGCCGCCATCCGCGTCAGCGAATAATACAGCGACGCATTCCCCTCGCCCGCCGCCTTCCGGCTCAACCCGCCTTCCCCATGCACCACCGCCGCCCCCGTCGGCCGCAACTCCAGCTCCAGAGACGATTCCCCATCGGGCCGCGCCACTAACTTCATGCTCCCGTCGTCCTCAAGGCGCAACTCGTTCCCCTCAATCCACGCCAGCCTCGCCTCCCCCAACTTCCCGAACCCAGCCTCGCCAAACGCCCCGCGACTCAACCGCTGCCCGAACCGAAACCGCCGCGCCCTCACATCACTCAGCGTGAAATGCCCCATCGCAAAATCATCCTTCACAAACCGCGACCGCACCGCTTCCCGCGCCCCCACCGGTCTCACCCCGCGCCGGAAAATCGTGAACTGAAACCCGTACCGCCCGCCTCCCTCCGCCTCCAGCACTCCAGTCAGGTACCACCACTCGGTCCGATACCCGTCATGACTGTAATGATCCCGCGGAAATTCCCACACATGCCCCGCCGCCGCCGGTGTCCAAACCGACCCAGCCGCCGCCCTTCCCATCGCCGCAGCCCCTATCAGAAATAGCCGTCGCGTCATCATCGCCCCGGTAGAAATAAAAACCTCTCCTCATCCACCCGCGCACCCTCCGGCATCACCAGCACCCTGCCCCCAGGCAGCACCAGTCTCATCCCGCCATCCTCCCCAACCACACACTGCACCCCCGTCAGTAATCGCCCGCAACTCCCCGCACGCCACCCCGCCTGCGGTTCCGCAGTGCTCGTCAGCATCGCTGGATCAGGCATCGACACAGCTACGATCCCCCCAGCCTCCGCGGGTGCATGACACCAGCTCATCTGAATACCCACACCCTCCCCAGTCCCCCCTCCATCGCCCACCAGTTGATGCCTCACCCCAGCCATCGCCACCTCCACCGACCCCACCACCACACTCGGCGGATGCTGCCCCAGCGCCCGCTCCCGCGCCTCACCACCCACCTCCCGCCGCATCAGCATCAGCGGAATCCCCCGCAGCAGCGGCCCCCACAACCCAGCCACATAACCCAGCGGAGTCGCCATCCCCTCCGCATTCAGCAACCGCTCGCCCTCCCTCATCACATCCGTCCCCCGCAGCATCTCCGTCTGCATCATCAATTCCTCACCACTCAGCACCGCACAGCACACCCGCCCGTCCTCCCGGTAAATCCCCCCGCAACCCCCAGTCCCGCGCGGCTCCGGCAGCATCCACCCCATAACCACTCCCGGCGCTACCCACGCCGCCGCCAGATCCATCGCCTGCCCCAGACTGTCAGGCTCCTCCAACTCCCCCTGCACATCCAGCACATGGTCCGGCCACGGAAAACCCGGCAGCGCCGCCCGCACCGCCACTCGCGTGATCACCGTCCGTACCCCCGCCTCCTCCATCACCGCCGCCAGATCCCCCGGCTCATCCGCCAATCCCGTATCAATCACCACCGGCACCCGCCCACCCAGCACCAGCGCCGTCACCACCGTCACCGCATCCAACCCCGGCGGCAGCACCACCCCAATCCGCTCCCCAGGCAATCCCTCCCAACGCCTCGCCAGCTGCATCCCCCGCGCCAGCAATTCCCCGCGCCGCAACCTCCGCCCGCTCCCGTCACCCACCATCACCGCCGTCAGCCACGGCTGCCTCCCTAACGCCCCAGCCACACTCCTCACCATCCCGCGCATCACCTCCCCACGCCCAGCCAGAGCCTCCGCCGCCAACCCCTGCATCGCCTCACGCAACCGCCCCGCATTCGCTTCCTCCGGCCTCATCGGCTCCCCGAACACCACCGACACATGATACGGAAAATGATGCGGATGCCGCCTCAGCAGCCGTCCCCCGCCCGACGAAAACACCGACCCCCACAAGTCATCCATGTACACCGGCACCACCGGCCCCCCGCCACGCCGCGCAATCAGCTCAAACCCTCCCCGAATCCCGTTCATCATCCCCGTCCTTGTTAGCTGCCCCTCCGGAAACACACACGCCACCCCACCTCCCCTCAGGATCTCCGCCATCTTCACAATCCCATCCTTTGCCCGCGTCCGCGAAATCGGCACCACCCCGAACGTCCGCAGCACCAGCGCAAACACCGGATTCTCAAAAAACTGCCCGAACGCCGCAAACCGCACCGGACGATCACACGCCGCCGACAGCACCAGCCCGTCAATGTAACTCACATGGTTGCTCAGCAGCAGCGCCGGCCCGCTCTCCCTGACACGCTCAGGATGCACCAGCCGGATCCGGTAAACCACCCGGATCAGCCCCACCACCAGAAACCTCACAAAACTCTGCGGAATGATCCGCAGCACATACACCGACACCCCCAGACACAGCACCGCCAGCACCGCAAACTGCCACCGGATCCCCAACCCCGCACGCATCAGCACAAACTGCAGCGCTATCCCCACCATCATCGCCAGCGAATCCATCAACCCCGCCGCCGACAGCATCCTCCCCCTCACCCTCGGCTCCACCTGATCCTGCAGACTCGCATGCAGCGGCACCATGAACAACGCACTGCACGCCCCCAGCACCAGCACCGCCACACAGAACCACACACCCCCAGGCTCAGCCACACTCCCCACCAACCCCGCCACCGCCATCCCCGCTCCCCCGATCGGCACCAGTCCTAATTCAATCCGGTTCGCCGACAGCTTCCCCGTCAGCAGGCTCCCCGCCGCCACCCCCAGCGCCACCAATCCCAGAAACTCCGAACTCAGCGCCGCCCGCGACGCCTTGTTAGGCTCGATCTCCGCCGCCAGCGCAATCAGCATCAGCGTCAGCATCGTCGCCGCCAGCCAGAAAAACGACACCCCCAGCGCCGTCAGCCGCACCCGCCTCACCGCCATCAGATCGTCCAGATGCCGGAAATGCTCGGTCCACAACCCGCGATGAAACCTTCCCTCCCCATGCACCGGCGTCCGCTCCACTCGAAACGCCAGCACCAGCGGCACCACCGCCACCACCGCAAGCAGCAGCACCGGCACCGCCGCCGCCCGCCACACATCACCGCCAAACACTTCATCATGCCCGTACTCAAATGCCTTCCCTCCTAGCAACTGCCCGCACGCAAACGCCGCAATCATCGTCACCTGCATCCACCCCGACGCCGTCGTCAGATGCCGCTCCCCTACCAATTCCTTCACAATCCCCGACTTCGCCGGCCCATACACCGCCGCCTGCACCGCCAGCACAAAAAACAACGCCGTCGCCACCCAGAACCACCCCGCCGCAAACGCCGCCGCCACCCCGCCCAGCACCACCACCTGCACCGCACTGCACCAGATCAGCACCCTCCGCTTCGACTCATGATCCGCCAGCCACCCCGCCACCGGTGCCAGAAACAACTGCGGCAGCACCAGCAGCACACTCACAATCTGCGGATACCATCGACTCGCCGCCACCACCTCCGACACCGCCAGCAGAATGAACTGCGCCACCTTGTCATTGAACGCATTGTGCGCCTGGTTCTCCACCACATACCACAGCGATCGCCACGCCGGTTCCCGCCGCCCGCCCCGTGCGCCATCGCTTTGCTCCCCGACAGGTCCTGACGTCATCACAGCCCCGTCACCTCCGGCTCGCCATACAGCGTGAACGCATGGTGATCCTCCACCCGGACCCGCACCAACTCCCCCTTCAGCCGGTCATGCGGCCCCGCAAACACCACAATCCGGTTCTGCGGGGTCCTCCCATACAATCGCTCCCGGTTCGTCTTCGAATACCCCTCACACAACACCTCCACCACCCGCCCGATCTCCCGCTCGTACTTCACCTTCGCCTGCCCGTTCACCAGCGCCAGCAGATCCTGATGCCGCGCCTCCTTCTCTCGCTCCGGTACCTGCAGCGACTCCTCCATCTCCGCCGCAGGCGTCCCCCGCCGCGGACTGTACCGGAAGATAAACGCATTGTCGAAATCCACCGCCCTAACCACCGCCTTCGTCGCCTCGTAATCCGCCTCACTCTCCCCCGGAAATCCCACAATGATGTCCGTCGTGATCGCCATCTCCTCACGCGTCCCCCGCATCTTCCCGCAGATCTCCAGAAACCGCTCCGGACTGTACGGCCGCTTCATCGCCTTCAACACCGCCTCACTCCCACTCTGCAGCGGCAGATGCACATGCGGACACAACTTCGGCAACCGCCGGAACGCCTCCACCAGATCATCCCGATACCCGATCGGATGCGGACTCGTAAACCGAATCCGCTCAATCCCCTCCACCCCATGCACCCCCTCCAGCAGCTGCACAAACGGACTCAACCCGCCCACCACCGGAAACTCCCGCACCCCATAGCGATTCACAATCTGCCCCAGCAACGTCACCTCCTTCACCCCCTCACTAGCCAATCGCCTCACCTCCGCCACAATCTCCCCCATCGGCCGCGCCCGCTCCCCACCCCTCGTGTACGGCACAATACAGAAGCTGCACTTCATGTTGCACCCCTGCATGATACTCACAAACGCCGTCGCCTGCCGCTCCTCCACCACCTGGTCCTGAATCGTATTCTGCGACCCCTCCTCCTCACCCACATCCACAATACTGTACCGCTCGTCATCCATCCGCCGCTCCAACCGCCGCCGCAGCAACCCGTCCACATGCTCCACCACCCGGTGATACTTCTGCGTCCCCGCCACCAGATCCAGATGCGGCACCCGACTCAGCAGCTCCTCCCCGCGACTCTGCGCCATGCACCCCAGAAACCCATACACCACATGCGGCTTCACCCTCCGCAACCTCCCCAGCATCCCCATCTTCCCCAAAGCCTTCTGCTCCGCCTGATCCCGCACCGAACACGTGTTGATCAGAATCACATCCGCCTCCCCCTCGTCCTCCGTCAGCACATACCCCCCACGCTCCAGAAACATCTGCGCCACCTGCTCGGAGTCGCGCTCGTTCATCTGACAGCCGTACGTGCGTATATGGACATGGTGCATGCGTCTCGATTCCCGCCAACCAGCGGAAGATATCTCCCCCGCTCTACCCGCCTCCTCCCCCATCCGCAAACTCGGATTTTCTCCCGCAGCTCCCACTTGCATCCCGCCAAATCCTCGCCCAGAATCTCCCCCACACACCCCGCGGGTGTAGTTCAATGGTAGAACACGAGCTTCCCAAGCTTGATACGTCAGTTCGATTCTGATCACCCGCTCCACTTCAAAAATCCCCCACCAAACGGGGACCAAGTGAGCACAAAGCGCGGACACGTCCGCCTGCGTCCACGAAAGCTGGAATGTCACGCCCCTTATCTCACAGATTTTCCGGTGCCATCCCTGCAACCTCATGCAAATGCCGTGATCTCCTCGCTGTTTGAAAACCTGAAAACACTGCTAAGAGCTGGAACACAGATTCTCAAACCATGCAGCAATGACCTCCTCATCAGAATCCAGCAAACAGAAGGGACTTTGTAGTATGCGAAAAATAGGGATTTCCGTACTGATGATCAGTTCGTTCATTTCCACAGGCATCCCACAGAAGCAGAGCTGATTTGCGTTAGATAGCGGCCGAAAAAGCGGGTGGCCAGGCGGCGGAATCGTGCTGGATTGGTGGTGTTATGCAAATCAACCCAGCAATGCCCTCCACCGCCCGGCCAGCCCGCCACCATATCAACGTGCTCGCCCAACTCCTCAAGTACATTCCGCGCTCCATCGTCAACGCGGCGGCCATCAAGCACGGCGTCGAAGCCAAGGCCAGAACCTTCAGCGTCTTCAGTCACATGGCGTCCATGATCTTTGTGCAACTGGCCCATGCACTCAGCCTCAATGACGTCTGCGACTGGCTCAGGCTCAAGGAACGGGCCATCGCCGCCATCGGCATCACGCCGCCTGCCCGCAATACACTCTCTCACGCCAACAGGAACCGCGACGCAGCATTCGTCGAAACCGTCGTCTGGAACACACTCCAGCACCTCCAGCGCTGCGAACCGGAGTTCGGCGGCAGGCGCAGGGGCCGCAGGCGGCTGCACCGGTTCAAGGCGAAGGTGCACGCAGTTGACTCCACAACCATCGAACTGGTGGCAAACTGCATGGACTGGGCCCAGCACCGGCGACGCAAGGCGGCTGCCAAGCTGCACCTGAGGCTCGACGTCGCGAGCGTCATGCCCGCCTTCGCCATCGTAGACACTGCCGGGGAGAACGACTGCAAGCGCGCCCGGGAGCTCTGTGCCGGGCTGCAATGCGGCGAGATCGCGGTTTTCGACAAGGCCTACGTGGACTTTGCGCATCTTCACGATCTTGATTCGCGCGGCGTGTTCTGGGTCACTCGCGCCAAGGACAACCTCCAGTACCGGCCTGTGCGCAGGCTGCGGGTTGAAAAGGGCGGCCGGATTCTGAAGGACCAGATCATCGAACTGGCCGGAGTGAAGTGGAAGAAGGTGCTGGGGGCCTGGAAGCTGCGCCGGGTGGAAGCCGTGGTGGAGGTCGACGGCAAGGACAAGGTGATGGTCTTCATCACCAACCACAAGGACTGGAGCGCGGGCAGCGTGTGTGATCTGTACCGGGCGAGGTGGGAGATCGAGGTATTCTTCAAGCAGGTGAAGCAGACGCTCCGGCTGAGCGGCTTTGTGGGCCACAGCGCCAACGCAATCAGATGGCAGGTGTGGACCGCGCTGCTGGTGTACATACTGCTGAGGTTTGCGGCACATCTGAGCGCATGGGGACACAGCTTCACGAGACTCTTTGCGGTGGTGAGAGCATCGATATGGGAACGGCTGGACCTGCTTTTTCTCCTTCGAAGTTATGGGACAGCAGGCGGCAGTTTCAAGATATTAGGAGCCGCGCATTCCTCATGGTTACCCGGATTTGAGCCGGAATTGAGCCGGTGAAGAGTTAGCCGCGTGGGACAGCACCGCGCCGGAATCACGGTTATAATCCTTACTAACTCAACTCGACCTCCAACGAATTTCCTTGATCAGCGACCGCCTCTAAAGGGGCGGCACCCTCGTGCCCAGCAGCCTATGGGATGGGTGTG
>JAIXPK010000300.1 GCA_027486335.1 Verrucomicrobiaceae bacterium | reverse complement strand
GTGGGGAGACGCGGGTGGGTGGCGCAGGCGTATTCGAGGAAATTGGAGAGCCCGTCGCGGTCCGGGTCGTCGAATTGGTCGGCGAGGCCACCGGCG
Organism: Verrucomicrobiaceae bacterium; assembly: GCA_027486335.1. Classification (GTDB taxonomy): domain Bacteria; phylum Verrucomicrobiota; class Verrucomicrobiia; order Verrucomicrobiales; family V1-33; genus V1-33. The sequence continues at coordinate 50,149 of JAIXPK010000300.1, read as the reverse complement.
GCGATGTCGGCGAGGCTGAAGTGGGAGTGACGCCAGCTGGAGTAGGTGAGGGAGAAGCCTTGGGTGATGGTGCCTGGGGAACCGCCGGATTCCGGGCTGATGGCCCATGAGGAGGGGAAGTTAGGATCGACTGGGTTGGCGGAGGGACGGGCGACCATGGAGAAGCCGGGGCCGTCGGATGGGTCGTGCCATGAGTCGTTCCATGAGAAGGCGAGGATGGGGCCACCGAACGGGTAGCGGAGTTCGAGACGGTCGCCGGAGTTGTTGAGACGGCCCGAGTACTGACCGGTGATGGGGGTGGCGGGGCCGTAGCGTCGGGAGAAGGCGACGGGATTGGAGACGAGGACGACGACATTGCCGGGGGGCAGGATGGAGCCGGCGGGGAAGGTGAAGACGATGCCGTCGGTGAAGGAAGCGCCCGAGAGGTCGAGGGTGGTGGTGCTGATGTTTCTGAGTTCGATGAATTCGAAGTCGCCGTCGGTCAGGGAGTTGTCAGGGAGTTGTTCTGCGGGGGAGGGATCGGCGGGGTGGTAGTGGAGTTCGGAGACGATGAGAGAGGAGGGGGTGGCGGGGTTGCCGACGAGGTACCAGAGGTTGAGGGGTGCGCTCCATGTGGAGGCGGCGGCGTTGCGGGAGCGGGCGATGACGTGGGAGGTGGAGGAGATGAGGATGGAGGGGGTTGGGCCGCCGGGGACGGGAGAGAGGAGCGTGGCGGAGGGGGAAGGTGAGCCGTCGGGGCGGCGCGGGTCCGAGCCGTCGAGGGTGACGAAGATGTCGTTGATGGCGGTTAGGGCGATGCGGGTGCCCGGGGGGACGACACCGTCCGGGGTGGAGGCGACGGGCATGGGGATGAATTGGGAATCCATCCATGTGGTGCGCTGGGCGGCCCATGATTTGACGTAATCGACGTGAGCGGCCCATGTTTCCGAGCCGTTGCGGAGATTGACCGGGAGGAAGGCCTGGAAGCCGGTGGTGGCTGTGCCGAGCGTGCCCCACTTGAGGAAGTTGCGGCGCTGAGGGGAGTCGGTGGTGTTGTTATTGTCGCTGAGCTGGCTGGCGAGGGCGTCGATGCGTGCGGCGAAGGCGGAGTTGGAGAGCGGGCCGCGGCGGAGGAGTTGATAGGAATCGGTGAAGCGCTGTCTGAAGGCGGGGTCGGCCATCATGAGGCGCGTCCAGTCGAGCCGGGCCATGGTGGAGCCGTGGGCGTTGTCGGCGAGCCCGTTTTCGCGGGCGCCGCGGTTGTAGCCGTTATTGTACTGCCAGCCGGAGCCGGTGGCGGGGTCGATGCCGGTGAGGTGGGAATTGAAGCAGCAGGAGACCCCGAAGGTGAGGTCGTAGTCCCAGAGAGGGCCGGCGATGAGTTTGCCGCCGCGGTCCTTGTGGAAGTAGGCGCTGCGGACGTAGCCGTCCTGGGAGCGGACGAATTCGGTGAGGACGGCCATGGAGGCGAACGAGGCGGGATCGGCCCATGCGGCGTAGCCGGTGACTGGGTTGAAGGCGGTGGGGGATCGGAGGGCGGAGTTGAAGCCATTGATCCATGAGCTGATGAAGGTGGACTGGGCGGTGGTGGTGGTTGGGTCGTGGATTTCCGCGAACGTCCAGCCGGTGATGCGGGTTTTGGAGGCGGCGCTGGCTTCGTGGCGGATGATGAAGCCGCCGTCGTTGTCAGGGAAGTCGCTGACATTGGCGAGCGGGAGACGGTTGGCGCCGATTTTGATGGATTCGGTGAGGATGTAGACCCCGGCGTAGTCGGCGCTGCCGATGGGGCCGCCGTTGGTGTTGAGGAAGACCTCGCAGTAGCGGGTGTTGGGGGCGGCGAGGTTGAAGTCGCGGCCGAGACTGAAGACGAGCGGGTTGCGGAGGAGGGATTCGTCGGCGTAGGGGGCGCTGAGGACCCAGTCGGAGTCGGAGGGGAGACCGAGGAGGGATTCGTCCTTATCGGCGTTGGCTTCGGACCATGTTTCGAGCCGGTATTGTTTCTTGGGGAAGCCTGAGCTGGATTGGCCGCGGATGCGAAGGCCGGCGCGGATGGCTTTGTCAGGCGTGCGGTTGAGGGATGTGCGCCCGGTTATGGGATCGGGTTCGAAGACGGCGAGTTGAGAGAACTGGAGCGGTTGACTGGTGCCGGGGATGGCTCCGCCGTTGAAGTTCTCGATGATGAGGACGGGGAGATTGGAGGAGAAGGTGGCGGGAGGGGCGATGCCGGAGAGATTGGAGGAGGAGTCGATGCGGGTGAAGAAGGCCGAGTCGACCTCGCCGCCGCCGCCGGAGACCGGGTCGAAGGCGCGGGCGCGGATCTGGGTGGTGGCGGTTAGGGTGAGCGGGGCGGAGTAGAGAGTGGAGGTGGCGGAGGGGATGGAGCCGTCGGTGGTGAAGCGGATGATGCTGCCGGGGGTGGTGGTGGAGAGGGAGACGGATTGAGAGACGGTAAAGACGGCTTTTTTGACGGAGAAGACCGGGGCGGGGAGTGGAGAGGAGAGCGGGATGCCGTTGGCTGCGCCTGGGGATGCGGGGAAGAAGAAGGCGGAGGGAGCGGAGCGGGCGAATCCGGCGAGGCCGTAGGAGAAGCCGTCAGTCTGGGGTGGGTAGGGGGCGAAGGAGTGGGCGGTGGAGTTGTCAGGGTTTGTGAGGGCGAGGTAGCTGCCTGAGGCGGGGAGGCGGAAGTTAGTGTGGAGCGGTGAGCCTGGGACGGCGCGGTTTTTGCCGGAGGCGAAGACGACGAGGGACGCGCCGCGCGGGATGATGACGGCGGGGAACGACCAGAGGTCGGGAGAGAGGGTGTTGTTAGTCAGGTGCCAGCCGGAGAGATTGACTGGGTTGGCGGTGGGGTTGTAGATTTCGATCCAGTCCGGGGAGTCGCCGTTTTCGTCTTTGTAGGTGGTGTTGCCTGCAGCGGAGAATTCGCGGATGAAGGGTGAGGAATCGGTGGGGTTGAAGGTGGTGCGGCGGATCTGGAAGCCCATGATGGATGTGCCGCGGCCGACGCCGTTGGGGACGGTGTAGGTGAAGGTGGAGACCCCCTGGATGGCGGCGCGGATGATGACCCAGTCGGCGTCGGCGGGCGGGTTTTGGTTGGCGATGCCGTTGCCGATGGTGAATTCGGGGACGGGGACGGTGCCGGAGGCGTCGGAGAGTGTGGCGGTGTTGAAGCGGCCGGTGCAGCAGTTGCGGGCTTCGGCGTGGAGGAATTCGACGAGGAAGTCGCCGGAGTCCGGGAGGGTGACGGTGACGCGCATGCCGGTGCCGCCGCTGTTCCATGTTTCGGTGAAGAAGAGCGGGTCGATGGCGCTGCCGATGTCAGCGGCGTTGAGGGTACCGCCGCCGGTGGTGGCGATGGAGGCGATGCCTGCGACTCCGTCGGTGCCGGTGTCACCGGTGAACGTGCCGACGCCGGGGACGTTGACGGACGTGGTGGTGCCGAGGTTGGTGGCTTGGATGAGCGTGCCTTCGCCGCTGAGGTTGGAGCGGCCGCCGACGAGGACCTCGACGCCGCTGATGGCTGCTTGGGAGGAGGGTGCGAGGGATGCGGCGCAGACGGCGAGGAGGAGCCGGAGTTTGAAGGGGAGCTTCATGGGGAGAGCATGGGAACGGGGGGAGGTTGTGCCAAGACAAATCCCTGACGTGCCTCCGTGGGAGATGGGTGGATGCGTGGAGGAAAACTGATTGCCGAGCGGAGCGCGAATCTCTATGACGGCGGCATGCTCCCCCTGATAGCATTTACGGCACCTGTGTGGTGGCCATTCGTTGTACTGGTTGTGTGTGTGGCCTTCGTGATCGTGGCGATCTCGAAGCTGCGGCTGCATGCGTTTCTGGCGCTGATACTGGCGGCCTTGTTAGCTGGAGTGATGGCGGCGAGTCTGCCTGCGGATCCGAAGGCGCCGGGGAAGGGAAAGCTGCTGCGGGCGGTGGAGTTGTGCACGGAGGAATTCGGGACGACGGCGGGGAAGCTGTCGATTGTGGTGGGGATGGCGACCTTGATAGGGATGTGCATGATGCAGAGCGGGGCGGCGGACAAGGTGGTGCGGCGGTTTCTGGCGGTGACAGGGGAGAAGCGGGCGGGGCTGGCGCTGCTAACGGCGACGTATTTTCTTTCGATTCCGATTTTCTTCGACACGATGTTCATGCTGATGGTGCCGATTGCGATGGCGCTGGCGCTGCGGACTGGGGGGAGTTTTGTGCTTTATGTGCTGGCGATCTGCGGGGCTGGGGTGACGACGCATTCGATGACGGTGCCGCATCCGGGGCCGTTGATGGTGGCGGAGAATCTGCGGTTGGATGCGGGGGTGTCGCTGTTTGCGGGGATTCTGGTGGGGATGGTGCCGGTGGGGTTGGGTTGGTTTGTGATGAAGCGGATTGCGGCGGCGAATCCGGTGCCGTTGCGGGAGACTCCGAATGCGCCGTTGAGCGGGTTGCGGGCGCTGGTGGACCGGCCGGAGAGCGAACTGCCGTCGTTTCTGGCGTCGATTGCACCGGTGGTGGTGCCGATTCTGCTGATCAGTGCGGCGTCGTTTTTCGAGATCACGCGGCATGCGTTAGTGAATGGGAAGACGTGGGCGCAGTTTGCGGGGAGCGGCGGAGTGGAGGCGGAGTGGTTTGCGGGCGGGTATCAGGTGTTCGAGTTCATCGGGAACAAGAACATCGCGCTGATGATGGGCGGGTTCCTGAGCATTGTGCTGCTGATGCGGCAGAAGAAGTTAGGAATGGAGGCGGTGAGTGATCTGATGGGGCCGCCGCTGGAGACGGCCGGGGTGATTATTCTGATTACGGCGGCGGGCGGGGCGTTCGGGCTGATGCTGAGGAATGCGGGGGTGGGGGACGCGATCCGGCACGTGGTGGCGGGGCGGAGTGTGGATTTGCTATTGCTGTCGTGGGTGGTGGCGCTGGTGCTGCGGATTGCGCAGGGGAGTGCGACGGTGGCGATGCAGACGACGTCGGCGATGATTTATCCGCTGATGGCGGCGACGACCTTGAGTTATCATCCGATGTACCTGTTTCTGGCGATCGGGTTCGGGGCGTACGGGTGTTCGTGGATGAACGACAGCGGGTTCTGGGTTGTGTCGCGGCTGAGCGGGTTTACGGAGCGGGAGACCCTGCGGACGTGGACGGTGCTGCTGACGATTCTGTCAGTGATCGGGCTGGTGGTGACGAAGCTGCTGTCGGTGGTGCTTCCGTTCAGCGGGTGAGGAGGGGAAATTGTCAGGAAGCGAGTTGGACGTGGACGTTGGCGCGTTCGAAGTCGTGGGCTTCGAGGAGGGGCATGCGTCGGAAGCCGCCGAGGGAGGCGAAGAGCCGGTCCGGGAAGACCTCGATGGCGGTGTTGTAGGCGGACGCGGCGTCGTTGAAGTAGGCGCGGGCGAGGGCGATGCGCTGTTCGGTTTCGATGAGCTGGGACTGGAGCTGAGCGAAGGCGGGGGTGGCGGAGAGGGCGGGGTAGTGTTCGGCGAGGCGGACGATTTGTGAGGCGACGCCTGAGAAGTCTGGGCCTTGCTGACCGTCTGGGGTGGCGGCGAGCTGGTTGCGGAGGGCGGCGAGGGTTTCCTGGACCTCGCGTTCGTGGGATTTGAGGCCGTCGACGATTGCCACAAGCTGGGGGATGAGGTCGGCGCGGCGTTTGAGTTGGACTTCGAGGAGCGACCAGCCCTGGCGGACGCGGTGTCTGGAGTCGATGAGACTATTGTAGATGAGGATGGTCCAGCTGAGGAGCCAGAGGGCGGCGTAGGCGGCGGCGGCGATGAGGGCGGTGACGAGGCCCTGGCTACCGGAGTCGTTGAGGAAGGGGGCCCAGCCGGCGAGGCCTGATGCGAAGAGCCCGCCGATGCCCCAGCCGGAGCGGGACCAACCGTAGCGGCTGAGGACCTGTTCTTCGGATTCGGTGGTGAGGAGGTAGAGAGGTGCTTTGGGGGCGGCGTGGATTTCGGGGGCGACGATGTCGGTGCGTTCGCGGGCTTCGCCGACGACGAAGAGCTGGGTGTGGAGAGGGATCCCGGTTTCCACGAACGTGCGGGTCATGGTGGTGTTAGGGATGGCTCCACGGGGGCCTCGGTCGTAGTAGAAGGGATGGGAGGGGCCGCAAGTCATCTGGACGAGACTGAGCGGCCGGATTTCTGCGCCGTCGGGGTTGATGAGGATGACGCCGGAGTCGTCGCGGAGGTAGAAGGGAGCGGATTCGCCGCCGCTGGCGACGGTGACGACGCCGGTTTCGACACGGGTGCGGGTCTGGCGGCGGCCGTTCTGATCGGTGTAGGATTCCTGGACGACGCGGCGCCAGTGTTCGTCGACACGCCATGAGTAGAGGACGCAGGACTGGTTGGCGAGCCACGAGGTGAAGGGGCGTTCAGTTTCGGCGGAGCCTTTGAGTTCGACGAGACCGATGAAGACCCCCTGGACGGAGGACGTGGGCAGAGCGGTGAGGAGCCGCCGGCGTTTGTTTGCGCGGTGGCCAGCAAAGAGGGAGGCGACTGCGAAGATCGCAGCGCCGCCGGCCAGCACGAGATGCCCTTGTTCCATGGGGGCGCATCAAAGCACGTCCGGCGGGTTTGCCAATGCCGCATGAGGGGTGGCGATCATGGCAGGAGGTGGAGGAGACCGATCTGGAAGAAGGCGGTGGATTCCGGGTAGGCGTCCCATGCGAGGCGTGGTGGGAGGCCGGGGCTGGCGGGGGCGGTGATGCGGTTGCTGATGGAACCGATTTCGCTGAGGAGGCGGACGTGGAGGGGATTGTGGCCGCAGAGAGTGGCGATGAGGGCGTTGGCGCGGTCGAGAGCGGCGGGGAGACTGGTGGCGCGGTGTGCGATGACGAGGGCGTGGAGCCAGTGGCCGCTGACGTAAAGGTCGGCGTGGGCGGGAGCGTTGGTGTGACGGAACGTCATGGATTTGCCGCGGCGGTCGCCGAAGAGCGGGCCGAAGATGGCGGCGTCATCTGGTTGTGAGGAAAGCGAGAGCCAGAGGGAGGTGGCTTTGAGGGCGGCGGAGCGCCATGCGGGGGCGTGCGGGTGGGACGGGAGGGCGAGGGTGCCGGAGGCGAGGGCGGCGATGTTGACGGCGTTGACGTTGGCGTAGTCGGTCCATGATCCGTCAGGAGATGCGGATTCGGTGAGGGCGTCGAGGGCGTCGGCGGTGATGTCGCGGAGCGGGCGTGGGGATTTTGCCGGGTTGAGGGCGACGGGGAAGTCCGGGATGGAGCGGCAGGCGGCGGTGAGGCCGAGGAGGAGGTAGCCGTGTTCGCCTGGGTGATTCCAGAGCGGGAGACCGGAAGGCGTGAGGGACGTGTAGCGCTGGGCGAGACCGTCGTGGAGGCAGAAGCGGAGTGTGAGGGCGAGGGCGTCGCGGAGGCGCGGGGCGAGGGGGGATTGGGGATCGGCAGCGAGGACCTCGCCGAGGGCCCAGACGGCGCGGCCGTTGAAGACCCCGCCGTGTGCGAAGTCGCGGAAGCGTGGGTTGGCGAACCAGCCGGTGCCTTCGGTGAGCCATTCACCGGATTCGAACATGCCGTAGCGGAAGGCACCTGCGGAGTAGTGTTCGCGGCGGCCGGAGGCGTCGGGCAGGGAGAAATTGTCAGGGGAGCGGTGCTGGAGGGCGAGGAGATTTTCCATGACCTCGCGGAGGAGACCGTGGCGGTGGTCCGGGGCGGCTGGGGAGGCGCGGCGGAGCATGGCGTAGAGGACGGCGAGGTCTGCGGCGTCGTTGGTGAAGGTGTAGGGGCGGAAGTTGTCAGGAGAAGTGTTGGCGGGATTGCCGTCCCATGGGTGGTTGTTGGAGGTATTGAACCAGCGGTTCCAGACAGCCTGCCAGAAGCCACGGGCGGGGCGGTGGCCGAGGGGGGTGGACCAGTCGCGGTCGCGGTGATCGAAGTCGTAGAGGGCGGCGTGGTTGCGGAACCATGTCAGGTCGTCCGCTTGGGCGAGATCGAAGTCCGGGCGGCGGATGCCCATGAGGGAAGCGGCGCGGCTGTGGAGGAAGTGGTTGACGAGGGCGCGGTGGAGCGGGAATTGAGCGGCGTCGCGGTCGCGGCGGCCGGAGGAATCGATGGCGTCGTCGGAGAAAGGGAGTGGGAGGTCTGGCGGAGTGGGGCCGTGGATGACGAGGAGGCCTTCAGCGTCGGGGACGTTGTTGGGATTGGAGAGGACGTCGAGGTAGAGGAGAGCGGGGGTGAGGGGTGGGGCACCGGGGAAGTTGTCAGGGTAGCGGAGGGAGAATGTGCCGTCGCGGATGGTGGCGGGGGCGGAGAAGGAAGTGCCGGTGCTGGAGAGCGTGACGGAGACCGTGCAGGTGGTGGCGGAGGAAGGCGCGGTGCCGCGGATGAGGAACGGGCCGGAGGCGGTGTTGCGGATGGGGGAGGGGAGGAGGGAGGGGGCGAAGGACCATGATTGGTCGGCGGCGGCGGGGAGTGCCAGGAGGCCGAGGAGCCAAAGAAAAGCGCCGCCGCCCCTTGGTGGGACGGCGGCGCGTGAGGGATGGGAGGTGGAGGTCACTGAGCGGCTTGTTTCACCATTTTGGTGATGCGGCCGGTCTGGTTCCAGTCCTGGACGTAGAGGTTGCCGTCTTTGTCGTAGGAGAGACCGTGCGGGGCGGTGAAGAGCCCGTCTTTCCATTCGGACTGAGCGGCTGGGAATTTGGCCCAGAGGCTTTTGTCAGGATTGTCGCCGAGGAAGGCGACGGGCTGATTGGTTTTGTCGATGATGGTGACGCGTGCTTCGAGTTCAGCGATGGCGACGTGATCGCCGTGGATGGTGGCGGCGCAGGGGCGGCGGAGGTCCTTGGTGATGACGGCGACGAAGTTACCATCGAGGTCCATGTGGACGAGACGGCGGTTTTCGCGGTCGCAGACGAGGAGGAGAGGTTTGGGGCCGCGGGTATCGAGGGTGATGCCGTGGCAGGTTTCGAATTTGCCGTCGGTGTTGCCTTTGCCGCCGAAGGTTTTGAGGTACTTGCCGGAGGCGTCGTATTTGTGGATGAGGGATTTGCCGTAGCCGTCGGCGACGAAGATGGCTCCGTCTGGGCCGACGGTGACGCCGGTGGGGGCGTAGCCGTTGCCATCCGGGTAGGCGTTGGCTTCCTTGGGGTAGCCGAGTTTGAGGATGGCTTTGCCGTCGAGGTCGAGTTTGACGACGTGCTTGGAGCGGAGGTGGGCGGCGTAGATGAATTCCTTGCCGTCTTCTTCGCGGATCATGAGCCCGTGGATGCCGGAGAACTCGGGGGCGATTTTTTTAACGAGAGCGCCATCGGGTTTGAAGACGAAGAGACCTTCATTGCCATCGGAGCTGACGTAGATGTGGCCGGCTTTATCGACGACGACGCCGCCGTGGGTGGGGCCGATGTTGACGGTGCCGGGGACGGCGCCCCAGCCTGGGACGGTCTGGTAGGCGAGGGAACCGGAGCCGGTGACGACTGGGAAGGGTGCTTCGGCGAGGGAGCGGCGGAGCGGTTTGGTGGCATGCTGGAGGAGACCGCCGTCGTGGGCGACAACGGGCTGGAGGGCGCAGCAGAAGAGAGCGATGCGGAACGCGGGGTGCATGGGGGTACTGTGGGTTGGCGGGTGATTAAGCCGTCGGTGCCATAGCAGACGGGCTGGAGCGGCGTCAACTGCCTGTGCGCGTACGGGGGGTGGGAGCCGGATTGGACGTGGAAAATGGAAAATGGAGGGTCGGGATTGTCACGGAGTTCCGTGAACTGATCAACGGTGGTGGAAGATAGGCATGCAATGTGGCTGTTTCGGCACCTTAAAAACATTGTCGAGGAACGCTGGGAATCCATGATGCGGGCCGCCTCACTTAAATAAAAGGGGGCGGCACCAATTTCCAAACGATATGAATAAACGACTGAGATCAAGTAAGGTCCTGCGTGCAGTGGCCGGCCTGATGGCTGGCGGGCTGATGATGGCGGGACAGGTTGCCGCGGATGATGCGGTATCGATCAATGATGTGAGCGTGTCTGAGGGGAACAGCGGGACGGTGGATGTGAGTTTCACGGTGACGCGGAGTGTGAATGAGGCGGATTTCACGGTGAGGTGGGCGACGGTGAACGGGACGGCGGTGCAGCCGGGGGATTACACGGCGGGGAGTGGGACGCTGACGTTTGCGGCGGGAGGGTCGCTGAGCCAGACGGTGACGGTGACGGTGAAGGGGGATGTGCTGGCGGAGGCGGATGAGACGGTTTTTGTGGATCTGACTGATCTGGTGGTGACGGGCGGGGTAGCGAGTCTTGCTGATGCGCGGGGTGTGGCGACGATTCTGAATGACGATGCGAATCGTGCGCCGACGGTGGCGACGGCGATCAGCGAGCGGAACGCGCCGGTGACGGTGGCGTTTTCGTATGCGTTTCCTGCGAATACCTTTGCGGACGCCGACGGGCATCCACTGACATATGGGGCGACGCTGAGTAACGGATCGGCGCTGCCGGCGTGGCTGAGTTTCAATGCGGGGACGCGGACGTTCAGCGGGACGCCAGCGGTGGCGGACATCGGGCGTTACACGGTGAGGCTGACGGCGACGGACAACTGGGTGCCGCCGGGGTCGGTGAGTACGGATTTTGTGATTGCGGTGGGTTATCCTGTGAGTGTGGCGAACACGTCGGTGACGGAAGGGAACAGCGGGACGGCGTCTCTGGTGTTCACGGTGAGCCGGACGGTGACGGACACGGCGTTTGCAGTGAATTATGCATTCAGCGGGACGGCGGTATCGGGGACTGATTATGTGGCGATTGCGGCCGGGACGCTGAATTTTGCTGCGGGTGGAGCCCTTTCGCAGACGGTGACGGTGACGGTGAATGGCGATACGGTGATCGAGGCTGGCGAGACGGTGATCCTGACGCTTTCCGGGATTGTGAATACGACGGGGGCGACGGTGCTGGGGGCAGCATCTGCGGGTACTGGGACGATTGTGAATGATGATTTTGTGCCATCGAGGTTTCCGGCATCTGGTGTGCTGGGTGGTACGGTGAAAGGATTCATTGATCTGGATGCGGCGCCGCTGACTGGCGGGGCGGAGATTCCGGCCTTTGATCCGGCGTCGAAGCGGGCCTTCACGTCATCGAACACAGGGATTCAGGTGATTGACCTGACGAATCCGGCGGCACCTGCGTTTGTGTCGGTGATTGCTCCGGCGAGTCTCGGGGTGCCTGGGTTGACGAGCAACGATGTTTCGTCGGTGACAGTGCGGAAGGCGGCTGGTGGTGGTCCAGCGGTGCTGGCGGCGGGGGTGATTTCGGTGCCGAAAACGGATGCGGGGTATGTGGTGTTTCTTGATGCGGCGACGGGTGCGCTGCTGGGGAGTGCGGTGACGGGGCCGAATCCTGACCACATTTCGTTTACGCCTGATGGAAGCAAGCTGCTGGTGGCGAACGAAGGTGAGACGGCTGGGAATGTGGTGGATGACCTGACGAAGGGCGGGGTGAGCATTGTGGATGTGGCGGGCGGGTTTGCGAGTCCTTTGGTGACGACGGCGGATTTCACGGCCTTTGATGCGCAGGCGGCGACGCTGGTGGCGAATGGGGTGCGGTTGTTCCCCGGGGGTGTGCCATCGAGGGATCTGGAGCCCGAGTATTTTGCGGTGAGTGCGGACAGCAAGAAGGCGCTGGTGACGCTGCAGGAAGCGAACTCGGTGGCGGTGCTTGACATTGATACGGCGACGTTCACGAGCATCAAGGCGCTAGGGAAGAAGAACTTTGCGACGGGCGAGTATGACTTCAGTGATCGTGACGGAGCGGGTGGGGTGGCGCTGGTCAATCCTCGGGCCGGGCAACCGGTTTACGGGTTGTACATGCCGGACGCGGTGGCGGCGTACAGTTCGGGTGGAGCGACTTATTATGTGACGGCGAACGAAGGGGATGACCGGAATGATTTCATCGTGCCTGCGGAGACGACGACGGTGGCGAATGCTGCGTATGACCTGGACAACACGGTGTTTCCGAATGAGACGGCCTTGAAGAATCAGGCGAGCCTCGGGCGGTTGACGGTTTCTAACGTCCCGGGAATTCGCGGGGACACGGATGGCGATGGCGACATTGACGAGATCCTGAGTTACGGCGGGCGGTCGTTTTCGATTCTGAATGCGGCTGGCGATATCGTTTTCGACAGTGGCGACATGCTGGAGAACATCATGGCTTCGCAGTTTCTGGCGAATTTCGATGATGGGCGGAGCGATAACAAGGGGCCGGAGCCTGAGGGTGTGACGGTGGCGACGATTGGGGCGCAGACGTATGCGTTTCTTGGGTTGGAGCGGTCGCACATGGTGCTGGTATTTGACGTGACGAATCCTGCGGCGGTGAGTTTCACGGGCGGTTTGCGGCGGACTGGGGATCTGAATCCTGAGGGGATGGCGTTTGTGGCTCCGGCGGACAGCCCGAGTGGGAAGGCGCTGCTGTTGGTGGCGAGCGAGGTATCGCAGACCCTGACGGTGCATGAACTGGCGGTGAATGTGACGGTGAATGCGGCAGCGACGGCGGGATTGAGTGTTGGAGCGGACACATCGCCGCTGGCTCTGGCGCAGGTGACTGGTGCGAGCCCGGTGGGCGGGGTGTTTGCGGGTGCTGGAGTTGAGGGAGGCGTGTTTGATCCTGCGCTGGCGGCGGTGGGAGCGAATGTGCTGACTTACACGGTGGGGACTGAGCAGGTGAGTTTCACGGTGACGGTGACACCGGCTCCGGTGCTGCCGACGGTTCCGAACAATGCGTTGACGGCGGTGCTGGCGGGATCGGTGGTGGTGAGTGACAACGGGACGGCGACGGGAGTGGGCGGGGCGGAGATTCCGGCCTTTGATCCTGTGTCGAAGCGTGCGTTCAGTGCGTCGAACGCGGGGATTCAGGTGATTGACCTGTCGAATCCTGCGGTGCCGGTGCGATTGGCTCCGATTGATCCGACGGTGCTGGGACTGACGACGAAGGATGTGTCGCATGTGGTGGTTAAGAATGGGGTGCTGGCGGCGTCGCTGATTGCGAGTCCTGACAAGACCCTGCCTGGAACGGTGGCATTCTTCGAGCCGGCGACGGGGGTGTTGCTGGGATCGGTGGCGGTGGGCGCGGTGCCTGACCAACTGATCTTCACGCCCGACGGGACGAAAGTCCTTGTGGCGAACGAAGGTGAGATGACTGCGCCGGTTGTGGCTCCGGCGCCTGCTCCGGCGGATCCTGATCCGGTTGGGTCGGTGAGCATCATTGATGTGAGTGGCGGGTTTGCGTCGCCGATGGTGACGACGGCTGGGTTTGGGGCATTTGACGGGCAGGAGAGTACGTTGCGGGCGGCTGGTGTGCGGGTGTTCCCCGGGCGTGCGGCTTCGAGGGATCTGGAGCCTGAATACATTGCGATCTCGCCAGATGGGCTGCGGGCGATGGTAACCCTGCAAGAAGCGAATGCGATTGCGACGCTGGACATTGCGACAGCGACGATCACGGCGGTGAAGCCGCTAGGGTTGAAGAACTATGCGCGGGTGACGGGTGATTTCTCGGATCGTGACGGGAGCGGGAACGGTCAGGCGATCGAGCTGAAGTCGGGTCTGCCGGCGTTCGGGATGTTCATGCCGGATGCGATTGCGGCCTATCAGACTGGCGGGGCGACTTATTACGTGACGGCGAATGAGGGTGATGACCGGAACGACTTCATGGTGCCTGTGGAGACGACGACGGTGAATGTGACGGCCTATGATCTCGATAACACGGTGTTTCCGACGGAAGGGACGGCAGGGGGTTCGGGATCGGCGGGTGCGGGGACTGGGTTGAAGGGGAACGATCAACTGGGACGCCTGACGGTGTCGAATGTTCCGGGGCTGCGTGGTGACCTTGACGGGGACGGGGACATTGACCGGATCCTGTCGTACGGTGGGCGGTCGTTCTCGATTCTGGATTCTGAGGGACGCCGGGTGTTTGACAGTGGTGACGTGCTCGACCGGATTGTGGCGCAGTATTACCCATCACTGTGGGATGACAGCCGGAGCGATAACAAGTCGATCGAGCCGGAAGGCGTGTCGGTGGCGACGCTGGGCGGGCGGAGTTATGCGTTCATCGGATTGGAGCGTGCGCATGCGGTGTTTGTGTTTGATGTGACGGACCCAGCGGCGGTGAGTTTTGTGACGGCGGTGTCGCGGCGCGGGGATTTGAATCCTGAGGGGATGCTGGTGGTGCCTGCGGCGGACAGCCCGAATGGACAACCGCTGCTGCTGGTCGCGAGCGAGGTGTCGTTCACGCTGTCGGTGTTCAGCCTTTTGCCGGCCGCGCCGGCGATGCAGTTGCAGATCCTCCACTATTACGGGGAGTCCGGGCTGCTGGGGATCCAGACGGCACCGATCATGGGTGCGATGATTGACCGGTTTGACAACGAATATCCGACGGTGGTGCTGGGCGAGGGCGACAGCTTCATTCCCGGCCCGTGGCTGACGGCTGGTGCGGATGCGTCATTGAATGCGGTTCCAGGGATTGGAACGACGGCGCTGGCACGGCCGGACATTGCGATCATGAACGCGTTCGGGACGACGGCGTCGGCGCTGGGGAATCATGAGTTTGACCTTGGGTCGCCAGTGTTGCAGACGGCGATCGCGCCGAGTGGGAGCGGAGCTTCGGCGTGGGTCGGGGCTCAGTTCCCGCTGATTACTGCGAATCTTGATTTTGCGTCGGACAGTTCGTTGCGGAGTCTGGCGGATGTGACGCTGGGCGGGCCTGCGGCGAACAACTTCCGGGGTGATGAGGTGACGAGTCAGCGGGCGCGGATTGCGCCGTATGCGGTGAAGACGGTGGCGGGGCAGAAGATCGGGTTTGTGGGGGCGACGACGTGGGAACTGCTGGTGAAGTCGTCACCTAACGGGACCCGGCCGATGGATGACGGGAATGTTGCGACGAGCGACTTGCAGGAAGTGGCGGCGTATGTGCAGACGGCGGTGGATGCGCTGCGGGCGATAGGGGTGAACAAGATCATCATGATTGACCAGCTGGACACGCTGCAGAGGAATAAGGATCTGGCGCCGCTTCTGACCGGTGTGGACGTGATGGTGGCTGGTGGCGGGCACGAGCGGATGGGAGATGCGAACGATGTGGCGGTCGGGTTCAACGGGCACGATGCTGATTTCATTGCCGACAGCTATCCGATTGTGACGCAGGGTCTTGACGGGAAGCCGACGCTGATTGTGACGACTGACACAGAGTATTCGTACCTCGGGCGACTGGTCGTTGATTTTGACGCGAATGGGGAACTGGTGACGGGTTCGTTGAATCCGGTGGTGAACGGGGCGTATGCGGCGGCTCCGGCGGTTCTTGAATCGGTGGTGGGGAATGGGCAGACGGCAGCGCAGATTGTGGCGGCGAGTCCGGTGGCGACGCGTGTGAAGGCGATTGTGGATGCGCTGAATGCGGTGGTGGTGAGCAAGGACAGCACGGTCTACGGGTTCACGAAGGTGTATCTTGAAGGTGACCGGGTGTTTGGGCGGGCGCAGGAAGTGAATCTGGGGAACATTACGGCGGATGCGAATGCGGCTGCGGCGCGGGTTGCGCTGGGACTGCCGACGGCTGCGCCGGTGGTGTCGCTGAAGAACGGCGGCGGGCTGCGGGCCTCGCTTGGTGCGGTGGCTGCGGATGGCACGAAGATTCCGCCGGTGGCGAATCCGCTGACGGGCAAGCCGGAGGGAGGTGTATCGCTGCTGGACATTGAGAATGCGCTGCGGTTTGACAACCGGTTGATGGTGTTCGACGCGACGCCGAAGGGCCTTGTGGCGATCCTTGAGTATGCGTCAGGGTTGGCGGCGGGGAATGGCGGGTTTCCGCAGGTTGGGAACATCCGGTTCTCGTTTGACCGAGCGCTGACGCCGAAAGTGAGGTCGGTGGTGCTGGTGAATGACGTTGGTGCGATTGTGTCGGAGATTGTGAGGGACGGGGTGATCCTTGCGGGAGCGCCTGCGAGCATTCCGATGGTAGCGCTGAACTTCACGGCGAACGGCGGGGACGGGTATCCGATCAAGTATCTTGATCCTGCGGCGACACCGGCCAACCAGATTGTGAATCCTGAGACGGGTAACTTCCGGTATCTGCTGACGGGCGGTGGCTTGTCGGCGGCGGTGGCACGGAATCTTGATTTCACGGCGGCCGGGGTAGTGCCTGCGACTTCGCTGGGTGAGCAGAGAGCGTTTGGCGATTACCTGACGGCGCGGCACGGGACGCGGACACTGGCGTACAATGCGGCGGACACGCCGATGGCGCAGGACCAGCGGATTCAGCAATTGCCGGTGCGGTCGCTGGACACGGTGCGTTTCAGCCCTGTGGAGCTGTGGAGGCAGGAGAACTTCGGGAATCCGGACGGGAGTGGTAACCAGGGCAATGAGGGTGATGCCGATGGCGACAGCGTGAACAATCTGTTTGAGTTTGCGTTCGGGACGAATCCGTCGAGTGCGGTAAGCGGGACTGGTGAGCTTTCGTACCTCGGGACGTTTGCTGGGAATGGGAGCATTGGGGCGAAGGGGCAGCCGGTGACGGGTGTCGAGCAGGTGCCTAACAGTGTTGATTTCCGGTTTGTCTTCATCCGGCGGAAGGATCACGAGGCGGCCGGGCTGATTTACACGCCGCAGTTCAGTGCTGATCTGGTGACGTGGCGCTCCTCGACGGCGGTGCCGGAGATCCTTGCGGATGACGGGACGCACCAAGTGGTGAGTGTGCCGTACATCCGGTTCATCAACGGGCGGAAGGCCCAGTTTGCCCGTCTGATGGTGACGATGCCATGAGAGAGACGAGCGAATTCCAAAACCCTACACCGAATCCGGTAACAGCCATGAAAAGCCTTCGTTCCCTAATGTGTCTAGCGGCCCTTGCGGCCAGCCCTGTGTCTGCGGCCATTGTTTACAGTGGTGATGCGAACATTCCGATCCCGTATAATTTTGCGGGGGTGTATCTGAATGTTGTGAGCGGTGCGGTAGTGAACAGCCAGCCGGCTGATTTCTACGGCAATCCGGCGGCTCCGTGGATCAGCATGGATTTTGCCGGGGTGGACGTGGTGAATGGCGACGGGTTGTTTCCGGCGGTGACGGGGGGTGATCAGGTGGTGGCGCTGCCGTTTGACAGTCCTGTAGGGCCATTGCTGACGTATGTGAGCGGGCCAAGTGCGAGCACGAGTCACCTTGGTGCGGGGCCTGGGCAGATTACGGCGGGGAGCCCGGTGTATCTGGGTTTTGCGATGAATCCGACTGGGGGAGGGGTGCAGTATGGATGGATTCAGGTCTCGCTGAACGATGATGTGACCGGTGGCCTGATCATGAGTTATGCGTATGAGACGGTTATCGGGGCAGCGATCAACGCCGGGGCCGTGCCGGAGCCGGGGACGGCTGCGGTGGTGGCGATGACTGGCGCGGTGGCGCTGCTGCGGCGGCGCCGGCGCTGAGGCGGCCGGAACCGAAAGGGGATGTTCAGATGATCATCCCTGCGGCGACCGTTTCATTGGTGGCTTCGTCGATAAGGATGAAGCTGCCGGTGATACGGTTTTTCGCGTAGCTGTCGAACATGAGCGGCGCGGAGGTGCGGATAGCGATGCGGCCGATGTCGTTCATGCGGAAGACGAGGTCGTCTTCGATTTTGTGAAGGGTATTGATATTGACCTTGTAGCGGACGTCTTTGACGATGGCGGCGACCTCGCGGGTGGTGTGGCGGAGGGCGAAGCGGGTGCGTGTGCTGAGGGGGCGTTCGCTGAACCAGCAGATCATGGCTTCGAGGTCCTGACCGGTTTCTGGAGGGTTGTTGGGTTTGACGATCATGTCGCCGCGGGAGATGTCGATTTCATCCTCGAGGGTGAGGGTGACGGAGAGCGGGGCGAAGGCCTCCTGGAGATCGCCGTCTGCGGAGTGGACGGATTTGATGCGGGACTGGAAGCCTGAGGGGAGGGCGACGACGGCGTCGCCGGGTTTGAAGACACCGCCGGCGACGCGGCCGGCGTAGCCGCGGAAGTCGTGCCATTCGTCGCTGTGGGGACGGATGACGGTCTGGACTGGGAAGCGGGCTTCGACGTGGTTTTCGCCGGGGCGGACGTAGACGGTTTCGAGGTGATAGAGGAGCGTGGGGCCCTTGTACCACGGCATGGCGTCGGATTTATCGACGACGTTGTCGCCGTTGAGAGCGCTGATGGGGATGAAGGTCATCTCGACGAGGTTTTCGAGACGGCTGGCGAAGTCGCTGAAGTCGGCCTTGATGCGTTCGTAGGTTTCCTCGCTGTAGTCGACGAGGTCCATTTTATTGACGGCGAGGATGACGTGCTGGATGCGGAGGAGGTTAGCGAGGAAGGCGTGGCGGCAGGTTTGTTCGATGACACCTTTACGGGCGTCGATGAGGATGATGGCGAGGTTGGCGGTGCTGGCGCCGGTGACCATGTTCCGGGTGTACTGGATGTGGCCGGGGGTGTCAGCGATGATGAATTTGCGGCGCGGGGTGGCGAAGTAGCGGTAGGCGACGTCGATGGTGATGCCTTGTTCGCGTTCGGCGCGGAGACCGTCGGTGAGGAGGGCGAGGTCGACGCGGGCGTCGCCGCGTTTCTGTGAGAAGCGTTCGACGGCGGCGAGCTGGTCTTCGAAGATGGATTTGGAATCGTAGAGGAGACGGCCGATGAGAGTGGATTTGCCGTCGTCGACGGAGCCGGCGGTGGTGAAGCGGAGAAGGTCCATGGCTTTGGGAGAGGGGGTGCTAGGAAGGAGGGGTGGCTAGGACGCTGCGGGTCAGAAGTAGCCTTCTTTTTTGCGGTCTTCCATGGCGCTTTCGCTGCGCTGGTCGTCGGCGCGGGTGCCGCGTTCGGTCTGGCGAGCGGCGGCGACTTCGGCGACGATGTCGTCGAGCGAGGAGGCTGAGGATTCGACGGCTCCGGTGCAGGTGACATCGCCGACGGTGCGGAAGCGGATGGTGCGGGATTCGACGGGTTCGTCGGGTTGCGGGTTGGCGAATCCGGTTTCTGCGTCGAGCCATGAACCGTCGCGGCGGAAGACGCGGCGCTGGTGGGAGAAGTAGAGTGAAGGGAGAGGGATGTTTTCCTGCTGGATGTACTGCCAGATGTCCATTTCGGTCCAGTTAGAGAGCGGGAAGACGCGGAAGTGTTCGCCTTCGTGTTTGCGGCCGTTGAATAGGTTCCAGAGTTCGGGGCGCTGGTTTTTTGGGTCCCACTGGCCGAAGTCGTTGCGGTGGCTGAAGAAGCGTTCTTTGGCGCGGGCTTTTTCTTCGTCGCGGCGGCCGCCGCCGAGGCAGGCGTCGAATTTGTTGTCTGCGATAGCGTCGAGTAGGGTGACTGTCTGGAGTTTATTGCGGCTGGCGCGTGGTCCTTTTTCTTCGGCGACGCGGCCCTGGTTGATGCTGTCCTGGACGAGGGCGACGACGAGGCGGGCTCCGATGAGAGTGACGAATTCGTCGCGGTAGGTGATGGCCTCGGGGAAGTTGTGGCCGGTGTCGACGTGGAAGAGGGCGAAGGGCATGCGGGCCGGGTGGAAGGCTTTGCGTGCGAGCCATGCCATGACGATGGAGTCTTTGCCGCCGGAGAAGAGGAGGGCGGGGTTGCGGAACTGGGCAGCGGTTTCGCGGAGGACGTAGATGGCTTCCGATTCCAACTGCTGGAGGTGACTGATCTGGTAGCGGTGGAAGGTGGACATGGCGGAAAGTGGTGGAGACGTTGATGGACGCCTACGGAGGGAGAGGCGAGGCGCAAGCGAATTCTCCCGATTCCTGATCGGAATGGTCGGGTTTAGGTTGTTTAAGGCGCGAACGAGATGGCGAGGCGGAAGGAGCGGCGGCCTGGAGGGGTGGGAGGGATGTCGATGGAGGCGGAGAAGTCGGGGTTGAGGGGGACTGGGTCGGCTCCTGGGACTGGGAGCCATGGGGAGGAGGCGGGGTTGGTGGACTCCTGGAGAGAGTAGAGGTGGCCGGGGGCGCCGGAGAACGTGATGCGGATGGCGTTGCCGGTCCATGTGGCGGTGAAGTTCTGGACGGCGGCGTCGAGGGAGACATCGGGGCGGACGTCGAGCCAGACGAGTTTGTGGTCGCTGGCGTTGGCGGTGGTGACGAGGGAGGCCTGGGGGTGAGGGGAGAGGGGCCAGAAGATGGCGCTGTCGAGGATGGAGAGGCCGGAGCGAGAGGGGAGGACGTAATCGACGCGGAGGTCCTGGGCGAAGTCGGCGGTGTTGGTGGTGTTGTTAGAGTAGCGGGAGGCGGAGGGGATGGGGGAGTTGAGGATGAGCGGGTGGGTGGCGAGTTGCTGGGCGGCTCCGGGGAAACTGTCGCCTTTGGCGGGGTCGGCGTTGTAGTCGCCGGCGATGACGAAGCGATCGCCGCGGGCGAGGCCGCCGCGGGTTTGCTGATCGTCGGAGATCCATGAGGAGCGTGCGGGGTCGATGTAGTCGGCCCAGAAGCGGATTTCGTCGGCGTTGCGAAGGCCGTTGCGGTTTTCTGCGCCGTCGAAGACCGGGGGCGTGGGGTGGGCGACGAGGAAGTGGACGAGGTGGCCGCCGCCGAGGTCGATGGGGAGATCCCAGTGGCTTTTGGAGGAGAGGCGGAAGACGGCGAGTTCGGCGGGTGAGTACCAGTCGGCGGGGGCTGGGGAGGAAGAGTTGTCAGGGAGGCGCGCTCCGGGCATGGCGTTCCAGAGGAGACGCCGGAACTGGCGGACGGAGGCAGTGTCGATAGGGAAGCGGGAGTAGACGGCCATGCCGTATTTGCCGCGGAATTCGCCGAAGCCGAAGGCGTCGTTGCCGTAGGCTTCGGAGCCCGGGGTGGTCACTGCGGTGCCGGAGTTGTCGAAGTCAAGGAAGGCCGGGGTACCGGGCGCGGGTGGCGTGATGTCGATGACGCCGTCGTCGTTTGTGTCGTAAGGTGAGAAGCCGGTGTTAGGGGTGGCGGTGTAGCGGTAGGGGAAGGAGAGTGCGGTTTGGCCGTTCTGGGAGACGGCGAGGTAGTTGTCGTGGAAGAGGTCGAGGACGGTGCGGCCGCGGAAGTCGCGTTGCGGGTCCCAGTCGAATTCGTTGATGAGGAGGATGTCCGGGGCGTTGCGCTGGATGATTTCGGCGATGCGCTTGGCTTGGGCAACGCCGGTGGTAGCTGCGCCGGGGGAGACGAGGTCGGTGAAGAGCTGGCCGAGCGCGGTGCGGTTGAGCGAGGCGTTGAAGGTGGCGAAGCGGACGCGTGCGGGAGGTGCGGCGGCAGTGGCGGCTGGAGGTCCGGTGAGCAGAGCGGCGGCGAGAGCGAACCGGAGAACGTGCATGGATCGATCCATCTGAGGGGGCGTGTGGCGGGTCAAGTCACTGTTCCGTTTCCTTCCCGGCGCTGAATCGCGAGCAATTTGGGAAAACCAGTTGCATTCCCCATGCCAGCGACTAGGACAGACACGCGGGATAGAGCAGCCCGGTAGCTCGTCAGGCTCATAACCTGAAGGTCATAGGTTCAAATCCTATTCCCGCAACCATTTCAAACCCCTGTAAGTTAAAGGCTTACAGGGGTTTTTAGTTTTCAGTCGTCGGTGATGCGGCGATGGGTGAAGGGGTAGCTGGTGACGATGGCAGTGATGAGGGACTGCATGCGGAAGTCGTCTTTGGCGATGGAGTCCATGAGTTGGTCGACGATGATTTCGTCGTAGCCGTCGAGCTGGCGGCAGAGGGCGTAGGCGAGGAGTTTTTCGGTGAGGTTGCGGGCGATGTCGCTGGTTCTGGTGGCGATGATGGATTTGAGGTCGCGCGGGGAGGAGAAGTGGTGGTTGCCGGGGAGGTCGCCGGCGGCGTCGATGGGGCCGCCGGAGTCGTCCTGAGAGCGCCAGCGGCCGATGGCGTCGAAGTTTTCGAGGCCGAAGCCGATGGGGTCGAGGATGTTGTGGCAGTTGGCGCAGACGGCGTTGGTGCGGTGGAGTTCGGTGCGCTGGCGGAGGGTGAGGGAGGCGACTTTGGCGGGGTCCTGCTTATCGAGGGCTGGGACGTTAGGCGGGGCGGGCGGGACGTGTTCGCCGAGGACCTGTTCGAGGACGAAGACCCCGCGGCGGACGGGGCTGGTACGGTTAGGGAAGGAAGTGGCGGCGAGGACGGCGGGCATGCCGAGGATGCCGCCGCGGTTGGGGTCGGTGAGGGAGACGCGGCGCATTTCCGGGCCGGTGACGGAGGCTTCCATGCCGTAGAGGGCGGCGAGGGAGTTGTTAAGGAACGTGTAGTCGCCGTCGATGAAGCGGATGACGCTGAGGTTTTCGCGGACGATGCTGTCGAAGAAGAGACGAGCTTCGTCGATCATGGCGTCGCGCAAGTCGGCGGACATCTGGGGGAACCTGGCGGGGTCGAAGGTTTTGGATTTCAGGTCGCCGAGGCCAAGCCACTGAGTGCCGAAGCCGTCGAAGAGGGCGCGGGAGCGCGGGTCGGCGAGGAGACGGCGGGTTTGTGTGGTTAGGGTTTCGGGCTGGTGGAGCTGGCCGCTGTCGGCGAGGGCGGAGAGTTCGGCGTCGGGCATGGTGGCCCAGAGCAGATAGGAAAGACGCGAGGCGAGCTGATGGTCATCGAGGGGGATGATGGACTGGCCTTGAGGGGCGGCGCTGGCTGGGGTGATGAAGAGGAAGGAGGGGGAAACGAGGATGGCTTTGAGCATGAGGCGGAGCGCATCCTGGTAGCTGAGATTGTTAGCGAGGCCGAGATCGAAGACGGCGAGCAGAGTCTGGATTTCGGCGTCGGAAGGCGGACGACGGAAGGCTTTACGGGCGAGCGAGCGAGCGGCCAGGGTGGCGGCGGATTTTGGGTCGGTGCCATCGGCAGGCGGAGTGGTGAACCATGGCTGCAGCCACTCGGCGGATGGTGGGCCGCTGGGGGGAAGGGCCTTGTCGAGGACTTGTCCGGCGATGGCGAGGTATTGTTCGGATTGGAGAGGAGAGAGCGTATTGAGGTAGCCGGCGCCGGAGACTTCGTCAGGGAGATCGCGGGCGATGGAAGGGTCGACGCCGAAGAGGTCGTGGAGAGTGTTGCCGTACTCGGTTTTGGTGAGCCGGCGGATGACGAAGAGGCCCGGGTCTTTGGCGCTGAGGAATTTGAGTTTGCCGATCCAGTCGAGGAATTGCTGCCGTTCGTCGTCGGTGGGCTGGCGATCGGCTTCCTTCGGGGGCATGTCGTGGGCTTTGACGTTGGCGAGGGCCTGCTTCCAGCGTTTGCGGGAGGCGGAGCTGCCGGGGTCCTTGAGGGCGGACTGGTAATTGAGGCCGCCTTTGGATTTCCGGTCGCTGTGGCACTCGGTGCAGTAGGCGTTCACGAATGGGGTGACGCCGTTGAGGAAGGCTTTGCGGGCGTCGGCGTGGGCGGTGGGGGGATTGGGTTCGGCGTGAGAAGAGGGTGCGCAGATGAAGGCGAGGAGGGCGGTGAGCGCGAGGCTGCGGCGGGTGGTTCCGGGAGTGGTCATGTGGTGCGTGTCGTCAGCCAGGCGGGATTACGTCGAATGCTGCGAATAGATTCATGGGAAAGTCCGGTATTCAACGAGGCTCTCTATCGAGGCCAAAGGCTTGCTCGACGATGGAACGCTCAGCGGATGCGAGGTTCAGCAGGATCGAACGGTCCTTTCCTCCCGTTTTGAGGAATGCGATCGACGTTTTAAGCAGGCGGATGGAAAGGCGAAAGTCAGAAAAGCCTTCCGAGACCTGCTCCCATGCTGATCTCCAGTCTTCGAGATTGTCCGAGGATGGAAAGGGCTCGCCGGAGCGGTAGATGCTGCCGATGTGTTGAATGACGGCCGCACCCAAGGCGGGCAGCGCCTGATACTTCTGATAGAGACGGAGGAGTTCGGCCACTTTGCTGCGACGGCCCTCTGGGTTCAGACCAGCGGAGAAGATCATGCCGATCAAACCGGCAGGATTTCCGTGATATGCGGGCTGTGCTTTCGCGCCGCGATCCAAACTAGCCTCAAGGGATTGGAAGCCTTCGCTCCATCTGCCGTCGCTGAAGTGGGTTTCGGCAATGAAGAGGTGCGCATAGACTATGGTTTCTACAGGAGTCTGTCGAAGGCGAATAAGTGTTTCAAAGTCCGATCTTGATTCTTTTTTCCGTCCATGACTTAGATGGGCGAGGCCGCGATTGAGGAGCGCTTTGGCGACGTGCTTAACCGATGCGCCAGGCAGGTCGATCACGGCCGTGTAGTCGGCGATTTCTTTGGCTCGGTCTTCCAATTCTGAATGAATTATCGCGCGAACGAGCAAGAGGCCAACCTTGGTCGCGGGCGTGGCTTCTTCAGCGATGGCTTCATTGAGAGAAAGGACCGCCTCGGCTGGCATTTTCTCGCTCATGCTTTGCAAGGCCAGAAGTAATTCTTCTGGAGCATTCTTCAAGCCATTAACCATCCCCTCGCGAACCACTGAGGGAGTCTCCTCCGGAAGTGACAATTGGAGATGGTCCAGAAGGATCTGCTTTCTGAGATTGCCGTCGGTGCGGTTCTTTTGGATGGCAGATTGCAGATAGGAGAAGGATGTGGAGGCAGGTTCGAGTGTGTCGAGACGGAGTTTGAGGTCCTGATCGTCATACCAGACGCGGAGGAAATCCACGAGCAGGCGGAGTGGTTGAAGGCGCTGATTGTCCTTCACTTCGACGCAGGTGCGCATTAAAGGTTCGCTGATCTCGTAGAGGGACTCGCGACCGCGTTGATTGGCCTCGACGTAGCCCTTTTCCCGGAGGTCCTGAAGCTGGCTGGAGATGGTCTGCGGAGTAGCGAAGAGTCGCTTGGCGATATCTTTCACTGGCACGGTGCCTTCGCAGGTGCAGAGATACTCGACAATCTTTCGCTGCAGCGGCGGCAACCAGCGAATGCGTTCCTGGTAATAGGGTGTGAGTTCGTCGATCATTTTCATGAACGGCTCCAAGAGCGCATCCACGCTGTCGCGAGTGATGAACTGCGAGAGGACGATGTAGATCCGGTGATTGCCCCCTGAGAGATGATGGATGGCCCGGACTCTGGAGCGTCCCTGGCTGGTGGCGAGGAAATCTACGACAGAGTCCTTGTTCTGAAGACGGGCGATGTTCTGGAGGAGTTCGGTGGCCTGCGTGACCGTGAGCGGCTTAAGATGTTCTGTCTGGAAGAAACCGAAGAAGGGACTGTTCCGATTGGAGAGGTCTTCGACCAGCCGCTGGGCGGTGGCGACGATGGAGAGGCGGGGGTTTTCCTGGATGAAGGATCGCAGCTGTTTTTGTCCGGAATCGCCGAGTCCCTCGAAGATGGCGTCGAGGTTTTCGGTCACGACCAGGAGTGTGCGAGAACCGAGAGCAGAGAGGAGATGCTTCGAGACGAATTCCAAGGCGGCGTCCTGTTTGAGGTCATACGCGGGACTGAGCATGTCTGCGTGGAATTCAGCGGGGTAGCGCTTCTCAAGAGCCGCGTGGAACTTCAAAAGAAGCTCGAGGAGGGTCGTGCAGGTTTCGTCTTCATTCAGCCATGCGATGCGCAGATGGGTTGTGAGAGACTCGTCTTCAGCGAGTCGGCTGACGATGAGCGTGACGAGGTGAGTTTTCCCACAGCCGCGCGGCCCCACGAAGAGGAGGTGGTGCTTGTGGTTTGTCAGCGCGCTCTCCTGTACCCGCTCGACGGCGTCCCGCAGGAGGCTTTGCCTTTGGACGAGAATGAACTCGAGGTCCTTCGGATCGGTGCGGCTGGGGGTGAAGACCCAGATGGCTTTGCCGCTGTGGGGACTCTCTGCGGGGTGTGACGGCTGCATGGTTACAGGCCGCGGTTGAGTTTCCACCAGCGGCGGATCAGCGGGAAGCGGAAGCGATATGCTCCAGACTCGTCCCGTTTCAGGTAGTGATCACGCTCCATCAGGTTGAGAAGGCGAAGGAGCCTGTCTCGGTCGTCAAACTGGCTTGCGCCCTTGAGCATGGCCAACAATTCGGCCACCGAGGCTTGCTCGTTTTGAGCTGCCAGTTCATCAAGAATCAGGGAGACTTCCTTCTGGTGGTTCTGGTAATAGGTGGCAATCCGCTCGCGATAGTGAAGCAACTCCCATGGGTCGTTGGCATCCATCAGATGCGAGGTTACCACCTTGGCGACATTTTCAGGACTGGCGTCCCATTCCATGATTTTCAGGCCTCTGACAATGTGGTGGATGTAGAAGGCGAAGCAATCCGCTTCCCGGGCAATGGCTTCTGCGGCGGCGGGTTTGTCAGGAGACGTCAGGGATTCCCCGTCAATCAACAATAGAGCCAAGCTGGCGGCGTCGTTTGGTGCCAAGGGAGGGACATCCACCGTTGCCATGTCATTGACTGGAGAGTTGGCGTAGTTTTTCTCCTTGAGGGAAGTGAGGACATGGTGAAGGCCGACGGAGCCCGTGATGACCATGCGAAGCCCGCTGTGCGTCTGGCGCAGCCACCGCAGATGATCAAGCACCTGCATGGCGGTTTGTTCGCCTTCGCCGTCGCGGATGTTCATCAGCATGAACGGCAACTCATCCCACAGGAACAGCAGTTTGGTGCCCTCATCGTTCTCGTGCATCAGATCCTCGATCGACTTGGTCAGAACCTCCTTCCAAGGAGTGACTGACTTTTCTGGCAGCTTGATGGTGCCACCAAGTTCGATGCCCCCAAGGGATCCCAGAAGCTCCTTGGATCGTCGGGCCAATTTGCTCTTTCCGCTGAGGAAGTGATGCACCTGCTTATAGACCGCCATCGAGAATTCGGCGGCTGAGTGGCAGCTTTCCAGGTCCTGATATACTGGAAGCCAACCCCGTTGAGGTTCGGCCGACATTTTCTTCATGACCGTGGTTTTGCCGATACGGCGTTCGGCGGTGATCACCATGCTTTGCTGCTGGACGATTTCCCAGATGTTCTTGATGAGCCGGTCGCGTCCTAGGACTGAGTTGAGGTCGATTTGGCCTCCGGGGTTTGCTTTCATGGGTGAACATACGTCCCGAATGACGTGCGTCAAGAGGGACGTATGAGTGTTGGTTGGGCTTGGTCTTTGATGCCGAGGGGATCGATTTAGGGGAGGCGGAGAGATTGGCGCGGGGTATCGACGACCTCGTTGGAGCTATTGGCCATTTGTCCGATGCGCGGGCGCCTTTTTTGGGCGCGGCGACGAGAAACTTGCGGCGAGTCGGAGTGCGCGCGTGGTTCTCGCTTGTGGATGTGGCGGGCGGGCAGAGGGCGGGCAGCGGTTCCGCGGAGCCGAAGGGAACTGAACTCGTCGGGATTCGAGGCTTGCGAATAAGGAAGCGGCGTTGGAAGTTATCGGAGAAGCGACCTATGCCGATCAACAATAGTTCTGCACCAGAGGAAAAGATCGCGTTGTTTCGCTCGCTCTTCCGAGGCCGGGAGGATGTTTATCCACGACGGTTCGAGAGCGTCAAGACAGGCAGGGCAGGCTACTCACCAGTTTGCGGCAACGAATGGGTGCGCGGCGTGTGCGAGAAGCCGCGCATCAAGTGTGGTGACTGTGCGCATCAATGCTGGCTGCCAGTGACGGATGAGGTGGTGCGCTGGCATTTGTCGGGCAGCGATGATCTCGGCCGACCATGTGTGATCGGGGTGTATCCGATGCTGCTGGATGAGCGATGCCTATTTCTGGCGGTTGATTTTGACGATGGCGATTGGGCGGCGGATTCACTGGCCTATCTGGCGACATGCGAGCGTGCGGGAATCCCTGCGGCACTGGAGAGATCCCGCTCTGGTAACGGGGGGCATGTCTGGATATTCTTTTCTGAAGCGATCCCAGCGTCGCTAGCCCGGAAACTGGGCGCACACATTCTGACGGAAACGATGGAGCGGCGGCCGGAGGCGGGATTGAAATCGTATGACCGGTTTTTCCCGAATCAGGACACCTTGCCGCGCGGTGGTTTTGGCAATCTGATTGCGCTGCCATTGCAGAAGGCTGCCAGGGAGAGAGGCAACAGCCTGTTTGTCGATAGCGAGTTGAAGCCGCATGCTGATCAGTGGGAGTTTCTGGCGAGCCTCGGACGAGTGTCGATGGGGCGTGTCGAGGCGATTGTTCACGAGGCTGAGGGACGGGGGCGGGTCATGGGTGTGCGGATGGCGATCCCGGATGATGACGATGATGGCGAGCCGTGGAAGCTAACGCCTTCCCGCAGCAAACACAGCGTTCCTTCGGGAGAGATGCCAAAGGGACTGGAGATTGCTTTGTCCGATCAGGTATACCTGGCGAAGGCGGCGCTACCTGCGTCGTTGCGGAATGCGGTGGTGCGGCTGGCGGCGTTCCAGAATCCTGAGTTCTACAAAGCGCAGGCCATGCGACTGCCGACCTTTGACAAGCCGCGCATCATCGCGTGTGCGGAGGATCATGCTGAGCACATTGCGCTGCCTCGCGGTTGTCTGGATGATGCGTTGGAGTTGTTTCGTTCGCTGAAGATCAAGGCGAAGATCCGCGATGAACGATTTGCTGGACGGGCGATTGGCGTCACATTCAGGGGCACGTTGAGAGCCGAGCAGGCGAAGGCTGCCGCGGCGATGCTAGCGCATGATTTCGGGGTGCTCTCGGCGACCACGGCTTTCGGCAAGACGGTGCTTGCTGCGTGGATGATTGCCGAGCGCGGGACGAACACGATCGTGCTGGTGCATCGGCAGCAATTGATGGAGCAGTGGGTAGAGCGACTGAGTCAGTTTCTCGGTTTGAGCGCGAAGGAGATCGGGCGGTGGGGCGGTGGTCGGAAGTCGCTGACGGGCAGGATCGACATTGCGCTGATGCAGAGTGTGGTTAGAGGAGGGGCCGTCAATGACATGATCGGCGACTATGGGCACCTTGTGGTGGACGAGTGCCATCATCTATCGGCGCATAGTTTCGAACTCGTGGCGCGACGGTCGAAGGCGAAGTTTGTGCTCGGGCTGTCCGCCACTATTGCGCGGAAGGACGGGCACCATCCCATTATATTCATGCAATGCGGGCCGGTGCGGCACCGCGTGGACGCACGCCAGCAGGCGGAAGAGCGTCCCTTCACTCATGAGGTTCTTGTTCGGCCCACGGGCTTCTTCCCGGACGGTGGGGCCGAGGCTGACATGCGTCTGGAGTATCAGCGACTGTGCGCGGCGGTGATGCACTCGGAGTCGCGCAATCGGTTCATCGTCTCGGACATCATAGAGGCCGTGAAGCTAGGACGCTCGCCTGTGGTGCTCACAGAGCGCACCGGGCATCTGGAAATGATCGCTTCGCAACTGCGTCAGCACATTGATCACGTGATTACCCTGCAGGGGGGAATGAGCCGCAAGGCGCTCAAGGCGGCGCTTGATCACCTCAAGAGCATCCCTGCCACCGGAAGCCGGGTCCTGATTGCCACGGGACGCTTCATCGGTGAAGGTTTCGACGATTCGCGGCTCGATACTCTGTTTCTTGCCATGCCGGTTTCATGGCGTGGAACTATCGCGCAATATGCGGGGAGGTTGCACCGCCTGCACGACGGCAAGACAGTGGTGCGGGTGTATGACTATGCCGATCTTGATGTGCCGATGCTCGCACGGATGTTTGACAAACGGTGCGCGGGTTATGAAGCCATCGGTTACACAATCCTGTTGCCGGGAAGTGCATTGCCGGGTTGGCCCGCCGAAGTGCCGCTGCCGATTGATCCGCAGTGGAAGCAGGACTACGCTGCGAGCGTAAAGCGGCTGATCCGAGATGGCGTGGATCAGCCCCTCGCCCAACTTTTCGTTCACATCGCCAGACCATTGGCTGCTGATGCCGCGGACGCCGGGCGTGCACGCAGTGCCAGTGAAGCCTTCATCTTCCGCCGCTTCGAGTCACTGCCCGAACTCAAAGGCCGTTTCCGACTCAATGAGATCCTGCCCATTCCATTCAATGATCGCGGTCAGACCGAAGTCGACCTGCTCTGCGAGGAAGCGAAACTCGTCATCGAAATCGACGGGGCCCAGCATCTTGGCGATGCTGGTGCCTATCGCAGGGATCGCCGAAAAGACGCCATTCTTCAGGGTGCTGGCTATTTTGTGTTACGCTTCCTAGCCGACGATCTCGGCAGGCATCTGGATGAGGTTCTGGACACGGTGCTGAGAGTGATGGCGATGAGGATGCGGGATGCAAAGCGGGGACCGGGAGATTCATGAATCGTCTCCGAACGCTGCGATGCGGGACGTCCGTTGGGCGGACGGAGATCGGCATGCCGGTGCTTTGTCTGATGACTGGATTCACCTGGCCGGGGGGAGCGGGTTTGGGGCGGAAGGCGTCAGCTTGCTCCCCGCCGGTGAATTCACTTCGTTTTGCGGCGGACGCGCTTCGGTTTCTCCGGGGCGAGGGTCATCTGCGGGGTGACCTTGATGCCCATGCGCTTGTAGTAGTCGAGCATCTTCTCGGTGGCCACGCGGCTGGCTTCGAGCACGATTTTCGACATCTCGGACATCTCGCGAGGAGGTGTCTCTTGAGGGTTGTTGGAGGTGAGCATGGCGTGAAGTTGGTCGATCGTGTGCGTCTTGCTGTCGGCGATCTGCACCGCGGGTGGCGAGTGATTTTCCCACAGGCCCCACTCGTCGGCAAGGGGGAGGTAATCCTCAAGGAAATGTTGGCGGCTGCGGTCAAAGCGGCGGCGGATGTCGTCTTCGGGCACGTGATGACCACCGAGTTTCACGCGCAGGGCGACACGGGCGACGGCCTGTGAGGCCGAGTCGATGACGATGTAGTGGAGCAAGACTCGATAGCCTCGGGCTTTTGCTTCTCGGATCAGAGCGATGTGGGTTTTGCCGCTGAGTGTGGATTCCAATGCGAAGCTGGCCTTTGATGCAATCAGTGAACGCGCTTCCTCCAGCACCAGTCGCCCCGCCCGGAATGCGGTCAGCGAAGGATCCAGTGGCGACAGCCCGCGGGCGATTTGACGGCGGACATCCCAGTCCGCCGCCCTTCGGGCTGATCTTCGATCAGTCTATCTCCAGCCTTCCTCAGGCTTCCGGTTCGTCCGCATTCAGGAAACGCATGAGGCCCAGGCGTGGCAGCAGTTCGCGTGCGAGGGTGGTCTTCCCTGCGCCGTTGCAGCCACCAAGAATGCAGAGGGTAGGCGTCATGGAGCGAATCAATAGGACACCACTGGCAGGCCCGGCACGCGACTGAACTCGGCCACATTGTTGGTGACGATGCCCATGCCGTGCACCAACGCGGTGGCGGCGATCCACATGTCATTGGTTCCGATCAGCTGTCCTTTGGCTGTCAGCGCCCGGTAGATTTCGCCGTACTGCCAGGAGATTTCGCTGGACCAAGGGAGAATCGGGTAAGGACGGCAAAGGCGCTCCCAGTCGCGCTTCGGGCTCGCGGATTGCCCGCACGCCAATTCTCCGGCCACAGTGAACGTGATGTAGAAGGTCTCGCTGGTCCTGGAGGCAAAGAAGCGGTCAATCGTGGTGGTGATGCCGCGCTTGGCCTCACGTTCGGCCACGATGATGAAATTGGTGTCGAGGATCAGGCCCATGGATCATCGGGAATGGGGTCGTGGCTGGCCGCGTCTTCGACTGCATCCAGGTACTTGTCACTGGTGCCACTGCCGCCGTTCCGGAAATAGGTCAGCAGGGATTCCCCGGTCGCCGGAGCATCCATCCAGACGGCCCGACGTACGACTTCCGTGAAGGACTCGCCTGCGCGCTTGGCGTGGCGGAGTTTCTCGTAGGCATCGAGTTCCAAGGTGATGGTCTTTGTTGCCATGCACGAAACATGCACGGAATGGGGGATTCGGCAAGCGCCGCCTGTTTGGAATGCGGGTATTTCGATCTGAGCGGAATCGTGGTCCTGTGAGGTGAGGTGGTCTAAGAGGCCGTCCTCACGAAGCAATCGGATTCGACTTTGGACTGGGTGGGCGGGCCTTGCCGACGGAATGGTTGTGGGTTTGCTGCCCTCCGGTGCCGGAGGTGAGAGTTGGTGCTCAAGCTAGCTGAACTCTGCAACGACGGAGTGGTGGCCAGCTAAAGGGGGAGATTCGGTCGGTCACGAGGGCAGCGGCTGGTGGATGATAGCTAAGTGCGGGGTTCCGTCCAGTACGGGTTGCTTGGGGGAGGGGTGGATGGATGGGGGGGTGCTGCGGGAGGGGTTGAGAGGCTTGGTGAAGGCGATGGGGTGGGACAGGGGAGAGATAGGACAGATAGGGCCTATGGGACCGATATGGGCACGGCTGCCATGGTGACCGAGATGGCGGGTGGGAGTGATGGGGCCTACGGTTGGCGGAGGGGTGGAGTTAGGGGGCATCGAGGATGCGCTGGCATTCGGAGAGGAGGAGGGATTGGGTGGAGGGGTTTGGGTTGGGGGTGGGGGAGCGGAGGGCGTCGCGGGCTGGTGGGGACCAGAGATCGAGCCATGGGCGGAGGGTGAGGTCGCTGGGGGAGGTGGGTGGGGCGGTGCGTTGTCTGGTGCAGAGGATTTCGCAGGCGAGGGAGAGGGCGTCGGTTAGGGGCGTAATGGCGTCGGAGTGGAGGTCGGCGGCGATGAGGGCTTTGGCGACCTTGAGGCGGTGCTGGAGTTTCGGGGTGAGGTCGGCGATGTGCTGGATTTCCGATTCGGTGAGGGTGATGGGTGGTGGTGAGGCGGGGGTGAGGCCGTCGAGCGGGCGGTTGGCGCGTTCGGTGCGCTGGATGAGGCCGGCGGCCTGGAGGGCATCGAGAGCGGCTAGGGTGGCGCGATCAAGGACGAGGAGACGGGTGGGATCGTGGGAGGGATTGTCGGCGAAGAGCCGTTGGTGGAGGGCTTCGATGCGTGGGCGCCATGCATCGGCGTCGCGGTCGACGACGACGGTGACCGTGCTGCCGGGGGCGTCGGTGGCGAAGCGTTCGTGGCAGGAGACGAAGTGATTGCCGAGGAGTTGCTGGCATTCGTGGGCGATGGCCTGGGGGCGGTCGGGCGGGGCGGGTGGTTTGGTGTCGCGCGGGTTGGGGGAGGCTGGGGTGAGGATGAGCTGGAGACGGTTGAGGAATGACTGGCCGCCGGATTTGAGATTGATGTGGTCGAGATTGCCGCGGAGATCGAGGACACCGTCGGATAGGCCCTGCTTCATGGCGAGGGTTTCGAGCATGCCATGTTCGATGGATTTTTCGGTGACGAGATTGATGACGGTGACGGCGCGTTTCTGGTGTTTGCGCCATGCGCGGGCGATGCGTTGTTCGAGTCTGGCTGGGTTCCATGGCAGGTCGCAATTGATGACGACGCTAGCGTTCTGGAGATTGAGGCCGGTGCCGCCGCTTTCGGTGCAGAGGAGGACGCGGGTGGCGGGGTCCTCTTTAAAGGCGATGAGTTCTGCGCGGCGGCGTTTCTGGGGGAGTTGGCCGGTGTGGAGGGCGTAGCCGATGTTCATTTCCTTGAGGAGCCCCTGGACGAGGAGGAGCATGCGGAGCCATTCGGAGAAGATGATGACCTTGACCTCGGGTTCGGAGAGACAGTCTTCGAGGATGCTGCGCAGTTCGAGGAGTTTCGGGCATTCGCGGGATTCGTGGTCGAGGATGAAGACCGTGTCGCAGATCATGCGCATTTTGGCGAGATTGAGCATGAGCCGGTCGAATTCCTCTTTACGGAGAGGTCGCTTTTTGGCCATGTTAGCGATCTGGGCGGCCTGGAGTTTTGGTTCTTCGTAGGCGGCGGCCTGTTGAGCGCTCATGGGGACGAAGCGGGTTTCGTCGGTGCGGCCGGGGAGTTCGTTTTCGACATCGGATTTCCGGCGGCGGAGCATGAGCGGGCGGACGCGTTCGTGGAGCTCGCGGAGATTGGTGCAGGCTTCGGGGCGGCCTTTGTCGTCGAGCTTGTAGAAATCGCGATTGAAGCGGAAGAGCGGGCCGAAGACCTCGGGGTCGAGGAAGTCGACGAGGGAGTAGAGTTCGTCGATGCGGTTTTCGAGCGGGGTGCCGGAGAGGATGAAGGCGTAGGGACTGCGTAGGAGCTTGATGGAGCGTGCGGTGTTAGAGGCCCAGTTCTTGATGCGCTGGGCTTCATCGAGGACGACGATGTCGGGGGCGAGACGGTCGTTGATGTCGAGGACATCGGTGCGGACCTGCTCGTAGTTCATGAGGGTGAACATGGGAGCTTTCCGGGAGTAGTGCGGAGTGCGCTGGCGGCGGCTGCCGTAGACGATCTGATAGTCGAGCGTGGTGAACTTGCGGATCTGATCTTCCCATTCAGATTTCAGGGATGCGGGGGAGATGACGAGGACGCGGGAGGCCTTGCCGAGACGGTGGAGGAGTGCGCAGGCGGCGATGGCCTGGACGGTTTTGCCGAGGCCCATTTCGTCGGCGAGCATGGCGCGTCCGGTGAAGGCGAGGTGGAGCATGCCGTCGCGCTGATAGGGATAGAGCGGCATGAGGGTGACCTGGGGCGGCTCGGTGCCGCTAACGATGGACTGCTCGTAGTCGCGCCGGAGGGTGATGCGTTCGTCGGCGAGGCGGCGGCGTTCCAGCCATGGAGGAATGACGAGGGAGACGCGCATGGCGTGGCCATGGAGCGGGGCGAGAATGCGGAAGGCGTCTTCGGGGGCGACGTCGGGCGACAGCGTACCGTCTTTGGCGAACAGGGGCTTGGCTTTGGCGGGCAAGCGTTTGCGGTTTCCGCCCGCGATGAGCGTCGGGAGGGAGGGATGGCGCATGACTTCCGCGCGGGGCGATCCCTGTTCCACGGCATCCTGCCAAATTTTGCCATGGCGTTTCTGGAGTTGCCAGAGGACGGCTTCGACGTGTTTGCAGGTGCCGAGACCGTTGATGCGGAAGTCCATGCAGGAGCAGGCGAATTGACGCCCGGTGACATCATGGATCTGGACGGCGTAGGACTGGGCGCTGGCCGAGGAGACGTGGAAGTCGGAGAAGATGGGGAACTCTGGTGCGAGGTTGGTGACCTGCATGGGTTCCTCGCGGGCCCGGAGGCGGCGGCGATTGATTTCGTCTTCGTCGGTGGTGCGCCAGTCGCCGTCGGCGGGGAGTTGGATTTCGTCGGCAGCGCGGGCTTTTTTGGCCTTCGTGCGGTTAGGCACTGGGGAGGGCTTCTTGCTGAGGAGATGGGCGAGTTTTGAGGGCGGCATGGGCGCAGGGAGAACAGGGTGGCGGCTGATCCTGGGCGATTTAAGGATGGGGTGGCCTGTCTGTCCAGACGCGAGCGGGGGAAATGCGGGCGTGGACCGGGCGCGGGCGGGTGGGGGAGGGCTCAGCGATGGCGATGGGGCTCGGGTTCCTAGTTCAGGGAATGCGAGGAGGCGCGGTCGGCGAGACGTTCGCGGCGTTTCTCGTCGTCGAGAGAAGTTGGGAGCGCGGGAAGGGCCTTGGGGAGATCACGGAGCCGAAGCGGAGGCACGGTAATGAAGTCGACTCCGAGGGTCAGCTAAACTCCGCTGCGCCGTATAACGCGCAGGCGTGGCTGCCCATCAGCAGGGACTGGACCTGGTGCGTCCGCATCGAAGCAGGGACTTTGCGTACCGGGTTCGGGATCCAGGGAGCATCCAAGTGCAAGGTAAGCCTGCCAGAGGCGCGACATCACTGTCCAGAGTTGAGCAGGAGTCAGCCGGTACCACTTGGCCCACTCCTCGCCGACCAGTTCTTCAGCGCTGATCATGGGGAGCCTTTGGGTTTATGCGGATCAGACAATATAGCGCGCATCGGTGCTGTGGACCTGAATGATTGCAGCCACATGTGGCGCTGGCGGAGCTTGTCCAGCAATACTAGCTTCTCCAGCCACGGAAGCTCCCTCAGGCGGCGGCGTTCCGCGTCCTTGGATTGGATGATCTGCGGCATGGGGTCGCTCATGGAGTGAGGAAACGATTGTCGAACTTCGCCCATGCTTCAAGCAGGGAATGCCGGGTGAGGATGTCACGCAGGCGGGTTGTGTCGGCGATGCCTGCTTCCACGAACATGACGAGGCGCGCATGGTCTTTGGCGCGGCCGGTGTGCAGGGCGATGGCCATCAGGTGCTCGGCGGTCATGACGCGGGTGGTCAATCCGGCTGCGGTTAGAGAAGCGGCTTCGCGAACGGCTTCGGCCACGAGCGGTTGAGTCGCGGGCAGAAACTGCACGGGCCAGCTTTCGATTTTAATGGCATCGCCCTCGGGCTGGTAGCCGCGCATGGCGCAGGCTTCATAAATGGGCGTCAGAGTGAGGATGAGAGGTGCAGGCTCAAAGAGGACAAAGATGTCCACATCCAGTGTGGCCACAGGTTCGAGGTAAAACGCCGCGCCGACAGCGCCGCCGACTGCATACGGACCGATGACGCCATCGGCATGCAGTTGTTCGACGACGGCGAGTGTCTCCTTCATTAAACCCTTTGTGTCGCTGAGGCATGTGCACTTTCAAGCGGGTGCTGCCTTCCTTGTTCTCCGTGGCCATGACGATGGGTTTGCCGGAGGCCGCTGCAGCCGCCGAGAATGCCGAGGGTAGGGTTGATGCAGCGAATCAAGACGGCAGGGCAATGCCGGACCTCAGTGGCTTCTGATGTAACAGCCGGTGGCCTTGCATCCTGTCGAGGGCGGCGCCTTGCCGGCGAGGAGGGCGGTGAGGGCTGCGGAGAGGTCGTGACTCGTGGCAGCGGCGCGGCGCTTTCTGGTCTCGGTGTAGAGGTTGTTGATGCGCCCGAGGTAGGCGACTTTGCCCGCGGCATCGACCACGGCGGCTTCGGGTGTGACGGTGGCTCCAGTGGCGGTGGCGAGTTCGTGGCGGGGATCGAGGATGACGGGGAAGGTTAGGCCGTACTCAGTGGCGTGGGCTTTGGCATCGGTGACAGTTAGGTGATCGTCGCAATGGACACCGATGATGCGGACGCCCTTGGGGCCGAGTTCCCTGTGGAGTGCGAGGAGCGCCGGCAGAGTGGCATTGGCGATGGGGCAGTCCTGACGGATGAAGACCAGCACTACGAAACGGGTGTCTCCCGCGGGCAGGACGGCTGTGGACTTACCGGAGGCGTCGTGCCATGCGCGGCGCAGCGCGTCGGCGGGTGTTTCCGGTCCTGCGTGGGCGGGCAGGCAGAGACTGGCGGCGAGCAGGAGGGTGAGGAGTGATTTCATGGAGGTGGTGATGGAGGTCCTTCGAGCAGGCCGGTGAGGAGGCCGCTGAACATGCGGTCGCGGGAGGCTGCGAGGGCGAGGTTGAGTGACGGTCGGTCGGTGGGGTTTGGCAGGGTGGTCTGGAGAATGACGAGCGCCATTTCATCGCGAAGTGATTCGCCAAAGCGGACGGTGCGTGCCGGCACGGTCGGGTTGGCGGGATTGGTGCTGCTGTTGTTGTAGCGGACGCAGAGTTCGAAGCGCGTACCGGCGGGGAACTGCTGAGGCTCGCGGAAAGTGTATGGCTGTTGCTGATCGAAGTCCCACTCCCGAATGTCGAGGATCCGGCGTGGCTCTGCGCCGGGAACGTGAGCGATCACTTCCAGCATCGTCGCCAACTGATGCGCATGGGGCCAGAGGCTGAGTACCGAGAGCGGCACGGGCGTGACAAATTTCGCGCGGGCTTCCTCGGCGCGTGATCCCGCGGGGAGCACGATGCGGAACGTATTCAGCGGGACGGGGATGATCTCGCGTGCCGGTGGCTGTCTGGCAAAGTGGAGGCCGATGCGTGTGCGCTCGTGCTGAGGCTTGCCGATCGGGACCATTCGGAGGGACAGGACCAGGTGGGATCCTTCCGGCAACCGGTGAGCGGTGTCTGCGGGAAGCGGCGGCACCTTGAATCCGGGTACCCACGCGCCGAGCGCCCCGGCAGTGCCTGGCAGCATTTCCGGGGGCGACTTGCGACCTTCCGGCAACAGCCGACGGTAAGCCTCACGCTGGACCGACGGCAAGGCGAACGCGTCCGCAGCTGGCAAAGCGCCTGGGCCGAACGACGCCATTCCGGCATAACCCGGCGCTGCATCCGCAGCGTCTGCGACCATGGTGGCGGATGCTTTTTCCGCCCTGACAAAAGCGTGGTGTACGGCACGCGAGGACGGGCGCACTTCCACGGCGGTGACGTATTGGGGCGCGCCATGCGGCAGCGGGATCACGAAGTTCCGGTAAATGGCAGGACCGTCCGCGGGAATGAGAAACGGCGTGGGCATTTCAACTATCAGGTCCGGCGCACCGCACTGCCATTCGTGGGAAAATTCCGGCATCGGTGGCAGCAGCGAGGGGTCGCCTTCCGGTGCACCATCCGCGAGCCATTGCCGCAAGAGTTCCTTCTCCGCCGCAGAGAGGCGGCGTTCATTCGCGAACTGGCCGTCCGTGCCCATTGGCAGCCACGGAGGCATGTCGCCGGCAGCGGTCACTTCCACGATTTGGCGCACCCGTTTCTGTGCATCCGCTGCGGTGAGCAGGGGGAAGGGGGCATCACCGCCATCGTGGTGGCAACCGGCGCAGCGCGAGTGAATCAGCGGGGCAATGTCGCGGGTGAACACCACCTGGCCGCGGGCCATGAGCGGCAGGGACACGGCGAGGATGAAACGCAGGAGTTTCATGGAATCTGATAGGAAACATGGAGGCGGAAATACATCCGCTTCACGCCTGGGGAGACGGCGATATTGAGTGTGATGGCTTCACCCGTGCCGTTCACGGCGGCGGCGGCGGGCGACCAGGCTGTCAGATTCGATGACTGAACGAGCGCATACTGCCGGCCCTGGATGGATGGGAATCGCAGCGTGGCGAGGGCGGTTGTCACGGTTTCCACGGTGAGCACCGGGAGAAAGTCCTGGGTGTCGTAGATGATGCCTGCGGCGCGGAGGTCGAGGGTATCGGCGCTGTTCACATCGCGCGAGTATTGGTCCTCGGTGGTGAATCCATAGAGGTAGTCCGTGATGAAAACCTTGGGGGCGCTGGCGTCGGTTTCCTTGTAGGTCCACTGCGTCGGGAAATTGCGGATGCCGTGGAGGTCCTGCCATTCGGCCCAGATGCGGTCGAGGTTTGCGTGGTGCATCCAGAAGAGCGGCTCGTTGGGCGAGCTGGACGAGGACATGTTGCCGCCTACCCAGTTGTGGACGCGCCCGTGCATCATGGTGCCCACCGGATTCCCCTGCGCATCCACTGCGCCGACGTGGCCTTCCATGTAGTTGCGGAAGGTGGTGCGGCTGGCGTAGGGCACACCGGGAGATTCCACGGTGTTGTCCCACGGGGCCATATCATAGACCGTCATCGCCATGCCGGTGGCGACCTGCGAGGCCGTTGGCAGGAAGTCGAGCATTTGCTGATCCGGCTGTGCCGGCGGTGGCACTCCGCCCGCATAGCCGCCGTCGAATGACGGATCGGTGGTGAAACTGCGCTGCAGGAAGAACCGGGGCGGTTCCGCCCTGCCCGCCGCCATGCTGAAGCCGGAAATGTCAGGGTCGACGCTCACCGGGAAGGTGCTGGACTGATCGTTCGCGGTGGCAAACGCCCCCGTCAGCGCGCGGTAGTCAGAACTCCGCGGAAACGGACCTGACGAGAACTGGTTAGCCTGCCCGCCGCCATTTCCGCCCATGAAGTTCGGATGGAGGACAGCGGCGGTGCAGGCCGCATCGGTCCAGTCCCAGTAGGGCACGGCGACGGGAGCGGTGATGTTGAGTTCCGTTGCCGCCAGTTTCAATTCCGACTCAAAGGCCCGCAAGAACTCCCGGTGCCACGGAAAGAACGACGGGGCCATGTGCACGCCCGAGCCGCCGGTGAGGTGGTTGTCAAAGCCATCCTTGTGGAGCCGCACGAGCCAGTTGTAGGCGCTCAGCGACTCGCCGGGCAAGTTATAGGATGAGAGCCTCACTTTCATCTGGCGCACGGCCGCGATGAAGTTCTGCTTTTCCGCCGTCGTGAGCCGCAGGACGTTCTTGCGCACCACTAGTGGTGCCGCCTCCGCCGACGTAATGAGCATAAGTAATAGGGCGGTAGCCAAGGCGCGGAAAAATGGCGTGTTCATGCCAGGGCAGTCGCTGGAATCGGCGGGTGCTTACCAACTATTTTTCAGGAGGTGCAGATTTTGCTGCTTTCCCCTGCAATCGCGATCGGCTTCACTGCGGTGATGAAATCCGAATCAGGACCGGTGGGCACTGCGGCGAGTTCGCTGCTGCCGACCCGCGTCAGCCTTGTGGCCGGGCTGCGCGATCCGGCGGATGGGAGGAGCTGGGAGTATTTCCGGGCGCACTACTGGGGGCTGCTCGTGGGTTACGCGAAGAGCCGGGGCCTTGGACCGTACGAGGCGGAGGAGGTGGCACAGGAGACGCTGATCGCGGTGTCGCGGAATATCGGGAGCTACGAGTACCAGCCGGGCAAGTCGTCGTTCAAAGCCTGGTTGCGCGGCATCGTGCGGCACAAGGTGGCGGATCAGTGGCGCAAGCGCGCGCGGCAGCCGGACACTACTTCGCTGGGCGAGGGGACGGATCACTGCGCTGCGCCGGACGACGCGCCGGATGAAGTCTGGGAGCGGCAGTGGCAGGCGGACCTCGTGGCGGCGGCGGTGGAAAAAGTGCGCTTCAGTGTGAGCGCGGATCAATTCCGGCTGTGGCATGAATGTGCGGTGCGCGGGGTGCCGGCGCGCGAGGTGGCGAAGACGTTTGGCGTGAGTGGCGCGTGCGTGCATGTGGCGGTGTTCCGCATTCGCGCGAGGATTACCCGGGAGGCGAAGGCGATGGAGAAGGCCATGGAAAATGCCGCGCAGGTTCAGAAGGCGGCAGCCGCGACCGAAGTGCGATGAACGATCCTGACGACAACGCACAGCCGATGCTGGTGCCGGACCACCGTCTGGTGCGGCGCATTGGTCGGGGCAGTTACGGTGAAGTGTGGCTGGCCGTGTCGCTCACTGGACAGACGAGGGCGGTGAAATTCATCCACCGCCGGCACTTCGCGGACGACAAGCCGTACGAGCGGGAGTTTCGCGGCCTGCTCGCCTACGAACCGCTTTCCCGCCGGCATCCCAATCTGGTGCAGATTCTTCATGTGGGCCGCAGCGGGGATGAGGAGTCTTTCTTCTATGTGATGGAACTGGCGGACGCCATGCCAGGGGCGGGTGCCGAAGTGAGCGAGGCGCGAACCCTGACGCGGCCGGATTCGGTCTCGCCGCTCAGTCCCCGCGAGCCGGACCCGGCCCGGCTGCTGCATTACCAGCCGTGGACCCTGCGCGCCGAGTTGCAGCAGGCCGGACGGATTCCTCCGGAGCGCGCCGCTCAGATCTGTGCCGCGCTGGCCCGTGCGCTTTCCGCGCTGCATTCCCACGGGCTGGTGCATCGCGATGTGAAGCCCTCGAATGTGATCTTTGTGGATGGTGTGCCTCGCCTAGCGGATCTTGGCCTCGTGACTGGAATGGATGCCACGGCCGAACAACTTGGCACTGAGGGCTATCAGCCGCCCGAAGGCAGCGGGTCGCCCGCCGGAGACATTTACAGCCTAGGCAAACTACTCTACGAAATCTCGTCTGGTCAGGACCGCATGCGCTTCCCGGAAGCTCCGCCAGATTTTGCCGCGTGGCCGGACCGCGTGGCGGTGCTCGCGCTTGATCCGATCATTCACACTGCCTGCGAGTGCGATCCCCGGCGGCGCTTTGCCTCCGCAGCGACAATGGCGGAGGCCCTTGAATCCGGAAGATTGCCCGTGAGTCGGCGTGCGGTGATGCGTGCCGCCCTTGCAGGTGGCATGCTTACGGCGAGCGGTGCGTTCTGGCTATACCAGCGCAGACGGGAAGTTCCTGCGGATGCGCCAGAAGCACACGATGAAGCCGGGTTCGTGCCTCTCTTCGACGATCACTCATTCGCCGGCTGGTACATCGAAAAGGGCGGTGCTGTCATCTCCGCGGCGCAGATCCCCGCCAGCGGCATCTGGGCGCGTCAGGATGCTGAAGTCCGCCGTCTTGCCGTTGGGGGAAATCTTGTCAAAAGCGGGCAGCTCCCGAGATCATTTGAATTGCGCTTCGATTGGAAAGTTAGCGCCGGTGGTGACACCCGCGTCAACTACGGCAACACGCGCATTATTGAATACCGCTGCCTTGATGACGCGGGGAACCGGGAGTCGGCGAGACGCCCGGAAGACCGGGCAGGTGCTTTGCTGGCGAGCGACCGCGCCGGCGTTTCGCTGGGGAACAAAGGCCCGGCTCTCTCGGCTGTCCATCCCGCGGAGGCATGGAACTCAGGCCGCATCATTTGCACGACGGCCAGGGTCGAACACTGGCTCAATGGCCAGCGCACCGCCGTCGTGGATCTCACGACGAACGACAACCTCCCCGCGGCGCTGCGTGCGGACCTCGACAAAGGCCCCCGCCTGCGTCTGCTCAACCGCGGCAGCGCGCGCGGTGCGTGCTTCCGCAATGTGCGCCTGCGGAATCTTCCTCCGGTGTAGGTGGATCAGTTCTGTGCGGCCAGTCGAGCTTCGGAGGGGCGCTTGGGGGCCGTCATGGAAGAAGCGGTCAGGGAATTGGTAGTCAATCTGTGTGGCCGAGTCTGCGCTCCGGACTTCCTGACTGAGGAATCTGACTGATTTTCCGAGTGGAAGCGGAGCCGAGGGGCTACTCTGCCCAGCACACGGAGGCGGACTGTGCGCCACTTGCGAGGAGAGCAGCGAGGCCGTGGGCATTCCAGCAGTCCCAGCCCTCGATCAGTTTGTCGTTGGTGAAGCGCATCCATGTCATGCCGGAGAAGCTGACCTTCCGCCCGGTGGCCGGAACGCCTCAGTCGGCGGCTTCCGAAGGGGAGGGCGCGGTGAGCGGAGGCGGTTTCACAGGTAAGCGTCGCGGCGATGTCGTACCCGGTAGACGCGGACGATGCGAACTTTGTCGGAGATGTCGTAGAGTACCCGGTAGTCGCCGACACGGATGCGCCAGTCGTTCGTGGTGCCGGTGAGCTTCCTTGAGCCCGGGGGCCGGGGATTGGTGGCGAGGGGAATGATGGCAGCGACTACCCTGTCATGGACATCGGTGGGCAGCCGGCGGAGGTCTCTTTCGGCAGCGCGCTCGATGAGGACCTCATATCCGGGCTTTTCCATGGGCGGCGAGGTATTCGTTCAGCGGGCGGAAGGATTGGGGCTTTGCGCGGGCTTTTTTGAGACAGGCCGCATCCTCAGCGTCTTCGAGTCGATCAAGCAATGCCTGATAGTCCTTGATGGGCAGGATCACCGAAATGGGTTTGCCGCGCCGGGTGATGATCTCGGGTGCTTTGGCGGTCTTGCTCATGCTCGGAGTGTAACGCATGCAGGCCGTGATGCAAACACCTGTGCCTTCCGCTTCTGGCGCTCCAGGAAGGCAAAGCCGAGGCCGAGTTCGAGGATGAAGCTCTCCACCTCGCGCAAGATCGCCGCCTCCACGTCCTTCTCGGCATAGGTGTCCTTCAGCCCGAGGAAGTCGAGGATGTAGGGATCGCGAAAGACGAGGTCTGGCGTCAGTTTGT
Source organism: Verrucomicrobiaceae bacterium (assembly GCA_027486335.1). Classification (GTDB taxonomy): domain Bacteria; phylum Verrucomicrobiota; class Verrucomicrobiia; order Verrucomicrobiales; family V1-33; genus V1-33. Next base: position 6,982 of record JAIXPK010000300.1, on the reverse strand, counting down.
CCTCGCTGCGCAGGGCGGCGAGTTCCTGTTTGATGAGCTTGTCCGGCTTCTTGGAGATCGCGGTGCGCTCGTAGAGCATGGAGCCGATCTTGTCGCGCAGGGTGCGGTAGCTCCAGTTCTCCACGCGGCACATCTCGGCGTAGAAGTCGCGTTTCAGCGCATCATCCAGGGGAACGATGGCGGTAAAATGGCTCCAGCTCAATTGTGCAGACAGTGTCTGCACAATCTCACGGTCGGGGAAGGCTGCGGCGAAGGCGACCATGTTGAAGAGATTCCGCCTGCTGAATCCACGTCCAAACTCCCTCTCCAATTGTGCAGACAGAGTCTGCACAATTTCCTCTCCATACTCAGCCCGCGATTCTTTGAGGACATCGACGCGAATGCGATGACCAATCCCCCAGTAGAGAAGCGTCAGAGTGGCATTCATCATCCGGGACAAGCCCTGTTGGGCCGTGAGGATGAGTTCGCGGACATCCGCAAGCAGCGGCGCGGCAGGGGCGGCGGGCTTGGGGGCGAGCGTGCGAGGCTTGGGCTTGGCGGACATGGAGAGGGCAGAGTATAGCGCGATTCGGCGGCTTCGGGGAAGGCGAATTGTGGGGCGCAGCCATGGTCGGGGTTCAAGTGCAGGAAGGATGAACATTCACCGCGACCGAGGGACCGCCGGGACGCCCGGGAGAGGGCTGGAGGGTGCTTTCGGGGCTCGGTTCAGGTTCCGCAGCCTCGCTGATTCACCCACGGGAGCGAGGAAGGTGATTGGTCAGGCAGTTGCTGCCTGCCCCTGTTTCCCGCTAGCCTAGCCTTGCTTCTCCAGGCGCTTCAGTTTTTCGCCGACGCGGACGATGGCTTCGATCGCCGGTTTGAGTTCACAGCCGATTTCGGTGAGCGAGTATTCGACCGTTGGAGGTGAGGTGGGCTGTTCGTGACGATCGACCACGCCGATCTCGACGAGGTGGCGCAGGCGCTGGGTGAGCATTTTGGCCGATATACCCACGAGATCGTTTTTCAGCTCGGTGAAGCGGCGAGGGCCGCCGCTGAGATACCAGATGATGTTCGGTGTCCAGGCACCTCCGAGGAAGCTCATGCAGAGTTTCAGCGGACAAGACGGTGGTGGTGGGCTGACTTTGCTTTTGCGGCGGGGGACCATGGCAAGGGGCGTGGTGGTTACTGATTGGATACCGGATTCAGCGCCATCGGCAACGCTGACGGTTTACAAAAGTAACCGGGAGAACACACTTCTGGCTTCATCCCATGAATATCCTCGAAGCCATCGAAACCCGTCGTTCCATCAAGCACTTTGATTCTGCCCATGTCATGCCACAGGCTGAGGTGGACAAGCTTCTGGAGCTTGCCCGGCTCGCGCCATCGTCCTTTAACATGCAGAACTACCGCTTTGTGCTCGTGCGCGATCCGGAGCTGCGCAAACAGATCCGCGCTGTGGCCTGGGATCAGGCACAGGTGACGGACGCGTCGCTGCTGGTTGTGATGTGCGCGGATTTGAGGGCGCATGAGCATCAGCCGGAGCGTTACTGGAGTCATGCGCCGCAGCCGGTGCAGGACATTCTGGTGCCTGCCTTGAAAGGCTTCTATGCGGGAAAGGAGCAGCTCATCCGCGATGAGGCGATGCGTTCCACTGCGCTGGGCGGCATGACGCTGATGCTAGCGGCGAGGGGGCTTGGTTACGAGACCTGCCCGATGGTGGGATTCGACCCTGAGGCGGTCTCGAAAGTCATCCGTCTGCCCGACGACCACGCGATCAGCTTCATGATCGCGATTGGCAAAAGCTTGCAGGAGCCATGGCCGCGAGGGGATCGCCTCGACGTAAGTGAAACGGTGATCGAGAACCAGTTCCCCGTTTGAGTATGAATGCGTTCACCTCCCGCCTGGGCATCGAGCATCCCATCATTCAGGGACCGTTCGGCGGCGGGTTGTCGTCTGTGAAGCTTGCGGCGGCGGTGTCGAATGCGGGCGGTCTCGGCTCCTTCGGAGCGCATCATCTGTCTCCGACCCAGATGCGGGAGGTGATTCGCGATCTGCAATCGGCCACCGTCAAGCCCTTCAACATCAACCTGTGGGTTTCGCGCTGTGATCCGGGTGCGGAGGAAATGACAGCCGCGCATCATGAGGCCGGATTGCGGCAGTTTGGGGCCGTTTACGAACGTCTCGGTATCGAAGGCCCGCCCATGGAGCCACCGGACGATTTCAGCTTTGAGGAGCAGGTTGAGGTGATTCTCGAAACACGGCCGGCCGTGTTCAGTTTTGTGTTCGGCATTCCGGATGTCGAGATCCTGCGTGAGTGCACTCGACGCGGTATTGTGACTGTTGGAACCGCCACGACGCAAGAAGAAGCCGCCGCGCTGGATGAGGCTGGCGTGGACATGATCGTTACGACGGGTTCGGAGGCCGGTGGACATCGCCCGAGCTTTCTGAGGCCCGCTGAGGACTCGCTCACGGGCACGTTGGCGCTCGTGCCGCAGGTGCGAAATGTCACCCGCAAGCCGGTGATTGCCGCGGGGGGCATCGCGGAAGTCCGCGGCATTCGGGCGGCCTTCCAACTCGGCGCGGATGCGGTGCAGATCGGGACCGCTTTTCTTGCCTGCGAGGAATCGAACTGCCCTCCACCGCACCGCGAGGCCTTGTTTACTCCTGCAGCGGCTCGCACGCAGTTGAGCCGTCGCTTCACCGGGAGGCTCGCTCGTTTCATGAGCACTGCTTTGCTGGATGAACTGGAGAATAGTCCAGTGCCCGCCTTGCCTTTCCCGCTGCAAGCCTCCTTCAACCAGTCTGTGAAGACAGAGGGGGTTAGGCTTGGCGACTCGTCCCTTCTGCCGCTCTACGCCGGACAATCCGCACCGCTCATCCGGCACCGAAAGGCGTCCGAGTTGATGAGTGAGTTGATTGCAGCACTGAATTGATTCAGGACGCATCTTATGCTGAGAGTTGGAGCCGCCGAGAAGGACAGGGCGATGTTTTGTCAGACAGTTGCAGCCCGACCCCGTTTCCTTAGCGGGAAGCGGCGGCGCTCCATTCGTCGAGTTTCTGCTTTAGCAGGTCCTTGGAGGGGAGGTAGAGCTGATACTCCTTGGCGTGGATGTTGGCGTCTTTGGGCAGGGTGAGTTCGACGACGGTTTTTCTGGCGGATTTGCAGAGGAGGAGGCCGATGGTGGGGTTTTCGTCGGGGAGCTTCACCTCGCGGTCGTAGTAGTTCACGTACATCTGCATCTGGCCGAGATCCTGATGGGTGAGCTTGTCGAGCTTGAGGTCGATGATGACGTAGCAGCGGAGGAGTCGGTTGTAGAAGACCAAATCGACGAAGTAGTGGTCTTCATCGAAGGTGAAGCGCTTCTGGCGGGCCTCGAAGAGGAAGCCTTTACCGAGTTCGAGGAGGAAGTGCTCGAGGCGATTGATGATGGCCTGCTCGAGGTCGGTCTCGGAGTAGCTGGACTGTGAGTCGAGGCCGAGGAACTCGAGTACGAGCGGCTCCTTCAGTAAGTCCTCCGGCTTGACGATGACCTGGCCTTCCTTGGCGAGTTTGCGGATGCCTTCCTTGTCCCGGCTGAGGGCGAGGCGCTCGTAGAGGCAGGAGGCTTTCTGGCGTTTGAGTTCGCGGACATCCCAGTCTGCCTGGCGGGATTCAATTTCGTAGAAGCTGCGTTCGTCCGGGTCCTTGATGGTCATGAGCACGACGTAGTGCGACCAACTGAGGGTGAAGGGAGGTTTTCCAGACGGCGTCTGGCGAGTTGAGGTGGGGACCGATTTCCGAGACCGTGTCTCGGATTTTTCAGACAGTGTCTGAAGAATTCCAAATTGGTCAGACGCTGTCTGACCAATTGCCGGAGTCGCAGATTCGCCAGACAGTGTCAGACCAATCTTGCCCCGGAACAGGAGGAAAAACTGTCTCATGAGCTTGAGGTTGGTCATGGAAAACCCTTTCCCGAACTCCGCTGTAAGAGCATCTGAAAGGCCGGACAGAATCAGTTCGCCATAGGCCGCGCGCTTTGCGCCTTTTTGTTCGTGCTCGACGATGCGGCGGCCGATTTCGAAGTTGGTCATCACCTGGAAGGTGTCCACGACGGTGGACACGCCCCGCCGGGCGCTCTGGATGAGCTGGCGGACTTCGGTGAGGAGGGAAGACAACGATTCTGATTTGGCTTTGGCCAGCGTTGGAGGCTTCTTGGTGGCTCGCTTCTTCATTCCGCGCATACTTTAGGGTTGGAGGCGTCGCGTTTGCAAGGGGAGGAATGCCGGGGTTGGAGGGCGTTTTGTTTGTCGAGTGCTTTGGCTGGTTAGGTGATCCGCGATAACGCTGGTGAGGGGGCGATTGGGGAGAAAGTGGCAACTATCTTGTTTAAGTGAGGCTTCAATCTCTGCGTGTTGCAGGCATTCCATTGATCATAGAGGAACAGACACTTTGATCCCGCTCGAGTTGAACACAGCACTGCGTTGATTTAGGACGCATCTTATGTTGAGCGGCGGAGCAGCCGGGAAGAACTCTGGGACTATTCTGTCAGCCGGTCGCAGCCTGACTCCGTTTCCCCGACATCAGATCCCCATTTCCCGGCAATCCGTGCGGATTACGGCCCTGGTGCCGGAGACGAACCAACAGACCGGATCAATCGTCCGTAAATCTCGAGCAGAGACATCGAAATGAGTGATGCTAATGGCTCAATGCTTCCGCGATCCGCCCTTTGAAGCGCTTGCCTATAACGATGGCGGCCTTTTTTGTCGGCCTTTAAGTAGACTGGCGGAAAATGCCCCCACAAAACCAAGTTCATTATGAGGCGGGACACTCTTCCGTTGCCGTCTTCGTAAGGGTGAACAGAAACAAAACGATGTGAAGCTTTGGCTGCTTCAACAATCGGATCATACTTAACAGTTCCGGGGAGAATCGTCGGAAACTTTCTGCAATACTCACGCATCATCTGTGGGACAGCTGAGGGAGCCGGAAAATACAGATCAAAATTTCCAACGTGGACAGCGGTTTTCCGGAAGCGTCCACATTTTTCCGAGGGCATGATACCCATCAATACCAGCCGATGGAGGAAATGGACGTAACTGCATCGCATCGGGTGGAGCAAATTTTCGGAGTCCAGCTTCAACAACTGGGTCAGCAGATGCCCCTGATTCTTCGGGGGTGCAGTCATAGGGACGGCGACTGAACTATCGTCCGCTTCGAGACGATCAACGAGTGCGAAACCACCCTCGATTTTTGACAGGGCCTCAGTGGGTACTTTAGTGCGAATCCCTGCAATGAGACTTTGGCACTTACGTAAAGCTTGAGCCAAGGAAGCCGATTGCCGGGTTGCGAGTTCGCTCCCCACCCAGGAGATAGCGTGGTGGGCCCTAGCCAAATTGTACGCGCCGATTTCATCCGTGGAAGCTCCCCCTTGCTTCATTCGGACAACTGCATTCCGGTGGAACCGGAGGATTTTGTTCATGTCTAAATGGGGGCCAACAACATCCTCCATCTCGTCGAAAGCCATGCTCGCGAGTTGCTGGGTCTTGCCGCGATCCAGTTCCAGACCCTCCTGCCAGTTGCTCTCGTGGACGGCGCGAGTCAGGAATTCGCGAGTGAATTCGCTAAGGACCGCGTTCGGATCCACCTCGAGTTCGTCACAGCGCTGTTTGAACTGCCCACGCAGCAAGAGAACATGCGCGTGGAGTCTATCATAGCTCCGATACCAAACGTCGCCGCGCATAGTATTGATTGTTGAATCCGAATTGCCTCACGCCTTCGCGTAAACCTCCGCACCGGCTTCCACAAACTCCTTGGACTTCTCATCCATCCCACGCTGGAGGGCTTCTTCTTCGGAGATGGCTTGTTCAGCTGCATACTTGCGGACGTCTTCTGTGATTTTCATGGAACAGAAGTGGGGGCCGCACATGGAGCAGAAGTGGGCGGATTTGGCGCCTTCTTGAGGCAAGGTTTCATCATGGAATTCGCGGGCGGTGATGGGGTCGAGGGAGAGGTTGAACTGGTCTTCCCAGCGGAATTCGAAGCGTGCTTTGGAGAGTGCGTTGTCGCGGTATTGGGCGCCGGGGTGGCCTTTGGCGAGGTCTGCGGCGTGGGCGGCGAGTTTGTAGGTGATGACGCCTGCTTTGACGTCTTCCTTGTTGGGGAGGCCGAGGTGTTCTTTGGGGGTGACGTAGCAGAGCATGGCGCAGCCGTACCAGCCGATCATGGCGGCGCCGATGCCTGAGGTGATGTGGTCGTAGCCTGGGGCGATGTCGGTGGTTAGGGGCCCGAGTGTGTAGAAGGGGGCTTCGTGGCACCATTCGAGTTGTTTGGCCATGTTTTCCTCGATCATGTGCATGGGGACGTGGCCGGGGCCCTCGTTCATGACCTGGACGCCCTTGGCCCATGCGCGTTTGGTTAGTTCGCCCTGGACCTCGAGCTCACCGAATTGGGCTTTGTCATTGGCGTCGGCGATGGAGCCTGGGCGGAGACCGTCGCCGATGGAGAAGGAGACATCGTAGGCGGCCATGATGTCGCAGATGTCGTCCCAGTGGGTGTAGAGGAAGTTTTCCTTGTGGTGGGCGAGGCACCATTTGGCCATGATGGAGCCGCCGCGGGAGACGATACCGGTCATGCGGGAGGCGGTCATGGGGACGAAGCGGAGGAGGACGCCGGCGTGGATGGTGAAGTAGTCGACGCCTTGTTCAGCTTGCTCGATGAGCGTGTCGCGGAAGAGTTCCCATGTGAGGTCTTCGGCTTTGCCGTTCACCTTTTCGAGGGCCTGGTAGATGGGGACGGTGCCGATGGGGACGGGGGAGTTGCGGAGGATCCATTCGCGGGTGGCGTGGATATTCTTACCGGTGGAGAGGTCCATGACGGTGTCGGCTCCCCATTTGGTGGCCCAGCGCATTTTTTCGACTTCTTCTTCGATGCTGGAGGCGACGGCGCTGTTGCCGATGTTGGCGTTGATTTTGACGAGGAAGTTTCTGCCGATGATCATCGGCTCGAGTTCCGGGTGATTGATGTTAG
>JAIXPK010000289.1 GCA_027486335.1 Verrucomicrobiaceae bacterium | reverse complement strand
ATCATGATGCAGTTGTCGAGGAGCGTGCCGTCGCCTTCGCGGATGCTGTGCATTTTGGTGACCATGGCGGCGAACTGGGCGATATTGAAGGCGGTGATGGCGGCGACCTTGTTGAGTTTATCGGCCTCGTTGTTGTGGTGCGTCTGGGAATGGTGCTCGTCGTTGAAGCCGAGTTCCGGATAGGAGACACCGTTAGGGGTGGAGCCGATGTAGGTGGAGACGCGGGTGGTGTCGGTCTGGAAGGCGAGGATATTGAGGTCGCACATGACCTGCATGTATTCGCTGCGTTTGTCGCCGTCGGGGATTTTGATTTCGATGAGAGGGGAGTCGGAGTCGAGCCGGTGGCGCGGACTGAGGCCGGCGTTTTCGAGGGCGGCGTCGTGCTGACGGGCTTCGATGGCGGCGATGCGGCGTTCGACGGAGCGGACGGAGTCGAGGTATTCGTCGAGTTTGTGCTGATCGCTGCCGGGGAGGTTTTTGCGGAGATCGCGAGCGCCGCCGAGGACGAGGTCGAGCATCTGGCGGTCGAGGGGGGCGGGTTTGGAGGTTTGGCCCTGAGGGGAAGGTTTGCCGAAGAGCCGGTTGAGGACGTTGCGCGGGTTGGTTTCGGCGGGGACTGGCTGGGTGGGGGATCGGTAGCTGCAGTGGGAGTAGTAGCCCTCGTGGAGGCCCTCCTGATTTTCCTTGTGAGTCTGGGGCATGGTGGCCAGCTCGAGGGAGGGGAGGGAAGTGAAGCCACCGAAGCAGTTAGCGGCGATCTGGTCGGCGGAGATGGCGATGCTGATCTGGTTGCGGTGTTCTGCGTCGGGGAGAGTGGCGGTGAGCCATGTGGAGAGTTCGAGGGCGTGGGGGGCGCCGTTGAAGGGGGCGATGGGGACGCCGGAGATGCCCTTCATGAGGAGACACTGGTCGAGGACGGGGCGGAGGGATGCTAGGGCGGGGGGCGGGCTGGAGAGGAAGGATTCGGGGCTGTCTGGCCAGAATTGTTTCATGATGACCCCGTGGGGCATGTACATGAAGCCGAGGCGGACGGGAGGTTTGGCGGCGGCGGCGGGTCGGGAGTCGGCCCAGCCCATGGATTCGAGGAGTGGGAGGGCGAGGGAAGCGCCGAGGCCTTTGAGGCAGGTGCGGCGGTCGAGGCGGTGGTGGGAGGGCATGGAGGAAGTGAGAAGTGAGAAGTGAGAAGTGTGAAAGGAGAAGGAAGAAGGGGAGAAGGGAGAAGGGAGAAGGGAGAAGGCGGGGTGTTCGTCAGGGGTTGCCTGCGGGGATTGTGCTAGCGGAGTTCGGGTCCGGGTGGAGGATGACGATGGCGGCGGCGAGGAGGTCGGTGTGGGTGAGGGAGAGGGCGATGGAGGCGATGTGGAGGCGGGCGGCGGTGGCGGCGGCGGCGCCGTGGAGGCGGATGGAGGGTTGGCCGTCCGGGGAGCGGAGGACCTCGATTTCGTGCATGGCGGCGTGGTGGCCGATGCCGGTGCCGAAGGCTTTGGCGACGGCTTCTTTGGCGGCCCAGCGTGCGGCGTAGGAGGGGGCGGGGTTGGCGAGCTGGTCGCAGTAGGCGCGTTCGGAGGGGGTGAAGACGCGGCGGAGGAAGGCGTCGCCGGATTTGGCGATGGCAGCGGCGATGCGGGGGACGTCGACGAGGTCGATGCCGGGGAGCGGGAACGACGACATCGGGGCTGGGGATTGTCAGGGATTAACGAGCGAGAGCGGGCCGGTGAGGGAGCCGTTGAGGGCGGAGTCGGAGTCGCTAGGGAGGAATGGGCCGACGAGCCGGTCGCCGTGGAAGAGGAAGACCGTGTCGGCGTCGCGGGAGAAGCGCTGGGGTGGGGTGAAGTCGGCGGAGTAGCGGGCGGTGGAGGAGAGCCGGGCTTCGCGGAGATCGCCGGTAAGGATCTGGGTGGGAGCGGAGCGGGCGTCCGGGTTGGCTCCGAGGAAGAGCGGGAGCGGGTTGAGACCGCGGGGGCCGGAGGCCGGGACGGAGGCGGCGCGTTTACCGTTGATGTAGAGAGTCAGGGATTGGCCGTCGAAGACCCCGGCGGTGTGGGTCCACTGGCCTGCGGGGATGGGTGTGGTGGCGATGGCGCTGTTGTAGCGGCCGCCGGCGAAGAGGTGAGTGCCGGGGACGTTGTGGGCGATGTTGAGGGCGAATTCGGATTGTTCGGCTTTGGAGATGAGGTCTGCGCTAACGTCATTGGAGGCCGGGCGGACCCATGTTTCGATGGTGTAGGGGCCATCGGGGAGCGTGCGGGTGCCCATTTCGACGCGGACGGCGGATTTGCCGTCGAACTGGAGGGCTTTGTCGGCTGGGGAGGAGAAGAAGTCGGGCGGGAGCGCGTTGAGTTTGACGCCGAGGGTGACTGTGCGTGGAGGGAGCGGGATGCGGAGACCTTCCTGGAGCAATTCGGTGCGGAGTTCGAGGGAAGGCGGGCGGAGACCGCCGTCGAAGCCTTCCTTGGTGCGGACCATGGAGAACGAGCCCGAGCGGGATTCGCCGGGTGGGATGGATAGAGTGACGGATTCCGAGGTGGCGAGCCATTCAGCGGCTTCGGCGTCCGGGGTGATGGTGATTTCGAGGGGAGACTGGGCGGGATTGGTGAGGGAGAATTCGACGAGACCAGCGCCGCGGCCGGAGGGATTGAGCGTGATGGGAGCGGCTTTGAGGTCGATGGGGAGGGCGCGGAGACGGTCGATTTCGGCGATGAATTCGGGGGTGAACCTAGCTGGATCCATGACGGTGCCGACGGGGAGGATGGCGGCTTTGAAGCCATCGGGGCGGACCGAGACGAGATTCATGTGATGGACGTAGCCTGCGTCTGGGTAGTGGCCGGGCATCGAGCCGCCGGTGGTGGCTAGGGTGATGTATTCGATGCCGTCGCGGATGCCGTCGTGACGGAGCCGGTGGACGTGGCCAGCGAAGACGGCGCGGACATTGCCGGCGGCTTTGAGGCGTGAGTGGACCTTATCCCATTGAGCGCCTGGGTAGGTGGCTTTGACCCAGCGCGGGTGGTGGAGGAAGACGAAGACGTGGCGGAGGTCCTTGGTTTCGGTGAGGGTTTTTTCGAGCCAGTTGAGCTGGCGTTCGCTCATGGGCTGGTTGGAGGGTTTGGTGAATTCGCGCTGGGCGTCGGTGCCGTCGCCTTCGTCGGAGAAGAGGGCGATGAAGGCGCAGCGTTTGTGTTCGAACCAATAGTAGAGCGGGCCGAAGTGTTTTTCGAAGCTGGCTTCGTGTTCGCGTGCTGGGCGGTCGGGGCCGCGCCAGTAGATGTCGTGATTTCCGGCGACGGGGAACCACGGCATGCGGAGGTTATCCATGATGGCGCGGTATTCGGTCATTTCCTTTTCCCATGCCGGGAACGGACTGTAGCCGTTGACGAGGTCGCCGACGGTGAAGACGAGGTCCGGGTCGAGGAGATTGGCGTCGTGGACGGCCTGGTCGAGGACCTTGAGGCCTTCTGGCGGGCCGCCGGTGCGGTCGCCGAAGATGAGGAAGTGGAAAGAGTCGTCGCTTTTGGGGAGCGGGAGAGGTTTGGCTCCTTCGCGTTCGGTGTGGAGGGCTGGTTGCTGAGCCCTTGAGGTGCTGACGAGGAGGGAGGCGGCGAGGAGCGCGAGAGGGAAGAGACGGGGCAGCATGGCCCGAGCAAAGCGTGGGGCGGGCGATTGGTCAACGCCTTGCGGAGTCCGCGTCAGGGGGAGCGGAAGAGGGAGGCGGCGTCTTTGGTGGCGGTGGCCTTGGAGAATTCTGCGGCGGCTTCTTTGGCAGCGTCGGCGTCGTCGGCCTCTTTCAGTTCGTCCTCGAGAGTGGTGAGGGCGAGCAGGTATTTTTCGCGGAGGGCGTCGGCTTCCGGTTTGAGGGACGCGCTGAATTTGTCCAGTTGGGCGTTGAGCGTTTTCTGGAGGGCGGCGAGTTTTTCGACCTTGGAGAGCGCGTCTGAAGGGAGACCGCGGCGTTGTTTTTCGAAGCGGTCGCGTTCGGCGCGGACGGCGAGGGCGCTGGTGGCGTCGCCTTTGGCGATGAAGTCGTCGTCGAGTTTCTGGAGGGCGTTTTTGTAGGGAGAGGCGAGGCGGTCGGCTTCTGCGGAGAGTTTAGCGCCGGGGCCTTCCTGCCAGAGCCGTTGGAACTGGAGGCGGAGTGCGGCGAGGCCGCCGGAGACTGAGTCTGGTGGGTCGGCGGGTTTCTCCGTTGGTTTTTCGGATGGCTTTTCGGACGGTTTATCTTTGGGAGCGTCCTTGGGTTTGTCTTTGGGGGGATCGGCTGGTTTGTCTTTGGGTTTCTCCGAGGGTTTGTCTTTCGGTTTGTCCTTAGGTTTATCGGTCGGTTTGTCCTTGGGAGGATCCTTGGGTTTATCCTTGGGCTTGTCGGCTGGCTTTGGGTTGGCAGGAGGGTTGGAGCTGCCTGGCGCCGGGCTGTAACCGGAGTCTGGGGAAGACGAGGGGGAAGGTTGCTGACGTTGTCTGGTGAGCAACCATGCGGCGAGGCCGACGAGGACGGCGGCGGTGGCGATGAGGAGATTGCGGAGAGCGGCGTCGGAGAGACCGGAGGATTTGGGGCGGCGCGCGGGAGGGGCCGTGGGCGGTGCGGCTGGTGGGGGAGGGGTGACGTTGGGGGCGGGAGCTGGGGCGGCAGCGAGCTGGCGCGGTGGGGCGATGGGTGGTGGCGCGGCCGGTTTGCGGACGGGGGTGAGGGAAGCGGGAGGTTTGGCGGGAGCGGCCTTGGTTGGCGGGGCTTTCGCGGGACCGGCCTTAGGGGGAGCGGCTGCGGGTTTGCGTGCGCCGGTGGGGGCTTTGCGCTGGGCGAGGGTGATTTTGCGGGAGGCGGCGCGCTGGGGTGGGGCCGGGGGCGGGGCGTTGATGCCGTCGAGGATTTCGCGGGTGAGCTGGCGGATTTCGGCGACCGATTGGTAGCGGAGGTCGGGATTGATCTCCATGCAGCGGGCGATGATTTCGTCGATGCGCGGGTCGAGCTTGAGGGCGGTGGCGGGGAGTTCGAATTCGCCGGAAGGGGCGGCTCCGGTGAGCATTTCGTGGAGAACGACGCCGAGGGAGTAGATGTCGGCGCGGTGGTCCGGGGTGGCGTTGCGGTCGTAGAGTTCGGGGGCGGCGTATTCCGGGGTTCCCATGGGGGTCCATGAGGAACTGTCGCGGTCGCT
>JAIXPK010000232.1 GCA_027486335.1 Verrucomicrobiaceae bacterium | reverse complement strand
GAAGAAAGCAGCAGCGCCGCCCGCGAAGAAAGCAGCAGCGCCGCCCGCGAAGAAAGCAGCAGCGCCGCCCGCGAAGAAAGCAGCAGCGCCGCCCGCGAAGAAAGCAGCAGCGCCACCCGCCAAGAAAGCCGTCAAATTACCTCGCTCGCAAAAATGACCGACAACAACCAAAAACGACTGGGCAACACCCTCTGGAGCATCGCCGACCAACTGCGCGGGGCCATGGATGCGGACGATTTCCGCGACTACATGTTGTCCTTCCTCTTCCTGCGCTACCTCTCGGACAACTACGAGACCGCGGCAAAGAAGGAACTGGGGCGGGACTACCCTGATGTGAAAGGGGATACTCGCAAAGTCCCGCTTTCCTTGTGGTATGCCAACAACGCGGACGACATCCCGGCCTTCGAGAAACAGATGCGCCGTAAGGTGCATTACGTCATCCAGCCGCCGCACCTCTGGAACAGCATCGCCAACATGGCTCGCACCCAGAATGGCGAGCTACTGAAGACTCTCCAGGCAGGTTTCAAATACATTCAGGATGAATCCTTCGAGAGCACTTTTGACGGCCTCTTTTCCGAGATCGACCTAGCATCATCCAAACTGGGCAAGACCTACGGCGACCGCAATACCAAGCTCTGCGCCATCATCCAGAAAATCGCCGAGGGGCTGACTGAGTTCTCCACGGACATCGACGCGCTAGGCGATGCCTATGAATACTTAATTGGCCAGTTTGCCGCCGGGTCCGGCAAGAAGGCGGGTGAATTTTACACCCCGCAGCAGATTTCCAACGTGCTCTCAGCCATCGTCACCTTGGACAGCCAGGAACCGAGGACCGGCACGAAGAAGCGGCTGGAGAGCGTGCTGGACTTCGCCTGCGGCTCCGGCTCCCTGCTGCTCAACGTGCGCCACCGGATGAAGGGCGCGGGCGGCACCATCGGCAAGATCTTCGGCCAGGAGAAGAACATCACCACCTACAACCTCGCCCGCATGAACATGCTGCTGCACGGGGTGAAGGACACGGAGTTCGAGATCTTCCACGGCGACACGCTGCTCAACGAGTGGGACATGATGCGCGAGCAGAACCCGGCTAGAAAGCCGAGCTTTGATGCCATCGTCGCCAATCCTCCCTTCAGCCTGCGCTGGGAGCCCACCGACGCGCTTGCTGACGACGTGCGTTTCAAAAGCCACGGCATCGCCCCCAAGTCCGCCGCCGATTTCGCCTTCCTGCTCCACGGATTTCACTACCTCAAAGAAGAAGGTGTCATGGCCATCATTCTGCCCCACGGCGTGCTCTTCCGTGGCGGTGCCGAGGAACGCATCCGCACAAAACTGCTCAAGGACGGCCACATCGACGCCGTCATCGGAATGCCCGCCAATCTCTTCTATTCCGCCGGTATCGCGGTCTGCATCCTTGTTCTCAAGAAGTGCAAAAAGCCCGACGACGTCCTCTTCATCAACGCCGCCGAGCACTTCGTGAAAGGCAAACGCCAAAACCAGCTGAGCGAAGACCACATCGCCAAGATCATCACCACCTACCAGCACCGCACCGAGGAGCCCCGCTACTCCCGCCGCGTGGAGATGCCCGAGATCGCGAAGAATGACTTCAGCCTCAACATCTCCCGCTACATCAGCACCGCCGTCGGCGAAGCCGAAATCAACCTCTCCGCCACCCACGCCGATCTCGTCGCCATCGAAGCCGCCATCACCGCCGCCCGCGAGAAACACAACGCCTTCCTCACCGAGCTCGGCCTGCCGCCCCTGCCTGGATCTCCATAGCATTGTCTCACTCCCCCGCCCGCTCCCGGAACCCTTAAGGCTCACACCCCGCCCTGATCTCCGGACTCACCGACCTGAAGAATTCCGCGTCATCCACCATCCGCGTCGCCACCTCGATCTGGAAAGTCGCCAGCGTTTGCCCCGACTGCATGCGCCGCCGGATCCACCTCAACGATGAGCGATCCAGTCGCGGTGGTAGCCAAAGGTCTCAAGCAGGGCGAGCGCCGCATGCCGCACGGGCCGGTAGCCCAATGGCGCGGTCCAGTTCGCACGCCGCGAGAAAAGTCGTTGGCTGAACTCGGCGGGTTACCGGTCACTTCATGACTTCCCAACGGCCACCCTTCGCCGATCCGATCCGGCGGAGACCTTCAGCCTGTTGAAGTCTCCGGATCGTGCGGTCCACCGCGCGCTCCCCAACTCCAATGGCCGCCGCAAGCTCCGAGAGGCAACAATCGACTGGAATGAACCGAAACGGTAGTTTTTGGCATGATTATGGTTGCCGCCAAAAACCTATGGTAGATTACCATAATTTCGGTGCCGCTGCCGAAAATTGCCGACCTCATTCCCTCCTAAGTGGCTCAATCTCGGAATGCTCAGCAGCCGCACCCGGCTCTCACCGGTCCCGGTAGTGTTGCCTCCCGATCCCGTCCTGAGGTGGGGCTTCCGCGGCCCCGTCTCCATCGCCGCCCGCGCCTCGCTCTCCGCAGGCGGCGACATCCTCACCAACGCCACGCGCTCGGTCCTCTCCCCTAGCAGCATCGCCGCAGGTCAGGCCAGCCCGCTCACCCAGCTCCCCACCACGCTCTGCGCAGGCAAGGCCTCCTTCGATGTCTCCGCCCGTGGCAATGTCCTCCTCGGCCCCGTCGCCAACCCGTTCCTCCTCCCCGCAGGTCTCGGCAATTCCACATGGTACAAATCATGGCTCTCCTCCTACAGCACCGACGCCTCCATCCGCGTCGCCTCGCTCGGCGGTTCCATCACCCTCCGCTCGGAAGCCACTCCCTTCCTCCAGTCCGCCGGTTCCGCCGACCCTCTCCTCTACCTCTGGTCCGCGAACAAACTCATGCTCGGCACCGACACCGCCGCACGCTCCAAACCATGGCTCCGCCTCAACGATGCCGGCATCGACGAAATCATCCGCTACAAAACCATCGCCTCCATCATGCCCGGCTCGCTCGACGCCGCCGCATGGAACGGCGATCTCCTCCTCTCCGGCAGTCTAACTCTCTCCCCCGCCCCACGCGGCAATCTCTCCCTCCTCGCCTCCGGCAGTCTCCTCGGGCTCCAACCCAACGGGCTCGTCTCCGTCGGTACCCTCCAGCAGTCATGGGGGCTCTCCACTATCAATCTCTCCGACGCCAACCCGCTCGACGTCCCTAACACTCTCAGTCCGCTCGGCTACACCACCCCCCAGGCCCAGGCTGTCACCACCCGCCGCCCGCTCTTCTTCGCCGGCATCGACGCCCTCTTCGCCGAATCCGGCACCACCTCCGCCGTCCTCCAGACCAAACAAGCCCTCCACGCACCCGGCCTCCTCCATTCCGGCGACCCTAACCCAGTCCGCCTCTTCGCCGTCTCCGGCGACATCTCCGGTCTCTCCCTCTTCGCCCCCAAACCCTCACGCATCCACGCAGGCCGCGACCTCACCGACGTCGCACTCTACCTCCAGAACCTCGTCCCCTCGGACTTCTCCATCGTCTCCGCCGCCCGCGACATCGTCCCAGCCAACGCCAGCTCTCCTCTCCGCGCCGCCGCCAACCTCCCCGGCAATCTCCCGAACACCGACGCCCTCCCGCTCGCCGGCGACCTCCAGATCAGCGGCCCCGGCACT
>JAIXPK010000177.1 GCA_027486335.1 Verrucomicrobiaceae bacterium | reverse complement strand
GCCGACATCGCCGCCGCCTCCCTCGCCGGTAAACTCCGCGCCTCCAAATTCGTCTACATCTCCGACGTCCTCGGCGTCATGCACAACCCCGCCGACCCAGCCTCCCTCATCCCCTCTCTCGACCGCGCCGGCGTCGAACGCCTCGTCAATGAACGCGTCATCACCGGCGGCATGATCCCCAAGGTCCGCTCCGCCCTTTCCGCCCTCGATGCCGGCGTCCAGAAGGTCCACATGATCGACGGCCGCATCCCCCACAGCCTCCTCCTCGAAATCTTCACCAATCAGGGCATCGGCACCGAAATCGTCCCCTGATTCCCTCCTCTCCAGCCGCCCCATCCCATGAACGTTCCCGTCCCCGCGGTCGCCGAGGCCTCCTCCGCCTCCACTGCCCAACTCCTCGCAAAATACACCGTCCCGAACTACGGCCGCCTCCCCCTCGCCCCGCAACGCGGCGACGGTTCATGGCTCTACGACGAAAACGGCCGCCAGTTCCTCGACTTCGGCGGCGGCGTCGCCGTCTGCTCCCTCGGCCATTGCCCCCCGGCCATCACCACCGCCCTCACCGAACAAGGCCACCGCCTCATCCACTGCTCCAACTGGTACCAGATCCGCGGCCAGGGCGAACTCGGACGCTTCCTCGTCGAAACCGTCATGGAATCCCCGGGCAAGTGCCTCTTCTGCAACTCCGGCGCTGAAGCCAACGAAGCCCTCCTCAAACTCGCTCGCAAATTCGGCCACCTCACCCCGAAAGCCGACGGCTCCCCACGCCGCGGCATCATCACCTTCAACAACAGCTTCCACGGCAGAACCTTCGGCGGCATCTCCGCCACAGGCCAGGATAAGGTCAAAACCGGCTTCGGCCCGCTCCTCGAAGGCTTCTCCCACCTCCCCTTCAACGACATCGCCGCCCTCGAAGCCGCCTTCAACGAGGACACCGTCGCCATCCTCCTCGAACCCGTTCAAGGCGAAGGCGGCATCCACATCGCCTCCCCGGAATTCCTCCGCGCCTGCGAACAACTTTGCACACGCCACAACGCTCTCCTCCTCCTCGACGAGGTCCAGTCCGGCCTCGGCCGCACCGGCCATTGGTGCGGCTGGAAACCCATCGCCCCAAACCTCACCCCGGACGCCGTCAGCTGGGCCAAAGGCATCGCCGGCGGCTTCCCTCTCGGTGCCGTCTGGATCCGCGACCGCCCAGTCTCCTCCTCCGACCATCTCGCTCTGTGCGACGTCCTCGGCCCCGGTTCCCACGGCACCACCTACGGCGGTAACCCCCTCGGCTGCGCCGTCGCCCTCGCCGTCCTCTCGGAAATCAAACGCCTCAACCTCTGCGCTGCCTCCGCCTCCCTCGGCGCTGACATCGTCCGCACCGTTAACGCATGGCACCACCCGCTCATCTCCTCAGCCAGAGGCCTCGGCCTCCTCATCGGCTTCGAAATCAACCCCGACGCCCTCGAAGCCTCAGGCTCATGGAAACACGATGACGGCATGGCCTCCATGGCCGTCGTCAAAGCCCTCATGGCCGATGGCCTCCTCACCGTCGCCGCCGGCCCCCTCGTCGTCCGCTGGCTCCCCCCCCTCAATGTCTCCACAGACGAAATCAATACCGCCCTCTCCATCATGCGCCGCACGCTCGACCGCATGGCCAATGGCGGAAAATGACAGGACGATTAAAGGCAAGGCAGCATCTGCGGCCTTGCAGGATGCTGACCGGTTTCCATCTTTACGGCAGTTCCCCTTCAACCCCATGCGCCTCACCGATTCCCCAAGACCACGTCCCCTCAGGGCCGCGCTCCTCCTCGTCCCTTGCCTCTGCCTCACCAACTGCTCCCCCGCAGTCAATGACGCCCAGCTCAAGGAAATCACCTTCAAAACCGAAACCTCCAGAGCCGAACTCGTCACCCTCTCCGCTCAGTTCGCTGAACTCGAAAAAGAAGCCGCCTCACTCCGGAAATTCGAAGGCCAAACCGCCGCAGACGCCCGAAAAGAAGCAGAATCCCTCATGGAAGAACGCGACTCCCTCGTCGATCTCCGCCGTCAGGTTCAGGAAAAAATCGCCACCCTCAAGGCCGGTGAAGCCGCCAACCGCGAAACCCTCGCGGAAACCAAGCCCAACTGAACCTCCTGCCCCCCCCTCAATACCATGGACTTCTCGGGCATCCGCACTCTCATCGTCATGCTGCTCCTCGGCGGCGGCACCTTCTACCTCTGGGACCGTAACAAACGCGCCGAAGAATACACCGGCACAGAAACCGAACTCCGCACCATCGAAGGCAATCTCGTCCAGCGGAAAAGCGATATCGAGTTTCTCACCAGAAAACTCGAGCCCCTCCGCACTCTCGCCAAAGAGGCCGAGGTCAAAGACGCCATCAAACTCGAACAGGAAATCGCCGCACTCCGCGACGAACTCGCCACTCTAAACACCGACTGGGAAGCCGCTATCAAATCCTTCGAAGCCTCCGTCGAAGAAGTTCGCATCTCCGCCAAACAACAGACGTTCCCGGAAATCACTCTCCCCTCCGGCGAAATCCTCAAAGCCGCCAGCATCAGCAAATTCGGCGAGGGCTTCGTCAGCATCCAGCACGACGGCGGCGTCAAACGCATCCTCGCCAATGACCTCCCCGATGGCTGGGTCAAAAAATACTGTCTCGACTACGTCCCCGATAGCGGCAACGAAGCCCTCGCAGGCAAGGTCAAAGAAAAAACCGAGGAACCTCTCTCCCCGGCTGACCTAGCCGACGCCGCCAAAGGCAAGGTCGACGGCATCTACGAACAGGAAGTCAAACTCGCCACGCAAATCCGCGAACTCCAGATGGAGGCCAACCGCATCACTCAGGAAGGCTTCCGCGCCGTCATCAATAAAGGCCTCACCGGCGAAGCCGCCGCCACCGCTCGCCGCGCCTACTTCAAAAAAGCAGACGACCTCCGCAAATCCATCGAACCCAAACGCGCCCAGTACATCAAACTCCGCGAACAACGCCTCGCCATCGAACGGGAACAAATCCGCAAAGTCAACGCCGCCAAACCTCAGCCCCAGTAAGCGCTCGACTCCCCTCTTCAGTTCACCGCTTCGCCAGCTCCCTTCCCCCCTCCCTCCAGCCACGCTCACCTGCGGCCCACGCAGGTCTTGATTTCCCCTCCCCTCAGCCCCATTCAGGAGCTGATGATTCTCCATCCCCCCGACGAACCCGCACTCTGCGACGCCGTCCGCGCCGAAACACGCGTGCTCCCCTTCGCCGGCCGCACCAAACCCGCCCTCTCCCCCTCCGAAGGCGTCACCCTCCTCGACCTCCGCGCCTTCTCCGGCATCGTCGAATACGAACCCACCGAATACACCTTCACCGCCCGCGCCGCCACTCCCCTCCGCGACGTCGCCTCCCTCCTCGCTTCCCACGGCCAGTACCTCCCCTTCGACCCTCCCCTAGCCAACGCCGGTGCCACCCTCGCAGGCTCCGTCGCCGCTGCCATGAGCGGCCCAGGCAGGCTCCGCTACGGCGGCATCCGCGACTTCCTCATCGGCATCCGCTGGGTCGACGGCTCAGGCCAGATCGTCCGCGGCGGCGGCAAGGTCGTCAAAAATGCCGCAGGCTTCGACTTCCCCAAACTCTTCACCGGCTCCCTCGGCCGCCTCGGTATCCTCACAGAACTCTCCTTCAAGGTCTTCCCCGCCCCCGAAGCACGCCAGTCCATCGCCATCACCTGCTCCTCTCTCCCCGACGCCATCGAGAAAATCGCCCACCTCTCCGCCCAGTCATGGGAAGTCGAAGCCGCCGAAATCTTCCCCGGCCCGCCCATCCGCATCCTCGCTCGCTTCATGGGCGACGCCCCAGCCCTCGCCTCACGCATCGACCGCATCGCCGCCTCCTTCGGCCCCGCCGCCCAGCTCCTCTCCAACCACGAGGCCTCCTCCTCATGGGACGCCCTCAACGATCTCATCCTCCCCGGAACCGACGCCCTCTCCCCACTCGTCAAGGTCCCCACAACGCTCCACCGCCTCCCCGCACTCGACGCCACCCTCACCTCCATCGGAGCCATCCGCCACTACAGCATGGCCGGCAACCTCGCCCTCATCTCCTCGCCAGACGCCCCCGCGCTCGACGCCATCCTATCCAATCTCGCACTCTCCGGCCTCCGCCTCCGCGGCCCCGGCCCGGTCCGACCCGGCATCCCTAACGCTTCCCTCATGGAATCCCGCGTCTCCTCCGCTCTCGACCCGCTCCGCAAATTCCTCCCGCTCTCCCTCCCATGAAGCAAGCCATCCCCGTCCTCTCCTCAGGACCAGCCGGCCAGGCCATGGCCGACGCGGTCCAGACTTGCGTCCATTGCGGCTTCTGTCTCCCCGCCTGCCCCACCTATCAAGTCCACGGAAAGGAAGCCGAATCCCCGCGCGGCCGCATCCTCCTCATCAAGGACGTCCTCGAAGGCTCCCTCCCGCTCGAACAGGCCCTCCCCCACAC
Source organism: Verrucomicrobiaceae bacterium (assembly GCA_027486335.1). Taxonomy (GTDB): domain Bacteria; phylum Verrucomicrobiota; class Verrucomicrobiia; order Verrucomicrobiales; family V1-33; genus V1-33. The sequence goes on along the minus strand of JAIXPK010000177.1, from coordinate 1,728 downwards.
CGACAGCTGTCTCGGCTGTCTCGCCTGCGAAACCGCCTGCCCCAGCGGAGTCAAATACCGCGAACTCATCAGCCCGTTCCGCGAATGGTCCAACCACCGCCGCTCCCGCTCCCTATCCGAAAAACTCCGCCGTCTCACGCTCCTCACCACTCTCCCCTTTCCTAGCCGCTTCCGCCTCGCCGCCCGTCTCGGCATCGCCACCAGACCACTCCACGGGCTCGTTCCTAAGGCGTTCCGCCCCATGCTCCAGCTCCTCCCTGCCTCCCTCCCACCCGCTCAACCCCTCGCTCCCTTCCACCACGCCCAGTCCCCGCGCCACGGCCGCGTCGCCCTCCTCGCAGGCTGCGCCCAGCAGGTCCTCGCCCCGGAAATCAACGCCGCCACCATCGCCGTCCTCACACAATCAGGCATCGAGGTCGTCATCCCCGAATCCCAGGGCTGCTGCGGTGCCCTCGCATGGCACGTCGGCGCAGGTGACGATGCCCGCACCGCCGCTCGCCGCAATCTCAAGGCCTTCCCAGACAACGTCGACGCCATCCTCACCAATGCCGCCGGCTGCGGCTCCGGCCTCCACGAATACCCGCTCATCCTCAAAGGCTGCCCGGAAGAATCCGCCGCCACCGCCTTCGCCTCCAAAGTCGAAGACGTCTCCTCCTTCCTCCTCCGTCTCGGCCTCCCTCCCATCCCACCCCCATCCCGCCCGCTCCGCATCGCCTACCACGACGCCTGCCACCTCAGCCACGCCCAGGGCGTCCGCAGCGCCCCTCGCTCCCTCCTCCGCCAGATCCCTAACGTCACTCTCTGCGAAATCACCGACGGCGATACCTGCTGCGGCAGCGCCGGCACCTACAACATCGACGAACCCGAAACCGCCGCCGCCCTCGGCGCCCTGAAGGCCAACCACATCGCGGCCACCGCCGCCGACTTCGTCGCCATGGGCAACATCGGCTGTCTCTCCCAGATCCGTCTCCACCTCGGCTCCCTCCCAAACGCCCCCAAACCCCTCCACACCATGGAAATCCTCGCCATGGCCCTCAACTCTCAACTCTGATCCCATCCAATTGAATATCCGGCAGGCCCCGCGCGTCTCACCGCCCGAACCTCCCTGCCGCCTTCCATGAAATCCCCTCTCCCCGCCCTCGCCGCGCTCTCCCTCGCACTCGCCAGTTGCGAAAAATCCCCGACTCCTTCCGCCTCCCAGCCAACCCCTCCCGCTCCACCCCCAGCCGCCCCTCAAGGCCCCTCCCAGGAAGAACTCGCCGCCCAGCGCGACGCCCTCGCCCAGCGCGAAGCCGAACTCGCCCTCTCCGAAGCACGTCTCCAGCGCGAAGCCGCCGAAGCCAAACTCGCCGCCACCGAAGCTGAACTCGCCGCCGAAGAAAAACTCCTCGAACGCGAACGCGCCCTCTGGCTCCGCGAATCCGAAGCCGCCAGTTCCCGCACGCTCCCCAAAGCCTCACAACCTTCCAAAGACACCGCCGACACCCCCAGCGCTCCCACCACCCCTCGCGCCGACTACAATCTCTTCTACAACGACCTCGAACCCCACGGCCGCTGGTTCGAAAGCCCCGACTACGGCTTCGTCTGGCAACCTCAGGTCGCCTCCACCTCCTCATGGCGTCCCTACTCCGTCGGCTCATGGACCTCCACCGACGCCGGCTGGACATGGTGCTCCGATGAACCCTTCGGCTGGGCCACCTATCACTACGGCCGCTGGGCCATCGTCCG
>JAIXPK010000518.1 GCA_027486335.1 Verrucomicrobiaceae bacterium | reverse complement strand
GCAATCACATTCTTCCGCTGCTGCTCGAAAAACTTCTTATAACTCATCCCGCTGCTCGTCAGCTCCTTCAGAAAATTCTCCCGCTTCCCCTCAAACATCTTGTCCACAAACTGCGTCCGAATCGTCTCCTCCGCATACGCATTCACCTTCGAATCAAACGCACCCCGGAACGGCTCGAACTCCTTCAAAACCAACTCCTGATCAATCAGCTGATCCAGCACCCGCGACCGCAGCTTCACCCGCTCCGCTTCCCGCTCCTTCGGATCCGGAAACCGCCTCATCAGATCCAACTCGCTCGCCTTGTACAACTCCTCCACCTGCGAATCCAGCACCGGCCGCCCGTTCACCGCCGCAGCAATCCCGTTCTTCTCAGCAACACTCGGACCCGCCACCATCAGACTCACAGCGGCTATCAGGGAATAAGTACGGAATGTCATGTTCAGCTTCTCTCAAGGGTTCCTAAACGACTATCCTCACTCCCACAAAAACGACTTCTCCTCGTCCAGCACCACCCCGCCCTGCAGCAAGGTGCACTTCCAACCAAGAATCGACCCGTTCCGCTTAAACTCATCCCCAATCACCGCAAACCGCACGGTCCGCGTCTTCCCTGGCAACTCCACCCGCTGCGTGTGCACCGCAAACCCAGTCGCCGATTGCCGATACTCAAACTTCAACTCCACCGGACGGCTCTTGTCCTCCACATTCCAGAAAAACGTATAGTAATTCCCTTTCCGCGCCTGCCGATCCACCTGCGTCACCGCCCCGTACAGCAACCGCTTGTGCTCAAACGGCAGGCTCTGATCCACCGCCACCGGCCGGTTGTCCGGATCCAATCGGAATATCTTGTGCTTCGTAAACCCATTCGCAGGCCCGGAGGCACACGAAACAAGGGCAAGCACGCTGCCAGAGGCAACCATCGCGGCGGCGGAACGGAATGTCATGTCCCCATCACCTTCACCGGGCTCCCCTCGCCTGTCAACGTCGGCAATGCACCCCGCCACTCCTCCCCTCCACTTCCTTTCACGCGGTTGCAGCTTTACCTCCCACCCCTCGACACGCATCTTCCCCACCATGCTACCCGGCCGCTCCGCCTCGCTGTCCGCTCTCCTCACCGCCGCCAGCCTGCTCCTGCCGCCAACCCCCAACCACGCCTGCGACGCCTGCCAGTCACGGCTCGTCGACCCGCTCTCCGAACCTCCCCCGCGCTTCACTCCCGACTTCGCCGAGTCCACCCCCGTCGCCCCCTCCCCCATCCCCCGCCAACCCAAGGGCCCCGCCACCCCCGCCACCCGCCAACCCTCCGGCGCGCTCTCCGGCCGCATCGTCTTCACCAACGCCGGCCACGGCTGGACATGGACCACCAACTGGCGGCTCCAGCGCGGCATCACCCAGGAAATGAACGAGGACACCGGCAACCTCGACCAGATGAACGCTTTCGCCGCATGGTGCTTCAACGCCGGCGCGGTCGTCGTCCCCATGCGCCCCCTCGGCCAGCAGCGCAATGAGGTCGTCCTCGACAACGACGACCATCCCCACGTCTCCTTCTCCGGCACGTGGGCCGACAGCACGTCCCCCATCTTCTTCGGTAGCCCCGGCGACCTCCCCTACCGCTACGCCGCTCTCTCCCCCATCGAATCCGCCACCGCCACCTACACTCCACTCATCCCGGAATCCGGGCTCTACCCAGTCTACACATGGGTCCGCCACGGCTCCGATCGCTCCCTCCAGCTCTACAGAATCCGCCACTCCGGCGGCGAAACCGAGGTCCGCATCCCCCACCACATGGTCGGCAATGGCTGGGTCTATCTCGGCGAATACTACTTCAACGCCGGAAGCAACCCCGCCTCCGGCTCGGTCATCATCAGCAATCAGCGATCCTCCCCGGACGGCACCTACGCCTTCGCCGACGCCATCCGCTTCGGCAACGGCATCGGCTCAGTCAATCGCGGCACCGGCACCAGTTCCTACCCACGCGAGGAAGAAAGCTGCCGCTACTGGATCCAGGCCCATCTCGGCCAGGGCCAGTCCGACGCCCTCTACGACGGCGGCGGCAACGACGAAAGCGACAGCTGGTCCGCTCCCCCCAAATGGTCCGCCGAAATGAACCGCGAACAATCCGGCAATACCTTCAAACGCATCCACCTCAGCTTCCACTCCAACGCAGGCGGCGGCCGCGGTGCCATCGGGCTCATCACTTCCACCCCCACCACCAACCAGGCCCGCTTCGCCCAACTCTGCGGCGCCGAAGTCAATGCCGACCTCGCCGCCCTCGGCTCCCCTCCGCTCGAGGTCGCATGGCCCAACCGCTCTACCAGCACGTTCACCGGCGGCTACTCCGAAATCGACGGCTCACTCTTCAATCAGGAAATGGACGCCACCATTCTCGAAGTCGCCTTCCACGACAGCGCCGACGACGCCCGTCTCCTCCGCGACCCCCGCGTCCGCTCCGAAGTCGGCAAATCCTCTCTCCACGCCATCATCCGCTTCATGAACCAGTTCGACGGCGGCCCCCTAGCCTTCCCGCCCGACGCACCCTCCGGTCTCCGCTCCCGCGCCACCTCCCCGGACTCCATCACCCTCAACTGGTCCGCTCCCCAATCCTCTGGCGGCAGCGGCGCCCCCACCTCATACGTCATCTACCGCTCCCAGGACGGCTTCGGCTTCGGCAACCCTATCACCACCCCCGCCACCACCACTTCCTTCACACTCTCAGGCCTCGCCCCGGGATCCACATGGTTCTTCCGCGTCGCCGCCGCCAACGCCGCCGGCGAATCCTTCCCCTCCGAAACCGCCGCCTCCCGCACCGACGCCCCCCGCCTCCCCTACCGGGTCCTCATCGTCAATGCCTTCGACCGCGACGACCGCTCGCTCAATCTCCGCCAGTCCCTCGACCGCCAGGCCTACGCACCACCCAGTCTCGCCGGCACCGTCGACCGAGTCCTCCCCCGCCACACCAACGCCGCCAACTACGCAGTCCCCCACGCCCGCGCCCTCGCCGCCGCCGGCGTCACCTTCGATTCCTGTCAGAACGAACACGTCTCCTCAGGCCTCGTCCCACTCTCCTCCTACCCCATCGTCATCTGGGCCTGCGGTCAGGAAAGCACCGCCGACGAAACGTTCAGTACCTCCGAACAATCCCGCATCGCCTCCTTCCGCGCCTCCGCCGGCCACCTCTTCGTCTCCGGCTCGGAAATCGCATGGGACCTCGACCGCACCACCGGCCCATCCCCCACCGACCGCGCCTTCCTCAACTCCCATCTTCACGCCGACCTCCCCTCCGACGCCGCCACCCAGAGCGGCACCAACTCCCTAACCATCCCCGCAAACTCCATCTTCTCCGGTCTCCCGCTCCCGCTCTCCTTCGGCACCAACTCCCCCGACTCCTACCCTGTCCAATCCCCCGACGTCCTCACCCCCACTGGCCCAGGCACCTCCGCCGCCCTCAACTACCAGGGCGTCACCTCCGGAGCCGCGGCCATCCAGTTCAACGGCACCGACACCACCGGCCGCATCGTCTTCCTCGGCTTCCCCTTCGAAACCATTTCCTCCGAATCCACCCGCGCCGAAATCATGCGCCGCTCGCTCGATTTCCTCTCCTCTCAGGAATTCCTCGTCCGCACCGGAGCCTCATGGCGCTACCTCGACGATGGTTCCACACCGCCTCCTAACTGGACGCAACCCGGCTTCCCCGACACCTCATGGCCCGTCGGCCCCGCCCAGCTCGGCTTCGGCGACGGCGACGAAGCCACGCTCCTCTCCCCAGACCCCACCCGCATCACCACATGGTTCCGCCATTCATTCAATCTCCCTAACGCCTCAAGCTTCTCATCCCTCCGTCTCCGTCTCCTCCGCGACGACGCCGCCCTCGTCTTCCTCAATGGCCGCGAAATCGCCCGCAGCAATCTCCCCGACACCCCCATCTCCTCCTCCACCCAGGCCCTCTCCGCCGTCACCGGCCCTGACGAATCCTCCTTCTTCCTCTCCGCCGCCGACGCCCGTCTCCTCCGCTCCGGCCCTAACTCCCTCGCCGTCCAGATCCACCAGTCCGGCACCGCCAGCAGCGACCTCAGCTTCGATCTCGAACTCTCCGCCTCACCCATCCCTCCACCCCCACTCATCCCCTCCGGCGCCATCTGGAAATTCCGCGACAACGGCATCGCCCCAGCTCCCTCATGGATCACCCCAGCCTATGACGACGCTTCATGGAAATCCGGCCCCGCCCGTCTCGGCTACGGCGGCGACGGCGAACTCACGCTCGTCAGCAACGGCGGCAACCCAGCCGCCGTCCATCCCGTCACATGGCTCCGCCACGCGTTCTCCGTCCCTGACGCCTCGGCCTTCGACGCCCTCCAACTCGACCTCCAGCGCGACGACGGCATCCTCATCTTCCTCAACGGCACCGAAATCCTCCGCAACAATCTCCCCGCCACCCCGCTCGCCCCTAACACTCTCGCCTCCTCCGATATCACCGGCCCCGCCGAATCCGCATGGTCCCGCTTCCTCCTCCCAGCCTCCGCCCTCCGCTCCGGCCCCAATCTCCTCGCCGTCCAACTCCACCAGTCCGCCCCCAATAGCCCCGACCTCGGCTTCGACCTCCGTCTCACCCCGCTCCCCCGCGCCTCCATCCCCTTCGCCGCATGGCAGTCGACGTCCTTCGGCTCGGACGCCTCCACACCATCCATCGCCAACCCGCTCGCCGACCCGGACTTCGACTCTCTCCCCAATCTCCTCGAATTCGCCATCGGTTCGTCCCCATCTCTCCCAGACTCCACCCGCTGGCCGCTCATCGCCACCACCCCCAGCACCATCACGCTCTCCTTCCCGCGCTCCCCCATCGCCGCCACCTCCGAATTCTCCCTCCAATCCGCCAACTCCCCCGCCGGTCCATGGACCACGCTCGCCTCCAGTCTCAACGGCAATCCCTTCGACGCCATCCAGCCAAGCCTCTCCATCTCCGAACCTCCCACTGGCCCCCAGCGTCTCGTCTCCATCTCCCTTCCCATCCCCCCAACCTCCCGCCAGTTCTTCCGTCTCGCGGTCCGCCCATGATGCCGCAAGAACCACATGGCGTGATTCGTGCTTTATCTCCAGCATTCAATTCCCCCCCTGTCTCCCATGAAATCCCATCTCTCCCTCGCCCCACGCACGCTCATCCTCTCCGGCCTGCTCTCCCTCCCGCTCGCCGCCGCTGACCTCTTCACCGAAGCCTTCAACGACGAAGCCTCCGCCCGCGTCGCCACCAGCAACGGCTCCGGCGGCACCGTTGCCTACGTCGACTACAGTCTCCTCGCCATCGGCGCTCAGCAGATCACCATCCCGGAAGCCCCACGCCCCATCGCCGGTTCCACCCCCACCCGCGGCGCTCTCCTCAAAATCGACTACGCCGCCCCCACCACCGACCGCATCGTCAATCTCATCGCCCTCGACGCCCCCGCAGGCAACCGGCTCGCCTTCACCGACAACTACCGTCTCAAATTCGACGCCTACCTCCGGCTCTCCCCCTCCGTCACGCTCGCCCCAGCCGGCGGCTTCCCCAGCCAGTCGGGCACCACCGAACACCTCCTCTGGGGCATCGGCTACAACGCCAGTCTCCCCCTCGGCCGCAGTTGGCGCACCGGCCGCGGCAGCGGCACATGGGGCTGGCTAGCCACCGAAGGCGGCTACAGCGCCACCAATGGCTCCGACGCCTCGGTCTACGTCAACGGCACCCTAACCGGCGGCCGCAATCTCGACCCAGCCTCCGCCGACTTCGCCGCCTACTTCATCCCCGCCTTCTCCAACACCGCCAGTCCCATCCCCGGCGCTCCCGCCAACCAATGGGTCGAAGCCGACATCACCGTCCTCGGCGGTCAGGTCACCGTTCAGTTCAAAGGCACCACCGGCACCGCCACCAAGTTCTTCCAGAATGTCCAGGGCAGCATCGCCGGAGCAGCCATGGTCGGCTACGAGGACGCCTCCGGCTCCACCAGCTTCGACCCCGATAACCAGTGGATGCTCGTCGATAACATGATCGTCGAGGACCTCACGCCCCCCACCATGACGGTCGCCCCGCTCACGCCCGTCTCCACATGGACCGGCACCCCAGTCCAGTTCAGCTACACCATCACCAACGCCCGCACCAACGCGCCTCTCACCATCTCCGCGGTCAACTTCTCCGGCATCAACGCCGCAGACTTCTCCCCCGTCACCCCACTCCCGCTCGTCATCCCCCAAGGCCAGTCCGCTACCCTCGAACTCGCCTTCAACCCCCTCACCGGCAACAACGGGGTCCGCACCGCCAACCTCACCATCGTCAGCGACGACCCCCAATCGCCTTCCTTCCCCATCTCCGGCCTCGCCGCCCGACGCAGCGGCCCAGCCTTCCTCACTGCTCACTACAAGCTCGACGAATCCTCCGGCACCAACTTCGCCGACAGCTCAGGCAACGGCTTCCCCGGCGGTGCCCAGGTCCGCGAACCGCTCGCCTTCAACCAACCCTCCCTCCTCGGCACCGGTTCCCAAGGCTCCGCCACCGGCTTCCTCCCAGCCCAGGCCAGCAATCTCGGCAGCTACTTCGCCGCCTCCCCCACCCACACGCCTAGCTTCTCCCTCTCGCTCTGGATCAAACCCGCCTCCACCGGCAGCAACCGCACCATCTTCCAGCGCGACCCGGACTTCGACGCCACCCTCGACGAAATCTACGGGCTCATCCTCGAATCCACCGGCCGTCTCGTCTTCCGCGTCGCCAGCGGCGAGGTCCTCAACTCCGACGCCTTCACCGACACCATCGTCGACGGCAATACCTACCACGTCGCCGTCACCCACCTCGACACCGACGGCTTTGGCAACGCCTCCGCTCAACGCTCCCGTCTCTACATCAACGGCCGCCTCATCGCAGAAACCGCCGCCCCCGCCACCACAGGCTTCGACGACTACCCCATCAACCCAACCGTCGGTTCCCTCCACGTCGCCTCCCGCACCGTCGCCGGTCACGGCTACTCCGGCGACCTCGACGACATCCAACTCTACGGCACCGAACTCTCCAAAGAACAAATCTGGCAGCTCTTCTCCTCCGCCGGCCAAACCGCCCGCGCCTCATGGCAAATCACCAACGCCACACGCTCCGACTCCTTCGAGCTCACCTTCCCTTCCTCCCCAGACGGCACCTACCGGCTCTTCCGCTCCCCAGACCTCACCAACTGGTCCCCCATCGGCACCACCTTCCCCGGCCACCCCACCAACGCCTCCACCTCCACCACCGACCCCTCCCCACCAACCACCAACTCCTTCTACCGCATCTCCCGCGAATAACCAAATCCCCTCGCATCGACTTAAATCGCATCCCGCAGGGATGCCGGCCTGTAGATGGCATGAAGGACGTCAAGCAGCGCGCATTTCGCGTGCTTACTTGACGCCCTATGGCCTTCAAACCACAGAAAAAGATAGCCGCTGACTCCATCGAGCCAAGCGGGAAAACCG
>JAIXPK010000419.1 GCA_027486335.1 Verrucomicrobiaceae bacterium | reverse complement strand
GGCGAGGACGTTGGGTTGCCGGCCGGGCAGATGGGGAACAGCGAGGTGGGGCACCTGAATCTGGGGGCTGGGCGGATTGTTTATCAGGATCTGACGCGGATCAACAAGGCGATCCGGGATGGGGAGCTGGCGACGCATCCGGTGCTGGTGGAGGCGTTTGCGAAGGCGAAGGGCGGGCGGCTGCATCTGCTGGGGCTGGTGAGTGACGGGGGAGTGCACAGTCATCAGGATCATCTGGTGGCGTTGTGTGAGGCGGCGCAGGCGGCGGGTTGCGGGGACGTCATGGTGCATGCGATCACGGACGGGCGGGATACTTCGCCGACGGGCGGGGCGGATTCGCTAGCGTTTGTGGAGCGGGCGATTGCGCCGACGGGGGCGCGGATTGCGACGGTGATCGGGCGGTATTTTGCGATGGACCGGGACAAGCGGTGGGAGAGGAACAAGCTGGCGTGGGATGCGATCGTGCTAGGGAGAGGGGCGGTGACGGCGGGGGCTCCTTCGGCGGCGGTGCGTGCGGCGTATGCGACGGAGCCGAGGGGTGACGAGTTTCTGCAGCCGATGATCTTCAGTGAGGCCGGGGAGCCGCGGGTGAGGGACGGCGATGTGGTGCTGTGGTTCAATTTCCGTGCGGACCGGGCGCGGCAACTGACGGAGGCGCTGATGGATCCTGGGTTTGATTCGTTCGAGCGCGAGGTGACGCCGAAGGTGGCTTGTTATACGCTAACGGAGTACAAGGAGAGTTATGCGGCGCTGGGGGTGCGGACGGTGTTCGGGCCGGAGAGCATGAAGGGAATTCTGGGGGAAGTGCTGGCGGGGGCTGGATTGAGGCAGTTGCGGGCGGCGGAGACGGAGAAGTTTCCGCATGTGACGTTCTTCTTCAATGCGGGAGCGGACGCGCCGTTTCCTGGTGAGGACCGGTATCTGGCGATCAGTCCGAAGGAAGTGCCGACGTATGACAAGAAGCCGCAGATGAGTGCGCCGGATCTGGCGTTCGAGGTGTGGCGGCGGCTGGAGGAGTATGATGCGGTGATCATGAATTTTGCGAATCCTGACATGGTAGGGCACACTGGGGTGGTGGAGGCGGGGGTGCATGCGGTGGAGACGATCGATCTGGGGGTGCGGCTGATTGTGGAGAAGGTGCTGGCGCTGGGGGGCAAGTGTCTGCTGACGGCGGACCATGGGAATTGCGAGCAGATGAGGAATGCGGATGGGTCGCCGCACACGGCGCACACGACGAATCTGGTGCATTGTGTGTATGTGGCTGCTGATGCGGACGGGTACCGGGTGCGGGACGGGATTCTGGCGGACATTGCGCCGACCCTGCTGGCGATGCTGGGGGTGGCGCAGCCGACTGCGATGACGGGTAGGAGCCTGCTGGAGCCGAAGGCGTGAGCTGGCGGGCGCTGGGAAGGCGTGTGTGGAAACCGGGTTGCAAAGCCGATGTGATTGCCCATGGTGCGCGCCCCTCGTGCCTGGAATCCGGGCAGCGGACCCATTTCAAATCAGACAACTATAATCATGGAAACGACCCTTATTCTTTTCAAGCCTGACTGTGTTCAGAAGCGCCTGAGCGGCGAAGTGCTGCGCCGACTGGAAGCCGAGGGCTTCCGGGTGCGTGGGCTGAAGATGATGCAGTTGAGCGACGCGGTGCTGCGTGAGCATTATGCGCATGTGGCGGACAAGCCGTTTTATCCTGAAATTGCGTCGTTCATGCAGAGCAGCCCGGTGGTGGCGCTGGCGCTGGAAGGGGAGAATGTGATTGGGCGGGTGCGTGATCTGCTGGGGCCGACGGATTCGACGGTGGCGGCGAAGGGGACGATCCGCGGGGATTTCGGCGAGAACAAGATGGTGAATATGTGCCATGCCTCGGATGGGCCGGAGACTGCGGCGGAGGAATTGAAGCGCTTTTTTGCGCCTGGCGAGCTGTTCTGAGCGGCTGGAGACTGGGGATCCGGAAGGCGGGAGGTGAAAGATGGGTGGCGGCGGCGGTTTAACTATCGTCATCGATGAATCACCGTGTCTCCTGTCCCTCCTGCCTGAAGCCCTTTGACGTGGATGCGTCGATGGAGGGCGAGCAAGGCCTATGCCCGGCTTGTGGTACGCGGTTTACGATTGAGCGACCGGAGCCGGTGGTGGTGACTGGGGCTGCGGCGGTGGTGGCTGGGCCGTCGCGGAAGGGATGGATCACGCTGGCTGGGCTGGGATTGGCTGGGTATGTGGGGGCGGTGTTCTACTGTTTCCGGTTTCTGCCGAGGACGGAGGGATTCCATGCGCCTGCGTGGGTGGAGGTGGTGGGTAATTTTCACCCGCTGGTGCTGCATCTGCCGATCGGGCTGGTGCTTGGGGTGGTATTTCTTGAGGTGATGGGAGGGAAGAAGCGGACGTTTACGGCGGCGGTGACGGCGCTGCTGTGGCTGGCATTTCTGACGGCGGCACCGGCGGCGGTGGCGGGATATTTCTCCGGGCACGGGAGCGATTCCGACACGCTGCGCTGGCACATGTGGTCGGGGCTCGCTATACCATTACTGACAGGCATTACACTTCTGACCAAACTCATCCACGAAACCAGACCTACCATGGCTACCGGAATCTATCGCGCCCCGCTGCTGCTCTCTGCGGCAACCTTGTTCATTGCCGGTCATTTCGGCGGCAGCCTGACGCATGGCGACGTCATCACGCCGGCGCTGGATCTGCTGCGACCTGAGGCGAAGGGGTCGCCGGTGGTGACGGGTGATCCTGGGGAGATGACGGTGTATGAGGCGGCGATTGCGCCGATGATGGCGAAGGCGTGCACGGGTTGCCATGGTGAGAAGAAGCAGAAGGGCGATCTGCAGCTGCACACGCTGGAGGTGATGCTGAAGGCTGGGGAGAGCGGGATGGCGAGCGTGCAGCCGGGCAAGTCTGCGGAGAGCGAGAGTCTGAAGCGGATTCTGCTGCCGAAGGATCATGAGGATCACATGCCGCCGGAGGAGAAGACGCAGTTGAGCGAGGATGAGGTGGCCGTGCTGAAGTGGTGGGTGGATGCGGGAGCGAAGGCGGATGTGAAGGTGAAGGACAGCGGGTTGAACGATCCATTGAAGACGACGCTGACGAGTGTGATTGCGGCGCTGGCGGCGGCCCCGGCTGCGGAGGCGGCCCCTGCGCCCGCTCCGGCTCCGACCCCGCAGGCGGCTCCTGCTCCTGCTCCTGCGCCTGCTCCTCAGGGTGCGGCGGGTGCGGCGGGTGCGGCCCCGGCGGTGGATCCTGCGGTGGCGGCGCTGGAGAAGGAGTTAGGGGTGACGATTCTTCCGGTGGCGCAGAATGATCCGGCGCTGACGTTCAATTGTGTGAATGTGGCGGACAAGTTCGGGGATGCGGAGCTGGCGAAGTTTGCGCCATTGGCTGAGCGGATGGTGGAGATGAATCTGGCGCGGTCGAAGGTGACGGATGCCGGGCTGGCGGTGCTTGGTGGGATGAAGAATCTGAAGCGGCTGCATTTGCAGAACACGGCGGTGACGGATGCTGGGGTGGATGCGATGGTGTCGGTGACGGGGCTGGAGTATCTGAATCTGTTCGGGACGAAGGTGACGGACGCGGCGATGCCGAAGCTGGAGAAGCTAGCGAATCTGAAGCGGTTGTTTGTGTGGCAGACGGGGGTGACGAAGCCTGCGGCGGAGGCGCTGCATCAGAAGCTGCCGGCGATTGTGATCAATCTCGGGTGGGACAATGAAGTGCGGACGGCGATGGCACCGCCGCCGCCACCTGCGGCTCCGGCAGCGCCTGCGGCACCGAAGCCGATGGATCCGGAAGCGCCGCTGTACGCGGGATTGATCCAGCCGATTTTCGAGCGGACGTGCACGGGGTGTCACGGGGCGGACAAGCAGAAGGGCAAGCTGGCGATGCACAACTTCGAGGTGCTGATGAAGGGTGGTGACAGCGGCGAGGCGGCGGTAGTGGCCGGGAAGTCGGCGGACAGTCTGATTGTGAAGCGGATTGCGCTGCCGGCGGACGAGGATGAGCACATGCCGCCGAAGGACAAGGAGCAGCCTAGCGAGAAGGAGATCAAGATTCTGAAGTGGTGGATCGACGGGGGAGCGAAGACGGATGTGAAGATCAAGGACGCCGGGTTGCCGGATGACCTCAAGTGATGCGGGGATGACGCTGCGCCGGATTGACGAACAGGTGCCGTTCACAACGAAGGACGGGAGTACGATCCGGAGCATTCTCGATCTCAGCAATGCGCCCGTGCGGAACCAGTCGCTCGCGGAAGCGACGGTTCCGGCGGGCGTGGTGACGGAGCGGCACTATCATCGGGTGAGCGAGGAGTTCTACTTTGTGCTGGAGGGTCGTGGATTGATGGAGGTGGATGGGGTGGAGCGCGAGGTCGGGCCGGGTGATGGCGTGCTGATCCCGCCGGGCGCGTGGCATCGGATCACGGGGATTGAGGGCCTGCGGTTTCTGTGCTGCTGCGCGCCGCCGTATGCGCATGAGGACACGTATTTTGTGTGAGGGAGGGAAGTTAGAAGTTAGAAGTGAGAAGTGAGATGGGCTGGTTGGGAGAGGAGGTTTGAACGGAGAGAGAGGGGCGTCAAGTTGCGCCCTTTCAGGGCTTGGAGGGTTCTTTTGGGATGTTCCCAGGGCGTTGTCCTGGGCTATCACATCTGGGCTCCGTTGGGGCATTTGGGGGAGCCTTCGGGAGCTGTGAAGGGCGGGCGTTGCCCTGGGCTATCACATCTGGGCCCCGTTGGGGCATTTGGGGGAGCCTGCGTGATTGCGGTGCGCCCGGGTCTGCGAGGGGGAAGGCGGTTAGGTGGCGGATCCTGACTTGAGCTTTGCCTGCGGTGCGATACTTTCAAAGGTCATCAACCTCCTACTTATGAGAACAACAAGGTCAAAGCTGGTACCTGTGGTGATTACTGTTATGGTGGCGTTCACTACTCTGACGGTGTTCGTGTTTCTGGCGACTGGCGGACCTCGTTCTGCGGATCTGTTTGGCGACGGAGTCTGGTACTTGGCATGCATTTGCGTGACGGCAGGGATGGCTGGACTTGTCCGCCCTGCCATTTCTGGGTCCGGGCACCTGAGGTCCGTCCTCTGCGGCTTCATCATTGCGGGAATCGGTTGTATTGCCGCCTTGGAATATGCCGTATCCCGGATATGATCGGCTGTGCCGATGAAGGTGCGGGCGGGCTAGCATGGGGGTTGGCATTTGGAAAGGTGATGCTATCGATCCGGTTGTGAAATCATGCGACACAGCTTGTCATCACGGTCCGGGAGCACGCGAGGAGGGGATTCGATCATGAACTGTCTCCGGATCGCGCTGCTGCCGAAGCCGCTTTTCAGTATCGGTAGCGCAGTTGGTCTGGAGCCGGGTTTGGTGAAGGTTCCGGCTTCTGAGTGCATCGGAGTCGTGGATGTTCTGCGGAATGGTTCGGGAGCCGCAGTGGGAGTCAGGCTTTGGCCATTTGATGAGGCGGCGGCGATTCTTGAGGGTGTGCCGTTGTCTGCTCACATTGTGACGAGCAGGCCGGGGTGGGAATGGAGCTTCCTGTTCAGTCAGGAGGCTTGGGAGGAATCGTGCTCGGCGGATCAGATACTCTGTGATGGGGAGATTTTCGTGGATGGGGCGGACCATGTGATTCTGAAGATGGATGGCGGCATTTTTCCTGACGATAGAGTGGCTGCATTGAGGCGTGCGTTGGGCGCGTGAAGGCAGACGAGAGGGGGGATGCCGGGAAGGTGGGCGTGTGGGGAGAGGGCTGGTTCCGAGAGAGGGGTCTCGCGCGAAGGCGCGAAGGGCTCGTGGGGAGAGGGGTTGGTGGAGTCCGGATGGATCCGGTGGGAAGTGAGGCTCGAACGCCAAGGTCCGCTCGACAAAGGTCCCTCAATCGTGCATGATCTTGTCAACCATGAACCAGATTGTTTCTGTCGTTGTTCGACTCGCGTGCCATTTTCAGGAGCCCGGTGCGGGGATTCCCCACGCCGGGATTTGCGAGGGGGGAGCGGGGTTGGTGGTGGGTCTGGATTAATCAAATGATAAACACCCCCCAACATGGCTGCACCAAAATATTACGAGCTTTTTAATCCTTTGCTAGCAGCACTGCGCGAGTTGGGAGGCTCCGCATCAATTCCCGAGTTAGAGGAGTCAGTGTCCCGCATTCTGGGGCTCTCGGACGACGACATCAATCAGATCCATAAGGGCAATCGCACTAAGTTCAGCTACAACCTTGCTTGGGCCCGAACATATTTAAAGAGATACGGACTTCTCGACAACTCAGATAGAGGAGTTTGGTCGCTTTCAGATCGGGGAATCGCAACCGAGCGGGTGGTTTCTGAAGATGTCACGCGTACTGTTCAGCAGGAAGACCGCATTGCAAGAGAGGGAGCTGCAGATGCAGAGGAGGAGCAAGAGACGCCCGAAATGGTTAAAGACCTCCGCTGGCAGGACGAGGCACTCGAAGCGCTCAAGCAGATGACACCAGATGCTTTCGAACGCCTCTGTCAGAGATTACTTCGCGAAAGCGGATTTATTCAAGTCGAGGTTACTGGTCGTTCGGGCGATGGCGGCATAGACGGCAAGGGCGTTGTAAAGCTCGGAGGCATACTTTCGTTCCATGTGATTTTCCAGTGTAAGCGCTATCGTGACAGCGTATCTTCCGGTGCGATTCGCGATTTTCGGGGAGCGATGGTTGGGAGAGCGGACAAAGGTTTGTTTATTACTACTGGCACATTTACGCGAGATGCTAGATTGGAAGCACAGCGAGATGGAGCTCCTCCACTGGACACGATTGATGGTGACGAGCTTGTGATCATGCTGAAGGATTTGCGTTTGGGCATTGAGGTGCGAGCAAGGACGGTGGAAGAAGTTTCTGTTCACCGAGAATGGTTCCAGAAAATATGAGTCGAACACACGGTCCAGCGAGCGGGTGCCAGCCGTCATGCCGAGTGGCGAAGATGGTGGAACCGGTGAATCTGGGCTCAGGGGGAATGGTCCCGCATCTCCATTCACGGAACTAAGAATTCCATGAAGCGATATCTCCTCGTTGCGTTCGTTACTCTTGTGTTGGGATTCGGGGCAGGATTCTTGGCGGGAGGATTTCCTGAGAGTGAGGCGAAGGGTGATGATTTCGAGGTGTTTCTGGTGCCCAATGCCCGGGTGATTTCGGTTTCACCGAACCCGCAGGCGTTTTACGTGGTGCTCAAGAACAAGAGCAAGGAACCGAAGCGGCTTTTCGAGTTCTGGAACAGCTGGGGGTATCAGAACATCAGTTTTCGTTTTCTCACGCCAGATGGGGTTCGGGAGGTGAGGCGAAAGGATCAGGATTTCACCCGCAATTTTCCGAGTACCTACGAGGTCCAGGGAGGAGAGGTGACGGTGTTCCGGATCGCTTTTGACGAGCGTTGGGATGAGTTTCCCTGGATCGCCGAGGGTGAGTCGAATGTCAGGATGCAGGTGGTGTACAAATGCGATCCAAGTCCCGAGGCAAAGGAGGGGAAGGTGTGGACGGGCACGGTTGAGTCGAAGGTGTATGATGTGACCTTCTGGCGTGCCCCGGCTTCCAGTGTGGGTCAGTGAGGTGGATCTGCCGCCCCTGCCGGGGCGGTGATTCATTATTATGTTAGACCGGTGGCTGACGCCACCGGCTAATTTCCGTCAGGCCTTCGGCCTTGGGAGCGACGGGTTTAGAGAGGGTGCAACCCTGTATGGGGTTGTGAGGAGGTTTGGATGGTTGCCCCGGGTATGGCGTTGCGAGACCCGGGGCTGCTAATCGGTCGGCTAATTGCCGTCAGGCTTTCGGCCTGGGGAGCGGCGGGTTTGGAGAGGGTGCAACCCCGTATGTGGTTGTGAGGAGGTTTGGATGGTTGCCCCGGGCATGGCGTTGCGAGACCCGGGGCTGCTAATCGGTCGGCTAATTTACGTCAGGGCTTTCGGCCTGAGGAGCGGCGGGTTTGGAGAGGGTGTAAACCCGCATGGGGTTGTGAGGAGATTTGGATGGTTGCCCCGGGCATGGCGTTGCGAGACCCGGGGCTGCTAACCGGTCGGCTAATTGCCGTCAGGCCTTCGGCCCGGGGAGCGGCGGGTTTAGAGAGGGTGCAACCCTGTATGGGGTTGTGAGGAGGTTTGGATGGTTGCCCCGAGCATGACGTTGCGAGACCCGGGGCTGCTAACCGGTCGGCTAATTTCCGTCAGGCCTTCGGCCTGGGGAGCGGCGGGTTTGGAGAGGGTGCAACCCCGCATGGGGTTGTGAGGATGTTTGGATGGTTGCCCCGGGCATGACGTTGCGAGACCCGGGGCTGCTAACAGGTCGTCTCTACGGGACGGTGCCAGTTGGGAGAGGGGCGTGTGAAGAGGGGGTGGCAGGCGGAGTAGAGGTCGCGGTGGAAGGAGAGGAGTTCGCGGTAGAAGGGGGCGAGAGACTTGTCAGGCTCGAGGGTTTCGCGGATGGAGATGAGGGGAGCGGCGTCTGCGAGGGAGGAGAAGGTGCCGGTTGCGAGGTGGCAGAGGAAGGAAGCGCCTAGGGCGATGCTTTCGAATTCGTCGGTGATTTCGATGGGGACGCCGAGGATATCTGCTTTGAGCTGGGAGACGAGAGGCAGTCTGGCGAGGTCGCCGGTGGCGCGGATTTTGCGGATGGGGCCGGTGAGGGGTTCGAGGGAATCGCGGAGCCATGCCATGGCGCAGGCGGTGCTTTCCATGACGGCGCGGACGAATTCGCGGCGGCCGTGGCGGCGTTCGATGCCGAAGAAGGCGCCGCGGGCGGTGGGGTCCCAGAGCGGGGCGCGTTCGCCGGGGAGGTAGGGGAGGAAGACGAGGCCGTCGGCCCCTGGGCCGGCGGCGGTGGCGTCGGATTCGATGAGTTCGCAGGCGTCCGGGGTGCTGTGGTAGTAGCACTGGCGGGCCCATTCGATGAGGCCGCTGCGGAGGTTGACGGAGCCGCCGACGATGTGGAGGTTTGAGGGTTGGAAGTGCTGGGAGGAGAGACCGTTGAGTGGGCCTTTTGGTGGGGAGGAGGTGATGGTGCGGAGGGAGGTGCCTGAGCCGGAGAGGTCGCAGGCGATGCCTTGTTCGGCGGCGGCGGTGCCGAAGACCCCGCAGATGGCGTCGTAGGAGGTGAGGATGACAGGGATGGGGCGGTTGGGGAAGCCTGCGGTGGCGGCGATGTCAGGGAGGAGAGGGCCGACGGTGGAGAGGATTGGGGCGACGGGGGCGAGTTTCTCCGTGGGGATGCCGAGGTGGTCGAGGAGGTCAGGGGGGTAGGAGTTGGAGGGGGTGTGGAAGCCAGATTTTTCGGCGTTGAGCGGGTCGGTGATGGTGATGCCGGTGAGTTGGGCGATGAGCCATGCGTTGCTGCTGAGGAAGAAGCGGCTTTGGTTCCAGCGTGAGGGGTCGTGGTGGCGGAGCCAGAGGAGACGCGGGAGTGTCAGGGAAGGTTCCGGGCGGAGGCTGCCGGAGGAGGTGGCGTGGCGGAGGAATACTGGGTCGGAGGCGAGGTCTGCGGCTTCGGAGGTGGCGCGGGTATCTGAGACGAGCATGGCGCGGCCGAGGGCGGAGCCGTCGTGAGCGGTGCAGATGAGGTGGCCGGCGGAGGAGGTGATGGTGATGGCCTTGAGGGCGGAGCGGACGGTTGGGTTGGCGGCGGCTTCTGCGAGGACCTCGAGGGAGAGGCGGCGCCATTCTGCGGGGTCCTGTTCGATGCGGTCGCCGTCGACGAAGGTGTGAACCGGGCGGGAGGCGGTGAGGAGGCGGCGGCCGCGGTCGTCGAAAACGATGGCGCGCAAGCTTTTGAGCCCGAGGTTCAGGACGAGGATCATTACGGGAGTGACGACGAAAAGTGAATTACGGTTAATGCGGAATCACGGACAGCTGCAATGGAATTCTGGACGGCGCTAATGACGCGGAGTGGTTGGGAGGGGGTGAGGTGGGCCTGCTGGGAGGAGAGCCATGCGTCTTTGGGGGCGGTGGAGATATGCTGCTTCCGGATGCTGCCGGAGCGGACGGCTCTGGCGATGTGGAGGTGTGGGATGCCGGTGTCGGCGGAGATGGTTTCCGCCTTGAAGCTGTTGAAGGCAGGGGGAAACACGACGGGCGGGGAGGGTGCGGAGGGCGGATTAAACGAGAGTTCATGAGTTTCCCGTCATGAACCGGAGACTAAAAAAGGGGCGTTACGGAGACGGTGCGGGGAAAGTTTTGACTGGATGGGCCATGACGGCACCGGCGTTCTGGAGGAGGGCGAGGTCTTTGAGTGGGCCGGAGGGTTGCACGAAGGGGGATTGGTCTGTGAGGTTGCGGACGCGGAAGCCGAGGTGGTGGGCGAGGGTGGGGATGATGAGTTCGAGGTAGAATGGGGAGGCGTCGGGGACGTTGGCGACGGCGTCGAAGGCGTTTCGTTTCCAGAAGGACATGCAGCCGAGCATGGAGAGGACGACGGAGGGGTCGGGGCGAGAGGAGGTGCGGTGGATGAGGGAGCGGAAGGCTGGGTCGGCGGTGTGGTAGAGGAAGTGGGGGTGGTTGGTGCCGTCGATGCGGGAGAGGCGGCAGCCGAGGACGTCGGCTTTTTCGGATTCGAGGCGATCGGCGAGCCAGAGTGGGAGATTGTGGTGGAGGGGGACGCAGTCGAATTCGGTGAAGTGGATGAACTTGTACTGCGGGAAGGGGGCGAGGAAGGCGCTGACGGCGCTGAAGACCCCCTGGTAGGACTGGCGTTCGCGCTGATGGTCGCGGGTGCGGAGGCGCGGGTCGCTGACGAAGACCTTTGGTGAGGATTCGAGGGCGTTGAACTGGTCCTGAGAGCCGCCATAGACGAGGAGGATGTCTGAGTCCGGGCAGGAGGCCTGCCATGCGGCGGCGATGCGATCGGAGTCAGGGGCTGGGAGGTGGGAGAGGATGGCTGTGAGCCGGTGGTTCATGGGGGAAGTCCGGCTCTGGGTGGGAGGAGAAACCGAGGTCCTGGCGCCAGTAGGTGAGGTGGGGCTGAGGGAGGAAGACGGGGGAGACGCGGGCATTTTCGAGGCCGATGACGAGGAGTTTGCCGCGCCATGGGATGAAGAGGGCTTTACCGGCGGGGAGGCCGGTGCGCTGGTCAGTGACCTTGGCACCAGCGATGGCGACGAGGGCGCGGAGGAGGGCTTTGGCGGCGCGGTGGAGAGGCGGGGCCATGAGGGGAGGGGCCGCGGGAGGAAGGGATCAGACGCGGGCTGGGGCCGGGAGGGATTGCTGGGGTCTGCGGCCGGCGATTTTCTGGATATCTCGCCATGAGGGTTCCGGCGGGGAATCTTTTTCCGGGAGAGGGGCGAGGGCTTCCTGTTCTTTGGCGTGCATCATGAGGGAGGCGACGACGCTGAACATGAGCCAGATGAAGAAGTTGACGGGGTAGGTGGAGAGCTGGGCGCCGTTGACGAGACCACCTGCGGTGATGGTTAGGGCGGCGGCGAGGCAGGTGGCGGCCATGTCGCGGGAGAGGCCTGGGGGTTGGTCGAAGATGAAGCGGTGGAGACGAGCGAGGAGGATGCCGCCGAAGACGAGGCCGAGGAGGATGGGGATGTAGCCGTAGCGGAGGAGCGTGTCAGTGAAGAGGTCGTGGGAGCGGACCTGGGAGATGACGGATTGTTCGTTGTAGGGGCTGAAGCGGAGGCCGAGGGGGGTCCAGACTTTGGG
>JAIXPK010000347.1 GCA_027486335.1 Verrucomicrobiaceae bacterium | reverse complement strand
GGCTTCATCATCCGCAATTCCTCCGGACGCACCGTCTTCCACTGCGGCGACAGCGCCTACTTCGACGGCTTCACCGAAATCGGCACCGCCGCCCCCATCGACCTCGCCATCCTCCCCATCGGCGCCTACAAAGCCATGAGCGGCCGCGAGGTCCACATGAACCCCGAAGAAGCCCTCGACGCCTTCCGCGATCTCAACGCCCGCCACATGGTCCCCATGCACTACGGCACCTATCCGCTAGGCGGCGAACCCATGCATGAACCCCTCGAACGTCTCCTCGCCGCCACCTCCGCACGCGGCCTCGAAAACCACGTCCGCATCCTCGACGAAGGTCACCCCGTCATCCTGTGAAACGTCTCCTCCGGATCTCCGCCGCCCTCACTCTGCTCGCCGCCGCACCCCACGCCGCCGCCCAGAAGGCCGACCCTCCCCCCACGCCCAAACCCGCTCCCTTCCCGCAGCCGAAAATCCGGCTCGCCATCTTCACCCACGAACTCACCGCTCTCCTCCAGCCGGAATGCGAACGCATCGCCACATGGCTCGCACGCTACGCCGCCGCCTCGCTCTCCCCGGCCATCCTATCAGGAAACACCGACGCCGCTGAATCCGCTCGCCGTCTCCTCACTCTCGCCCTCCACCTCGACCCCGGCAACGCCTCCGTCGCCCGCGCCGCCCTCCGCTGGAACGAAGGCCAGGCCCCCAACCTCCCGCCGCCCGACGAAAACCTCCGCGTCCTCACCGATTTCCTCGTCCGCGCCGCCGAACGCAAATCCGCCTCCCCGGCCACCTCCGACCGCCAGGCCCTCCTCGCTCGATTCCTCGTCCGCATCGCCGCCGACGCCGATCCCCTCAACGAATCCGCCGTCCACCGCAGCGAACTCAACGACCGCAACGGGCTCGGCCCGCCATGGCGCGCCCTCATGGCCGGCCGTCTCGGCACGCTTCCCCCCAAGGCACCCGCCAGCCGCTGAGCCTAACTTCACCGCGGCGTGAACTTTACGCGCCCGAACCGCCGCGTCCCCGGCAGCACCGGATCCGGACTCCGCCACAACTCCGTCCGCGTCCCGTCCCCGTTGTCCCGCGCCGCCAACTGCACGCCCGCAGTCGGCCACGATGCAAGGTCCCCGGAAAACTCCACCCGCATCCGGAAATCCTCGCGCCCATTCACCAGCCGCACACTCAGGGTCATGTAATTCGCCTCCACCCCGCCCACCGTCACCGCCGCCAGCCCACCCTCCGGCACCACCGCCGACGAATCCCCGGCATTGCTCCCGCCTAGCATGTACTCCGCCGCATTCGCCAGCCCGTCCCCGTCCGCATCCGGCTCCGCCGCCCCGCCCAGCCACGTCGCATAACTCACCCGGTCGTCCACCCCCGGACTCGGCACCGCTCCCACCCGCCAGTTCCACCCCACCGCCGGATCCCGCGCCGGATTCTCCGGCTCGATCCTCACCAGACTCGGCCCGTTGCCATCAGGCTCACCTGGCCAGCCCTCCACCCCGCCATCACTGTACGCGAACGAAAACACCGCCGGAACCGCCTGCCCGAACTGAAGCGTCAGGGTCTCCCCAGCATTGCTCAGCCGGTCATTCGGATCCCAAGCCCCCACCACCGGCCGACCCGCTCCATACCGTACCCGGAACGCATCCGCATTCGCCACCACCACCAGACTCGCTCCCGGTGCCATCACCGTCCCCGCCGGAAACACATAATCAAACCCCGACGTGAACTGGAAACCCGTCAGGTCAATCGCCCCGGCACTCACATTTCGCAGCTCCACAAAGTCAAAACTATCGTCATTCCAAACCTGCGCCGGACTCAGCGCCGCCGCCGCCGCGCGCTCCGCCAGCGTCGGATCCGCCGCATGATACATCAGCTCACTCACCACCACCTGCCCCACATACGCCGACGGATCAAATACCCCCGCCGTGAACTCCAACGCATTGCTCCACAGACTCCACCGCCCCGTCGCATCCTTCATCCTCACCCGCGCCCGATACCGCTGCCCCGGCACACACGCCGTCGCAGGATACTTGTACTCCGCCGCAAAAACAGCCCGCTCCCCGCTGTCGTGACTCGCATTGATCTCCAGCAGTCGCCGCTCCCCAGCCGTCCACACCCCAGACACATTCACCGCCGCCACCCGCCACTGAATCCCCGCAAACGCATCCCCGTTCGGATCGCTGAACGCCGTCGTCGTGAACCGCAAGTCATTCACCGGATACCCCGCCGGCCCGCTGTAACTGATCACGGGCACCGCAGGATACTTAGTCGCATTCTCCCCAAGATTGCTCCCCAGCGTGTCCAGAAACGCCGCCCGCCCGCCCACGCCCACATTTCCCCCGGGCCACGTTCCCCCATTGTTGTTCGCATCAAACGCAAAATCCTTCATCCCCGCCACATACGCATTCAGTGCCAGCTGCCCGTTCGCATTCAGCGTCGAATCGTTAGGCCCGTTCAACCCACCGAAGTTCCCCGTAACCGCCGGTGCCCCGTTCGTCGGATGCCACCGCACAAACTCCGCATTCACAATCGGCCGGATCACCGCCGCAAACTCGTCAATCAGCGGATTGATCTGGTCAGGCTGCCACAACAGCCGCCGGATCTCCCTCACCTGATTGAAATACCGCGGCCACAGCGTCGGATTCGTCGATGCATCCCCGCCCGCGCTCGCACTGTCGTTGAACAGCGCATTGTGCACAATGTCATGCCCGTTGTTCCACGTCGGCCCCCACGTCGCATCCAGATCGTTCGGCAGATAGTACATCTGCCCCTTGTTGTTGTTCGCCGCATTGTACAGCGGATAGAAATACCACGCCCCGTTGTTGTCCCCGCTCGGCCAGTAATCGTAATGCCGGATCGCCTCCGCAAACCCATGGTACCGGCACCACAGATCCAGATTCACCCGCGCCTGAATGTACGCCGGAGTGCTCGTCCCCCTCAGCTGGTTGTGAATCTCATCGTGATCACTCCCGTCCGCAGGCCCGAACGCCGACTGATAACGGAACTGCAGCAGCCCGCTCACTCCGTCCCGCGTCAGCTTGTAAAGATTCCCCTTCTTCAACCCGTGCGCCGCCAGAAACCGCCGGTCGTAATCCTCGTGCACCCACATCAACCCCCAGAAATCCCCAGCCCACTTCGTCGGCTGCTCACCCGTCTGCATGATCGTCCGGAAATGCGACCAGTGCCCCCGCGGCGACGGTATCCCCAGCTCGTTGTACAGATGGAAATTCACCATCTCATTCAGCGAAAACGTATAACTCGCCCGGTTCTCCCACAGGTTCTCCGTGATCATCGTCGACCACTTCTCAGGATAACGATTCCCGTTCTGATCAATCGCATCAAACTCATACCCTTTGTGGAAGTAGAACTTGAACGCACGCTTCGCATTCCCCGCACCCCCCGTCCCGCTCGCCGTGTACCGTCCGTTCGCTCCCTTCAACCGATACGGGATGTGATCATACACCACGCCGTCACACACAAAACACGCCTCCCAGTTCTCGAAATTCCAGCTCGGCCCCGCCGTCAGCCGCTGCGACGCATTGTTGTCATACGCCACACATTGATCGTAATCCGCCTTCCGCGTCAGAAAATGATACACCGGCAGCTTCTGCAAGTCCGCCGCACTCGTCCCCTCGTAAGCAGGAACCCCGTCATAAACAAAACACGCAAAGTTCAGCGACGGATCCCCGACATACGGCAATCGCGCCGTCGCACCCCCATTGTCCGCCGCCGTCACCCGATACCGCACCAGCGTCCGATTCCCCTGCGGCGGAATCACCCCAGTCCAGATCCCGTCACCACCTAGCACATCCCCTCCCGTCCCGTCATCCCGCATCGCCGCCACCACCCAGTTCGCGGGATCCTCAAACGCAGGATTCGCCGCCAGCGGCGCCGTCACATTCACAAAATTCCCACCGCTCACCGCCTTGGGCAGCGTCGCCGGAATAAACGCCCCCGGCGCCACCAGCTGATAACTCAGCGTCGCCGTCGCCACACCCTGCGGATCCGTGATCCTCGCCGTCACCACAATCGAATCCGCCGACGTCGGCCGCTCCGGCAGATGCCCCACCCGCCGCACCGCCGGCGCAGCCACCTCCGCATACTTGAAATTCCGCGCCCCCGGCGACCCAGCATCCCCAGTCAATGCCGCCTCCTTCACCTCCGCATCAATCTGAAAATCATTGCTCGCCGCCGATGTGTTCATCGCGTGAATCGCGATCACATTCTCCCCCTCCACCAGATTCACCGC
>JAIXPK010000476.1 GCA_027486335.1 Verrucomicrobiaceae bacterium | reverse complement strand
GAGCTGAGGGCACTGGCGTTGCCGCTGGTACCGCCTGCGCCGTAGACGCCGCCGCCGCCGATGTTGAAGGCACCCATGAGCCAGTCGAAGCCGAGTTCATCGGTATTGCGCTGGCTGACTTCGACGAACTTGGTGGTGATGTAGACCTGCTTGACCGAGCCGGAGGTGTTCATGCCGTCGACCACGGTTTCGACGAGGTCGAGTTGCTCGAAGGTATTGCGGACGATGAGACGACCGGTGGAAGGGTCGAAGGAAGCCATGGTACCTTCGGCGAACTGGACGCCGAGGGAAGCGAGGACTTCTTTGGCGTTTGGCTTGCCTTTGAGTTTAGGGCCGGTGTCGGCTTCGCCGCCGCCGCCGGAGAACGGATCAGCAGGAGCTGCTGCGTCGGAGGAGTCGCCGCCGCCGCCTGCGCCGCGACTGAGGAAGTCGGGAGGAGCGCGGAAGGTGCGGGTGGTCATGCTGCCGCCGCCGGAGGTGGCTGGGACGATGATCACGGCGTTTGGCGTGATATCGTAGCGCATGTTGGCGACTTCCGTGATGCTCTTGATGGCGTCGAGGAGTTTGACGCTACGGAGTTCGAGGGTGACGTTCTTGGCACCTTCAGCGCTTTTGACGATGAAGTCGACGCCGCGCTGATTTGGGTCAGCGGAGGTGGAGTCGGATTCGATGCTCTTACGTTTGAGGTAGCCGATGACTTCATCGATCGAGGCATCGTTGAACTGGATGCGGTCGATGGTGATGTTGTTGAGCTTGAAGGTCATGGGTGCCGAGTTGGCATCATCCTGACCGGGATCTCCGATGACTTTGGGAACGTTGGCGCCGCCGGGGACTGGGGTGACCCACATGGCGTCGACCTCATTGAGCATCTTGATCCGGGTGTGATCGCGAGCGGAGCGGTAGTAGTTGCTCTTTTCGCGTTCGGTCTTTTCCAACTGACGGCGGGCGGCCGTGTTGTAGGGGTCGATGGCGAGGACGCGATTGAATTGGTCTTCGGCCTTTTTGAAGTTGCCGAGGTCGTAGTAACCGAGGCCCATGCGGAGGAGACGGCGGACCTCTTCGGTGTCCGCGTAGTGTTTCTCGCTCATGGCCGGGTTGAAGATGTCTGGATCGTCGAGATCCTTCATCAGCTTTTTGGCTTCCGCGTTATTGGGGTCGACGTTTTCGGCGAGGACCTCATTGAGGAGGGACTTGGCCTTATCGACGCCGCCGCGGTGACCGAGGTCACGGGCGTGGTTGACGGCTGCGCGGGAGAACTTGGCGATGACGCGGTTCCGGTCTGCGGAGTTGATGGAGCCGAGCGGGATCAACTGGAGAGCGGTCCGGTACTTACCGACAGCTCCTTCGTAATCCTGGTCGGCCATCATTTGATCACCTTCCGCTTCTGCGGCGAGGGCTTCTGCCACCCGCTGCTGACGTTTGATGATTTCCAACTCAACGATGGACGAACCGCCGCCGGAGCTGCTACCGGTGCCGGCCACGGAGACCGACGGGTAAACAGCGGCGCAAGCGAGTCCGGCAATCATTGCCTGACGATGCAATTTCAGCACTGGCTTTCTCATGAGATCGAAGAAGTTAACAGGGTTGGGTGGTAAAATTCAATGAAAGGGGACGTTGGTCGGGAATTTCCGAGGTTTTATGGCAGAATGGTTGCGGAATGCATCATTTAAGTTCGAGAGAAAATTGAGTTTTTTCGGTTTTCCCCTGTTCTGTATATTCGAGGTCGACCTTTTCGTCGGTAACCTTGAGGACCGTGTACTTGACGTCGGCGGCGGAAGGGAAGGATATCTCAGCACCTTCTGCGCCTTCGACAATTTCTTCTTTGCCGAGCGTGTTGGCGATTTTGGCGCGGAGGGTGGGGAGTTCGAGGACCTTGCCGAGGACGATTTCGAGAGGCTTGGCCTTTGGGTTTTTGACGTCGGAGAGGATGACGACTGGTTGAATGTCTGTGACGCCGCTGTCCTTGACCTCGCGTTTTTCGACTTTTTCGATTTTGTAGGCGGGTTCGCCGCCTTTTTCGATGGCGAAGCCCTCGCCGACCTTGGTGAAGGCCGTGTATTTTTTGGCGACTGGGGCGGTGCGCTGGATCTGGAGATCGTTGTCGTCGTTGTAGGCGTTGAACTTCAGACTGAGTTCATCCTTGAGGACCTCTTTGAAGACGAGCTTGGTGTGAGCGGCCGGGAGACTCTGAGGGTCTTTCGGGTTGCTTTTGCCGGTGAATTCTTCGGCATTGGAGAACCCGTCGTTATCGGTGTCGATATCTGCGATGTCCTGACGGGTGATATCGAGACTGTAGCGGTAGAGCCACTCGTTGTCGATGGGAGGGCGGACCTGTTTAGCGTCTGGAGAGAGGATGGCGATGACGGCACCGTCGACGGTTTTGAGGACAGGTGCGGAGACGAAGAGGCTGACGGGTTTACCTTTGATGACCGGCGGTTTGAAGTCCGCGGGTTCGGAGAGGCGGGTGAGAGCGGCGTCGACGCGTTCTGCGGATTTGTCTTCGCCGAAGTTGGCGTTCTGGCGGACCTCGTCTTCCGGGGCGAACTGGGAGTTGAAGCCGAGGACCTTGGAGACGAGGAGGCCGCCTGCGAGGAGGGCGACGGTTCCGAAAGTGCCGAGGAGGAGCCGGTCGTATTTAGCTTTGAGCCATTCCATGGGAGAGCGATTTGGGCGGAGCGTTTACTGAGGAGTGGCAGCAGCGGGTGTTTTGGCTGCGGCGGAGTCGGAGGCTGGATCGAGGAAGCGGACGAGATCGAGGTCGAGGAAGAGAGTGACCTTTTCGTCGCCGAGGATGTATTTGGCGTCGCGCTTGACCGTGGTTTTGGTTTCCGGGTCTTCTTTTTCTTCCATGGTGACGGTGACCGTTTTGTCTGGGCCGTCTTTCATGGAGTTTTCCACGCGGAGCATGCGGATGGTGAAGAAGTGAGCCCCTGTGTCGCCGGGTTTGACGTTGGCGAGGTTAGAGAGGAGCTGAGTGACGGCGATATTGGAGCCCGTGACGACCAGGTTCATGGACTGCCGTTCCAGCACCTTGGTTTCCTCGACAGCGGGAGCGCCTTTCGCGGCGACCGTTTTCTGAGGAGTTGGTTTGGGTGTGGTGGGGGCGGCTGGCCGTGTACCGGGTTTAGCGGTGGGGTCGGCGGGAGGAGCTGCCTTTTCGATGTCGAGTTCGGCGCGACTGAAGGAGTCGAGCGAGCTGACACCGGAAGCCATGGCGGTATTGAGGAGGAAGGCGACGGCGTCGAGTTCGGCGGCGAGTTTGGGTGCGGCCTGAGCGGAAGCGAAGGAATCGGCGTATTTGTCGAAGCCGATGGAGAATTTCTCGGCGAGGGTGATGCTGCGTCCTTTGGCGGCTTCCTTGATGGCGGTTTCTGTGGCGACGAGTTTCTTCTGGAAGCTTTCGCCGGATTCGGCCGCGTTGATGGGGGACTGGAATTTGGAGACCCCGTCGACGAGGGTTTTCACCTTGGTGGCGAGAGCGTCGACGAGTTTTTTCTTTTTGGCCTCGTTTTCGGCGTTGGGGAAGATGGTGCCCCTCTGCATGGAGTCGAGGGAATCTTTGGTGGATTGGTAGCTGGCCTGGGCCTCATCGGCGCTGGAGCTGGCTGACCATGCGAGATAACCGAGGCCGAGGGCGCCGAGGCCCAGGACTGCGAAGTAACCGGGCAGGAATGAATTCGATTTTCCTTTGCTCATGATGCTGATCCGGAGGGCGGTTTACTTCTTGGAAGAGGCGGTGATGGACACCTTGCGTTTGAGAGGGAGCTTCATGTGGAAGGCGTAGCCGTCTTTGGCGTCGAGGGCACCGACTTCGTGTTTGACGTACTGTTGGAGGAAAGAGGTTTCGTCCTTGGCGTCGAATTGGAAGTAGGTGGCGGTGGGGCTATCTGGGTCGGTGGTGCCGTCGTCTTTGAAGCCTGCGAGTTTCTTGATGAATTTGAGGGCGAGTTCGCCGGCGTTGTCGCCGCTGCGGCTGACGCCGATGAGGTGGAGGGAGTCGACCTCGCGTTTTTCTTCCTTGTCTGAGGAACGCTCCGAGTTTTTGCCGGTAGCGAACGGGTTGTCGTCTTCACTGCCTTCGGTGCGGGTGGCGATGAGTTCGTTGCCGTCGACGTCGAGAGGGCTGAGTTGGACGATCCAGATTTGGTCGTCTGGGAGGAGATTATTGACGGTATTGAGCATACCGACCCAGTATTTCTGGTCGCGGACGGCGTCGGCGATGTAGTCGGCGCGGGCTTTTTCGGTGCTTTCGCGCGCGGTGGCTTCCTTGATGCCGCGGTCGTAGCGTTCGAGGTCGCCGATTTTGGCTTTGAGGTCTTCTTCCTTGCGGAGGTAGCCGGAGGCCGCGGAGCTATTGTAGGCCCATGTACCGATGAGGGTGGAGAAGAGGGCGGCGGCGGCTCCGAAGAGGTAGGGTTTGCGGGAACCGACATCGCGGGAGGCCTGGACGGCCTTAGGCGAGAGGTCGAGTTCCATGGGGCAGGCCATTTCGCGGAGGGCGAGGCCGACGAGTTCGCCGAGCGTGTGGGCTTCGCCGGAGACCTGTTCGACGTCGACGCGAGGGCCGACGGAGACATTTTTGAGGGCGTTGAAGTAATTGACTGGGATGCGCAGTTTTTCTTCGAAGACCTCTTTGACGAAGGGCATGGAAGCGCCAGCGCCGGCGAGGTAGACCTCGGTGGGGGCGGCTCCGCCTTGCTGCTGACGATAGGCGTTGGTGCGGCGGGCGATTTCGCCGTGGATCCTTGCGAGGGCGTTGCGGATGACCTTCGACATGGCGTCGATTTCCGGGTCTTCGTGATCGGCGTAGTTACCGCCGAGGTTGACGAAGCCGTCTGCGACCTTGCGGGCCTCAGCGGAGTCGTAGTCCATGCCCATTTCCTTGGCGATGCTCTGGGTTACAGAAGCGCCACCGGTTTGGAAGGAGGAGATGAAGGCGCGGCGGCCTTCGATGAAGATGAGGTTGGTGGTCCGAGCGCCGAGGTCGACGAGGAGGACGCAATCGGTGACTTCCGGGTAGTTGTAGCGGAAGGCGTTGTAGATGGCGACTGGTGCGGCGTCGACGATGGCGGTTTTGAGGCCGGCGGATTCGACGGCGCCGTTGAGGTCGTTGAGGTGTTCTGAGCGGACGGCGACGATACCGACTTCGACTTCGCCCTCGTTTTTGCCCATGAGCTGGTAGTCCCAGACGGTTTCAGCGAGAGGGAAGGGGACGGCCTGCTGGGCTTCGAAGCCGACGATTTTGTCGACCTGGTCTTCGCCGAGGGGCGGAAGCTTGACGAACTTAGCGATGAGGAACTGACCTGGGATCGAGTAGTTGACGGATTGGCCGGAGGCTTTGAGGGCACCGGAGAGACTGCGGACCGCATCCGTGAGGGCGGCGCGGCGCGTACCATCTACGGTGGGATCTCCGGGCATTTCTGCAAAGGCATACTCCTTGAGCATCAAGGCTCCCTTGGAGCCGAGGCCGAATCGTGCCATGCCGGCCCGCTGCGATCCGAGGTTAAGAGTCAGAACTGATTTTTTTTCCGCCATCGTGGGTGGTGTTTAGAGCGGCGAATGGGAATGCCGTCAAATGTAAAAGGAAAAAACCGGGAGAGGGGGCTCAGCGTGGCTTGATCTCGAGATGGAAGTCACCCCAGAGAGGAGCGAAGGGGGTATCGGCCTTGCTGAGGAGAGCGGCTTCCTGAGGAGGGAGGGAGGGATTGGACCACCATTCCTTGTTGGAGTCGCTGGTTTTGCGGCCGACTTCCTGGCCATCGATGAGGACTTGGACGCCCCATGCTTTGACCATGGTTGGGTTGGCTGGGCCGGTGGCGGTGGCTTCGGTGACCTTCTGGAGCTGGGAAGGGGTGATGTAGGCGACCGAGTGGATTTTTTCTTTGATGGGGACGTTGACGTGAATGATTTCGCCTGTGAGGACCCGGCTTTTCTTGGCGGAGGAGCCGGTGAGGTAGGCGTAGTACTTGAAGGTGACCTCGTCGTAAGTTTTGCGGGTCTTGTCCTTTTCGGTTTTGGAGAGTTCGGCGGTGGCTTCGACCTCGATTTCGATCCAGTCTTTGGGGGTCCAGCGTTTGTCTTTGACGTTGACGGCTTGGATCTGGGGGGTTTTCTGGATATTGATGTCGACCTTGTTGATGTCGACGAGTTTTTCCTTACCTCCGGCGGCTGGCGGGGTGGCTGGGTCAGCGCCTGCGGCTGGGGCCTGAGCGGCGGCTGGGGATGGGGAGAGGACTGCGAGGGCGAGAACCGCGGCAGGAACGAAAGTGAGGATTCGTTTCATAAGATTGGTCGGAAGTTGAGGGCGGGGAGACGCGAATATTTGGAGAGCTTGAAGGAATTCCTTGTCCGAGGCCAGGAAAAAATACGATCCCCCCTCAGATTTCGGAATTTACGGGATGAGAGTAGAGTGGAGGCTGGGATAGGGCAACTTGAAAAGGCCGGGCGGCGTAGGGAAGGAGGTTCAGGGATGGGGTCAGGGATGGGTAAGGGAGGCGGCGAGTCGGAGGGCGTGGAAGAGACTGCCTGGGTTGGCGAGGCCTTGCCATGCGATGTCGAGGGCGGTGCCGTGGTCGACGCTGGTGCGGATGATGGGGAGGCCGAGGGTGGTATTGACTGCGGAGTCGAAGGCGAGGGCTTTGAGAGGGATGTGGCCTTGATCGTGGTACATGCAGATGACGGCGTCGGTGGAGCGACGTCTGGCGGGAAGGAAGGCGGTGTCAGGGGGGAAGGGGCCGGAGACATCGATGCCGCGGGCGATGGCGGCTTGGATGGCTGGGGTGATGATGCGTTCTTCCTCCATGTTTCCGAAGAGACCGTGTTCACCGGCATGGGGGTTGAGGCCGCAGACGATGAGTTTTGGGGTTCTGTTGCGGATGCGGAGGAGGGCGAGGTGGGTTAGTTCGATGACGTCGAGGATTCGTGGTGTGGTGAGGAGTGCGGGGACCTCGTGATAGCCGACGTGGACGGTGACGAAGGAGCAGGAGATTTCCTCCGAGTACTGGAGCATGCAGGAGCGCGGGGCGCTGGTGCGGGAGGCGAAGATTTCGGTGTGGCCTGGGAAGTGGATGCCGGCGGCGTGGAGGGCTTCCTTGTTGAGAGGGGCGGTGGTGACGGCGGCGACGTGGTGAGTGAGGGCGGCGGTGATGGCGTGGTCGACGTAGGTGAAGGCGGCGCGGCCGGTGGCGGCGTTGATGGTGCCGGGGGAGAATTCGTCAGGGCGGATGGCGTTGAAGTCGACGACGTGTGGTTGCTGGAGATTGTATTGGGGCCATGAGGCGGCCGGGATGACGAGTTGCGGGGCAGGGAGGCCGGTGGTGGCGGCGCAGGCGTGGAGGACGGCGGCGTCGCCGAAGACGACGGGGATGCCGCCGGTTTGGAGAGGATCGGCGAGGGCGCGGAGGCAGAGTTCCGGGCCGACGCCTGCGGGGTCGCCCATGGTGAGTGCGAGCAGAGGGAGCATGAGGGAGAGCGGAAGGCTTGAGGGGCTGGGAGGCAAGCGGGAGCAAAGAAAAGCCCGGCGGCCGTGGGGACGGCGGCCGGGCTGAGAAGGGGAGAAGGGGAGAAGGACGGTCAGTTGCCGGCGGCGGCCTTACGGAGATCGCGGAGAGCGGCGCGTTCGGTTTCGTCGATCTGGCCGTCTTTGTTGGAGTCGAGGCGCTCGCGGAGGGCTTTGCGGGTGGCTTCGGCTTCCGGGCCTTCGCCGGTGGCGGCGCGGACGCGGTTTTTCATTTCTTCGCGAGCGGCGGATTGTTCGGATTCGTTGAGTTTGCCGTCGCCGTCCTT
>JAIXPK010000504.1 GCA_027486335.1 Verrucomicrobiaceae bacterium | reverse complement strand
GGTGTGGTCGTGGATGGCGACGGAGATTTTGTCAGGGAAGATGAAGGCCCTGACGTCCCATGACTGGGGTGCTGGGGAGGGGCGGGCGTATTCGACGGCGTTGTTGCCGGCTTCGCTGACGATGAGTTCCCATGCGGCGAGTTCCTGATCGTCGGAGACCCCGTTGGTGGCGAGGAACGAGCGGAGGCCGATGCCGGCCTCGCGGACGGCGTGGAGGTTGCAGGGGCCGTTCCAGAGCCATGCGGAGCCGGAGGTGGACCGGGAAGGGCCTTGATCGGCTGGCGTGGCTGGAGGGGGCGGCATGGGAGAGGTGGGGGTGGGATCAGGCGACGATTTCGAAGATGCGGTGGAGGCGGGTGAGTTCGAGGACCTGCATGATGGGTGGGCGCGGGGAGAGGAGGCGGAAGAGCCCCTGGCGTTCGTGGGCGAGTTTCTGGAGGGAGATGAGAGCGCCGAGGCCGCTGGAGTCGAGGAATTCGAGGTCGTGGCAGTCGAAGTCGATGCCGGAGAGGTCCTGGGTGAAGCGGAGGCGGACCTGATTTTTGACTTCTGCGGCGGTGCCTGCGGTGAGTTCGCGGAGGCTGGAGATGGTGAGGATGGAGTTAGCGGTCGATGTTTTCATGGGTTAGTATGGGGAATTGGAAGAGTGGAAGAATGGAAGGATGTGAGGATGGAAGAGTCAGGAGAAGAACCTGCGGATGCCGCGGCGGATGAGTTTCCAGCGCCATGCGGTGGAGGGTCTTGAGGCGAAGAGAGCGGCGTGGGCGCGTGCGGCGTCGTCCCATGGTGGGGAGCAGCCTTCTGCTTCCGGGGCTGTGAAGAGGCCTGGGGGCGTGTGGAGCCAGAGGGATTCGAATTCGCCGGTGAGGTTAGCGGCTTCTGGTGGGGTGAGTGGGGGGTTGCCGGTCCATGCGAAGTGGCCTGTGACGATGCGCCAGAGGAAGGGCCAGCGAGCGAAGCGCGGGCCGAGTGGCGGCATGGAGCGGTATGAGATGGAGCGGTGGGGGCTGCCTGGGTCTGAGGGTAGGGCTGCGGCGTGCTGGAGGAAGAGCGGGTTGCGGGAGAGTGCGGCGGCGATGGCTGCGGGGAAAAGGATGGGGGAGGAGAGGATGAGGGCGAGGAGGGCGAGGGCGCGGGCTGGGAGAGAGGACGCGGATTCGGTTGGAGGGGCGAGCGGGGAGAGGAGGAAGGCGTCGGTGAGTCTGGTGAGGGAGTTGTTCTGCCAGTTGAGGAGATTGGATCCTGAGGCGACGGAATTTTCGAGTTTGGTCATGCTGCCGAGATAGGTGCGGCAGTCGACGGTGGAGTCGGTGACGGAGGCGTCCGAGTCGACGAGGGAGTCGCTTTCGATGAAGGCGTTTGGGCCGATGGAGGCGCGGGCGCGGATGATGGAGTTGGGGCCGATCCAGCAGGGAGGGGTGAGTTGGGCGGAGGGATCGACGCGTGCTTTGAGGCCGAGCCAGATGCCATCTGCGGGCGAGTGGGTGCCGATCTGGGAAGGTGCGAGGATGGGGAGGAGGGCGATGCGGGCCTTGTGCCATGCGGCCGGGTCCGGGAGGAGAATGATGTGTGGGGCCTGGGGGAGGCTGGAGAGAGGGATTGTGGTATCCGGGAGGAAGGCGGCGTGTTTTTCTGCGGCGGCTGCGGGAGAGAGTTCCGAGGGTTCGGGGATGAGTTCGATGGCGAGGCCCCATGCGGTGCCGCTCATGAGGTAGGAGCGGATGTCTGAGGGACGGTCGCTGGCGAGGATGCGGACGTGGGAGGCGCCGGCGCGGGCGAGACCGTCGAGGGCGTGTTCGATGAGGGGTTTGCCGAGGAAAGTGGCGAGGGCGAGGGGGAGGCCGCCGGTGACGGCGTCGAGCACGGGAGTCGGGTCCGGGCAGATGAGGAGGACGCGCTTCATGGGTGGATCATACGCCGCCTTTGCCGAAGAGGATAGCGGGAACGGTTTTGATCAGGATGAGGAGGTCTTTGAGGACGGACTGGCTTTCGATGTAGCGGACGTCGAGGGAGACCTGTTCTGAGAAGCCGATGGAGTTGCGGTCGCCGACTTCGAGGAGACCGCCCTCGCGTTCGCCGATCTGCCAGAGGCAGGTGATGCCTGGGGTGATGAGGAGGCGGCGGCGGTCTTCTGGGGAGTAGAGGGCGACCTCGCGTGGGAGTGGGGGTCTGGGGCCTACGAGGGACATTTCTCCTTTGAGGACATTGATCATCTGGGGGAGTTCGTCGATGGAGGTTTTGCGGATGAATCGGCCAATGGGAGTGATGCGGGGGTCGTTCTTCATTTTGAAGGTGACGCCGTCGTTTTTTTCGTTGAGGGCGAGGAGTTCCTTGAGTTTGGCTTCAGCGTCGATGCACATGCTGCGGAATTTGAGCATACCGAATTCTTTGCCGCGGAGGCCGACGCGGATCTGGCGGAAGAAGACCGGGCCGCCGTCGCGGCGGATGAGGAGAGCGACGACGAGGAGGAGCGGGGAGAGGACGACGAGGAGGATGGAGGATGCGACGAGGTCGATGGCGCGTTTAACGAAGGAGGTGAAGGAGATGGTGATGCGCCATGCGATGCGTTTCCATGCGACGTAGAGGCGGAGGCGGAGCCTGCCTGCGGGGGAGGCCGCGGAGAGCATGCGGCGGGCGAGACGTTCTGTTAGCTCGTCGTCGGTCAGCATGGGGAGGGTGCGGAGAGTTTTTCGGTGGAGACGGTGGAGACGGTGGCGAAGAGGGATTCGAGGCCGGAGAGGTAGCGATCGAAGTCGTAGTTAGCGGAGACGAGTTCGAAGCCGGCTTCGCCCATGGTGCGGGCGAGGGATTTGTCAGAGAGGAGCTGATCGATGCTGGAGGCGAAGGCGTGGGTGTCCATCCATGGGACGAGGAAGCCGTTGTGGCCGTTGATGAGCCAGTCTTTGATGCCGCCGGCGTCGAAGGCGACGACAGGGAGGGCGTAGCGCATGACTTCGAGGCCGATGGTGGCGATGGGTTCCGGCCATACGGAGCTGAGGGCGACGACCGAGCACTCGCGGTAGTAGGCTTTGAGTTCGTCCTGGGGGATGAAGCCTTTGAAGTGGACGCGGTTATCGAGGCCGAGTTCCCTGTTGAGGCGTTCGCATTCTTCTTTGTGATTGCCGTCGCCGAGGATGATGCATTCGAAGTCTGATTTGACGAGTGCGAGGGCGCGGAGGAGGACATCGACGCCTTTGCCGCGGATGATCTGGCCTGCGTAGAGGATGAGATTGCGGCTGGAGAAGGTGGAGCGGAGGTTAGGGTCGCCGGGGCGCGGGACGGGCGGGTGGATTTCGATGCGAGCGGGGTCGAAGCCGTTTTTGATGAGTTCGTCGCGCATGAAGGTGGTGACGACGCACATGCGGTTGAAGCGGTGGTTGAGGGCGATTTCGCGTTTTTTTTCCGTGTAGCTGACCCATTTGAGAGGGAAGCCGGGGCCGTTGTTTTTGACGACGCAGGCGAGACAGCCAAAGACGCAGTAGAGGGAGGCGGCGCGGGTGCAGATCTGGCGGTTGAAGTAATTGTATTTGTAGCTGCGCATGCAGTAGATGTCATGGTCGTGGACCATGCGGACGAGCGGGGTGCCGGAGTCGACGAGAGCGGAGATGACGTCGAGGTCCGGCATTTTGTGGACGAAGACGGCGTCTGGCTGGAAGGAGGCGAGGGCGTCGCGGACGGAGCTGGCGGGGTTGGAGGAGGAGATGGGGAAGCGCTGGGGGAAGATGGATTGCCATCCGTCTTCGTTTTTGCCGGTGCCTGGGCCGTGGAGGATGGCGACGGAGAGGCCGCGTTTGGCTAGTTCGGAGGCGACGATGGAGACGTTAGCCTCTGCGCCGGCGAGGGCGCCGAAGCGTTCGTGGACGTAGAGGATTTTCATGACATGGGTTCAGTGAGGGGATTGCCTGCGAGACTGGAGATGGCGGCGCGGAGTTCTGCGGCGGAGGAGGTGGCGGCCTCTCTGAGGGCGGGGACTGAGGCGGCGGCGGTGGTAAGGTCGAGGTTGCGGCAGGCGGACTCGATGACTTCCGAGGCGGACTGGAGGGATTTGAGGCCGAAGATGCTGGAGGTGCCTTTGAGGGAATGGGCGAGTCTGCGGGCGTCATCGGCCTGTTGTCTGGAGATGGCGAGTTGCAGGCCTGCGAGCATGGAGTCGAGGTCATTGAGGAAGTCTGCGGCGAGGGAAGCGGCGTCATCCGGGGAGATTTCTGCGGCGAGCTGCTGGAGGGTGATGGCGGCGAAGGAAATGGGAGTAGCCACTGGAGGTGCTGGGGATGAGAGGGGGGATGAGTCGGTTTCCTCGCTGATACGGATGAGGGCCTGGCGGAGGGCTTCGAGTCTGATGGGTTTGGAGATGTAGTCGTCCATGCCGGCGCGGATGCAGATTTCGCGGTCACCGGCGAGGGCGTTGGCGGTGAGGGCGACGATGCGGACGGGAGGGGAGGAGGTTTCCTTTTCCCATGTGCGGATGGAGCGAGTGGCTTCGAGGCCGTCCATGCCTGGCATCTGGACGTCCATGAGGATGGCGTCGTAGCGGGTGTGTCTGGCGGCGTCGAGTGCTTCGAAGCCGTCGATGGCGACGTCTGCGGTGCAGCCCATCTGTGCGAGCGCGGCGAGGGCGAGCTTGCGATTGATGGGGTTGTCTTCTGCGAGGAGGAGGCGGAGGGGGCGTCCGTTCATTTCGAGAGGGGAGCTGGCGCGGCCGCCGATACTGACTCTAGCGGTGTGGCGGTCTGCCTGAGTGAGGAGAGCATTGAAGAGAGGGGAGACCTTGAGGGGTTTGAAGAGGATGCCGGTGATGGAGTCGCCGAAGCGCTGGCGGAGGGAGATGCCGTCGCCGGGTTGGCTCATGAAGAAGAGTTCGAGGGAGCGGGAGGAGACGGCGGCGGAGATGGCGGCATCGCACTGGCCTGCGCAGGAGGAGTCGATGAGGAGGACTTTGGGATTCCAGTCGGTGATGATGGGATCTGCGTCTGGGAAGGAGCTAGCGGAGCGGACATTCATGCCCCAGCGGGAGAGGAGTTCGCCGAGGATCTGTCTGGAGAGACTGTGGGAGTCGACGATGAGGATGCGGCGGTCGCTGAGGCCGGGGAAGGGGACAGGGCTGACGGGAGGGGCGGGGATGTCTGAGGCGGGGAGGGAGACGGTGAAGGAGAAGGTGGAACCTTGGTCGACCTTGCTGGAGACGTGGATGGCACCGCCCATGAGTTCAGTGAGTCTACGGCAGATGGCGAGACCGAGGCCGCTGCCGCCGAAGCGGCGGGAGGTGGAGCTGTCGCCCTGCTGGAAGGGCTGGAAGAGTTTTACGAGTTCGGGTTCCGCGATGCCGATGCCTGAGTCGGTGACGCTGAAGGTGAGCGCGTGGGCGCCGTCGTCGGCGGCGGTGGAGGTGACTTCGAGTTTGACCTCGCCGCGGAGGGTGAATTTGACGGCATTGCCGAGGAGGTTGACGAGGACCTGGCGGAGGCGGAGGGCGTCGCCGACGACTGAGGGGGGGACGTCTGGGCCGATGCGAGCGGCGAGGTCGAGGTTTTTTTCTGCGGCGGCGGTGGAGACGGTTTCGATGGCGTCTTCGATGCAGGTGACGAGGCTGAAGGGGGCGGCTTCGAGGTCCATGCGACCGGACTCGATTTTGGAGAAGTCGAGGACGTCATTGATGACGACGAGGAGGGATTCTGCGCTGCTGCGGATGGCGGCGACGAAGTCGCGCTGCTGTGGGGCGAGCTCGCTTTGCTGGAGGAGTTGGGTGAAGCCGAGGACCCCGTTCATGGGGGTACGGATTTCGTGGGACATGGTGGCGAGGAATTCGCTTTTGGCGCGGTTGGCGAATTCTGCGGCTTCTTTGGCGCGGATGAGTTCTGATTCGGCGCGTTTGCGGACGATGAACTGAGCGATCTGGTTGCAGAGCGTGTCGAGGGTCTGGAGGAGGACCTCGTCGACTTCTTCGGAGTTGACGCTGTAGAGTTCGACGATGCCCTGGACTTCGGAACCGTTGACGAAGGGGAGGATGAGAGCGGATTTGAGGCCAGAGGCTGCGGCTGTGGAGGCGCGCGCGAAGGTGGGTTCGATGGAGACGTCCGGGATGAGTTCGCGCTGGCCGGATTGCCAGACGCGGCCGACGAGGCTCTGGCCGCGGAGGAAGGTGCGGTGGCGGGTTTGGGCGGCGAATAGTTCGACTGGTTTGGCGGGGTCGAACCAGACATCGAGGCAGTGGAGCGTGGTGCCGTCGTCTTTGAGGGTCCAGAAGCCGCTGACGGCCCAGCCGAGGCCCTTGCAGAGACGGCGGACGAGGCGTGAGGCGGCTTCTTCGACGGAACTGGCGTCTGCGAGGATGCGTGAGGCGGCGAGCTGGAGGGTGCGGCGTTGGTCGTTGCGGACGCGTTCAGTGATATCGGCCTCGATGGCCATGAAATTGGAGAGCGTGCCGGAGTCGTTGAAGACGGGCTGGACTTCCATGGAGATCCAGTATTTGCGGCCGGTGCGTGAGTAATTGACGATTTCAGCGTGGAAGGATTCGACGTTGGCGATTTTTCGGCTGATCATCGCGATGGTGTCCGGGTCGGAGTCGGGGCCCTGGAGGAAGGAGCCGGGGCGTTTGCCGATGACTTCCGGGAGGGACCATTCGGTGATGCGGACGAAGCCGTCGTTGACCCATTCGATGTGGCCGGTGGCGTCTGTGAGGATGACGGCGCTGTCGGTGCGGGAGACGATGAGGGCGAGTTTGCGGGCTTCTGCTTCCTGGATGCGGAGTTTGGCGCGCTGATTGGTGAGTTTTTCGGTGAGTTTCTGGAGGTCGAGGTTGGCCATCAACTGAGTCTGGACGATCTGGAGAAGGTCCATGGTCTGGTCATGGATGGCGAAGTCTGGTTGGGTGAGGCCGAGTTTTTCGACTTCTCTGGGGTCGGCGAGCCATGGGGAGGCGAGGAAGACGGTGAGGTGGTCCTGAGGAATGAGTTGACCGCGGAGGAGGGTGCCGCTGGAGATGGCGCAGAGGAGGACGAGGAGGGAGGGGTTGGAGCGGAAGAAGGCGTCGGAGAGGGTGCCGGCTGGGCGTTTGAGTTCGAAGAGGTGAGGGAGGGTGAGGCCGAGGGCGGCGTCAGGGCAGATCTTGTGGAGGCTTGGGCCGAAGGCGACGAGGCGGAGGTTCCGGTCCCACGCGAGGTAGAACGGGAAGGCCTGTTCGAGTTGGGCTGAGGAGAGGCCCGGTGGGTTGGCGGGCGCGGAGGGGTTCATGCTGGGGCGTCGCTGTTCCAGCGGACTTCGAAGACATCGTGGTCAGCGCCGGCGTCTTTTCTGGCGATGATGGTGGCGGTGCAGGAGGTTTCGTAGAGTTTTGCGAGGCCCTGGAGGATGCCTGAGACGAAGGCGGTGAGGCCTGGGCGGTGGGTCATGTAGTGGAGGTTGAGACTGTCGTCGGTGATATCGGAGCAGGCGAAGCGCGGGGGTTCGAGCTTCGGGTAGATCATGGCGATTCTGGTGTGGAAGTTGGGGAGGTTGACGAGGAATTCCTTGAAGGTGCGGCCGCCGGATTTCATGAGAGGGCCGTAGCTTGGGGCGGCGACTTTGAGGACCCAGTGTTCGCCGAAGGCAGTGAGGACGGCTTCTGCGGGGAGGCCGAGGACATCGACGGCGGCGCCGACGAGGCGGTAGGTGATTTCGTCGGGGTAGCCTTCGTTGCTGATGAAGACATCGATGTCGATGCCTGCTTTGGCTTTGATGGCTTCCCATTTATCTTCGCCGAAGTTGCTGACAACGAGGTCTTCGACGGCTTTGTTGACGAGTCCGTACATGGTAGTGGGTGGTGGAAGTGGTTGGAGCTGAGGAGGAAGTGGAGTGCGCGGAATGCGAGATGACCGATGAGTAGTTATAGTAGGGGCAGCATCGGTGCCAAGAATTGATTCATAAAACTGTAGTGAGGTGGAGGGGGGTGGGGGTCAGGGGAGGGCGTGGGGGCGTGATGGCTGGGAGGGGTGGAGGAGTGCTGGGAAGGAGATGAGATTCGGGTCGCGGGGGAGGATATCGGCGATGCCGAGGGATTTGAGGTGATTGATTTGAGCTGGGTCGAGGCCTGAGTCGAAGAGTGCGATTCTGGAATTCGGGAAGGAGTGGGCGAGGGAGGAGGCGAATGTGTCCGGGTTTTCCGAGGAGGTGTCGAGGTCAGCGATGATGAGGGAGTGGGAGGCGGCTGGTGTGGTGGTGGAGGCGTTGGCGGTGGTGACGAGCGCGCCTGATTTTTCGAGGCGGCGCTGCATGAGGGTGCGGAGGAGACGGTCGTTGCAGATGAGGAGGACGTCAGGCTGGGAGGGAGGAGGGGCGAGGGGAGCGGGAGCGGGAGCGGGAGCGGGGGCGGGAGCGGGGGCGGGGGCGGGGGCGGGGGCGAGGGGAGCGGGGGCAGGGGTCTGGATAGCGAGAGTGAAGTGGAAAGTGCTGCCGTGGCCTGGGGAGGATTCGACGAGGATTTCGCTGTGCATGGCGTTGACGATGCGCTGGCTGATGGCGAGGCCGAGGCCTGTGCCGCCGAATTTGCGGGTGGTGGAGGAATCGCCCTGGGAGAAGGTCTGGAAGAGGCGATCGCGCTGGGTGGTGGTGATGCCGATGCCTGAGTCGTTGATGGCGAAGCGGAGGGCTGGGGATCCGTCTGGGGTGGAGGCGGGGGTGACGGAGAGGGCGACGTGGCCTGAGCGGGTGAATTTGACGGCGTTGCTGACGAGATTGATGAGGACCTGGCGGAGTCTGGTGGGGTCGCAGAGGATGATTGGGGGGATGTTTGCGTCGATGGATTTTTCGAGGGCGAGGCCTTTCTCGTCTGCTTTGGGCTGGAAGAGACTGATGACGTCGCGGATGAGAGGTTCGAGGGGGACGGGTTTGGATTCGAGGGAGAGGGAGCCGGCTTCGATTTTGGAGAAGTCGAGGATATCGTTGAGGATGGTGAGGAGGCTTTCGCCGGAGGCGTGGATGGTTTCGACGTAGTCGCGCTGGGTGGGGTCGAGGCGTGTGGTGAGGAGGAGTTCGGTCATGCCGATGACGCCGTTCATGGGGGTGCGGATTTCGTGGCTCATGGTGGCTAGGAAATCGCTTTTGGCGTGGTCTGCGGCTCTGGCTTCTTCGGTGGCTTTGATGAGGACGGAGAAGCTGGAGCTGAGTTTGCGGTGATAGGTCCAGACGAGGACACCGGCGAGGAGGGCCATGGAGAGAGCGCCGAGGCCGATGGTGATGGAGTTGCGGTGGATGTCGTCGACGTGGTGTTTGAAGTCTGAGAGTTCCATGTCGAGGCCGACGACGGCGACGATGGAGCCGGAGTCGTCTCTGATGGGAGCGAAGCCGGTCTGGAAGGTGCCCCATGGGTCGGTCCATGGTTTTGGGGTGACGGTGGGGACACCTGACTGGAAGGCTTCGAAGAGCTGGGGTGGGGCGCCGGGGAACGGCTGCATGATGTGTGCTTTATCGTCGATGCCGTCGTGGTCGGAGTCGCCTTCAGCTGCGGTGTCGAGGATGAAGTAGGGTTTTCCGTTGAGGAGGATGGCGGTGTAGACGTAGCGGAATTTTTCGGGGCCTTCGCAGGCGGCCTTGGCGGCGTCGAGTTCTGCGAGGGCGAGGAGGTAGGGTTTGGATTGTTCCTGGGAGCGTGAGGTGAAGGATTTGTGGAGAATGGGATCGACGGCGAAGGAGCAGGCGATGGCGGAGCGGCGGATGGAGGCGCGGAGGTCTGCGAGGTCTTCGGCTTCGTCGTGGATGTGGAAGTTGGCTAGGACGACGAGAGTAGCGACGAGGAGGGCGAGGCCGGCGACGGCGGCGCTGACGAGCGGCTTCATGCCTGGAGGCCGCAGTTGCTGGGGGAGATCTGGGGAGGGCATGGAGCGTGGGGAGGGCCTGTGGACTGGCGTCAGGGGGTGATGCCGAGGTTGAGGCCGACTGGGCTTTCTGAGCCTGCGGCGCGAGCGCCTTCGTTGGCGGCGACGGTGCGTGCGAAGGTGGAGACGACTAGTTCTGCGTAGGCGGCGAGGGAATTGGGTGAGGATTGGGGGATGAAGACGATGTCTTTTGGTTTGAGGAGGACGTCCGGGGATTTGCCAGTGAGGATGGCTTGAGCGTCGACGACGGCGATTTCTGGGTCGCGGAGGGAACCTCTGACGATGGCGACTCTGGAAGGTTTTGCGCCTTTGATGAAGCCGCGGCAGTGGGCGATGGCTGTGAGGAGAGAGAGTTGGTCTTTGAAGCCGATGGACCTAGGTTGAGAGACAGCGCCCATGACATAGACCTCGCTGCCGAGTGCGGAGGGGAGGTAGATGAAGTCGTCTGCCTGGAGGTAGATATTCTGGGAGGTGTCGCCTTTGCGGATGAGACCGTTGAAGTCGACGGGGACGAGCTGGCCTTTACGGATGAGGAAGCTGTGGTGGAGGTCTGCGAGTTCCTCGGTGGAGCCTGACATTCGGGAGGTGAAGAGGCCGCCGGCTTTGCTGATGGCCTCGAGGACGGTCATGGGTTGAGCGAGTTCGAAGAGGCCTGGGGTGCTGACGCGGCCGAGGACCCAGACGCGGCGGCTGTGGACTTCGCGGAGGGTGATGCTGATCTGGGGGGACTGGACGAAGCGGGAGATGCCGTGTTCGAGGAGTTTTCTGGTTTCGGCGAGGGTGAGGCCCCAGACCTGCTGGCCTTCGAGGAGGTGGAAGTAGATGCGGCCGTCTGGGCCGACGAAGGTGGATTGGGTGCCTTCGGCGCTGCCGAGGAGTTCGATGTCGATGACGTCGCCTGGGCCGAGACGGAATTCGGAGGTATCCGGTGTGAGGAGGGCGGGGTTGAGGGAATGGTTGAGGGACGTTTTGACGACGTCGGCTGAGGTGGCAGCCTGGGTGGCGAGAGGGTCGAATTTTCTGGCGTGCTGGCTGGAGCCGGAGCAGCTGGCGAGGGTGGCGGCGGCGAGGAGGGAGAGGAGTGGCGATGGGAGGGGCGGCGTCATCGGGTGGGCTGGCTGGTGTCCGGGAGGATGGGGCCGATGTTTTGGCCGGTCCATGTGGCGGCGCCGGTCTGGACGAAGGCGCGCATGGCGACGGCGAGGATATCTGTGGCGCGCTGCCATGGTTTTTCGTGGACGTAGACGAGGTCGCGGGGTTGGAGCTGGATGTCTTTCTGTTTACCGGCGAGGATGGCGGCGGCGTCGAGGGTGATGATGTCGGGTTGTTTTTTGTCCGCAGGGGTGCGGAGGATGAGGATTTTCTTTTTCCATGCGGTGTTTGAGAAGCCGCCGCGGACGGTGATGGCACCGAGTGCGGAGAGGCCTTCGGTGACGCCGGTGGGGCCGGGTGAGCCGACGGCGCCGAGGACGTAGAGCTCGTTGACGATGTTGCTAGGGAAGTAGATGTAATCGCCTGGCTGGAGCTGGATATTCTGTGTGAGGTCGCCTTCGAAGAAGAGTTTGGAGAAGTCGACGGGGAGTTTTTTGCCATCGCGGACGATGAAGGCGCGGCGCATGTCGGCGATTTCGACGGTATTCTGGTCGAGGAGGCCTGTGGCGATGCCGCGGGCGCGAGCGGCGGCTTCGAGGAGGGACATGGGTCTGTCGAGGGAGTAGGCGCCGCGGTCCATGATGGTGCCGAGGATGAAGTATTTTTTGCTGCGGAAGGCGCTGGGGGTGACGATGATCCGGGCGTTGGTGATGTAGTCGCGGAGAGCGGTGGAGAGGCCGGCGCGGAGTTCGTCGATGGTTAGGCCTGCGGCTTTGAAGCCGTGGACCTGGAGGTAGTTGATGGTGCCGTCCGGGTTGATGGGGACCTGGGTGCGGGTGAATTCCTTGCGGCCGAAGACCTGGAGGTTGACGAGGTCACCTGGGCCGAGGGTGAGGCGTTCCTGCCATGGGGCGAGGGGAGTGGGA
Organism: Verrucomicrobiaceae bacterium; assembly: GCA_027486335.1. Lineage (GTDB taxonomy): Bacteria > Verrucomicrobiota > Verrucomicrobiia > Verrucomicrobiales > V1-33 > V1-33. The sequence goes on along the minus strand of JAIXPK010000504.1, from coordinate 6,812 downwards.
GGTTTTGGCTGGGGGAGCGGGGTGAAGGGTTTCCGGGGGTCTGGAGGGAGGAGAGGGGGCGGAGCGTCCGCTGGAGGGAGGGAATTGTCAGGAGCCGGCTGGGTATCCGGGGCTGGGTTAGGGGAGACTGGGGGGAGATCGCCGTGGATGGCTGGTGGCGGGGAGAGCGGTTCGAGTTCCGGGGGTTGGTCCTGGGCTTGGGTGAGTGAGGTTAGGGAGAATGAGGCGAGGGTGAGGGCGAGGCCGAATTTGGCGAGGTCCGGGAGTTTCTGGAAGATGGGGGGGATGCGGTTGAGGAGAGCGGCGGAGAGGTGGATGCCGGAGTTTCTGAGGGTGTCGATGATTGGGGAGACCTCTTCGCGGAGGAGTTTGCCGCTTTCGGAGATCCAGAGGAGGGCTGGGAGTGATTCTGCTAGGAGGAGGGCGTCGAGGTTGGAGGCTGGGGGGAGTTCGACGAGGATGACGAGGCCTTGTTCAGCGGACCATGAGGCGAGGGCGATGCGCCAGAGGTTTCTGGAATCGTGGTTCCAGAGCCATGAGGAGGGGACGTTGATTTCGAGGGCGGCTGGGCTGGCGGAGCGGAGGTGGGTGAGGATGCGGTCCGGGGAGTTGAGGGCGTCGGCGATGGGGACGACGGAGTCGGAAGGGCTGGCGTGGTCGCCGTGGGAGATTGCCAGGACCTTGTGGCCGCGGTCGAGGGCGGCGCGTGCGAGGAGGTGGAGCCATGTGGATTTGCCTTCGTTGCTGGAGGCGGAGAGGAGGCCGGCGACGAAGGCGGCGTCTTTGGGAGCGGGAATGGATCTGGCGAGGGTGGCCCATGTGGTGAAGCGCCAGAGGGCTAGTGCGGCCGGGTCCATGTCCTTCTGATCCTGGAGGGAGGCGATGACAGGGGCGCGGGTTAGGCGGCGGAGGTCTGAGGGGGAGACGATGGAGTCGCTGGTGGCAGCGGAGATGGCGCGCCATGCGATGATGGCGGCGGCGGCGAGGAAAGCGCCGATGAAGGAGACGATGAGGAGTTTGACGGTGCGGCTGCTGATGCTGACGGCGTCAGGGGAGGCGGGAGCGAAGAGGCGGTAGTAGCCGAGGGCGCGTTCCGAGTAGAGTTGAGCTTCGCGGAGGCGGCCGCCGAGGAGGCTGCGGGTTTCTTCGAGGGCGGCGACGCGGCCGCGGAAGCGTGAGAGAGAGAGTTGCTGATCCGGGATGGAGTCGAGTTTTGTTTTGAGCTGAGCGCGGAAGGCGGTGAGGCTTTCGATTTCCTTTTTGAGGGATTCCTTGGAGGAGCGGAGGGAGAGGATGTCGAGGTAGAGACTGTTGGCGACGGTGTTGCCTGTGGATTGGAAGGAGGAGGTGGGATCGGCGGAGGAATTGGAGCGGCGTTTTTTTTCGAGGGCGGCGACGCGGGCCTGCTGTTCGACGACGAGGGGGAATTCGCTGGTGTACAGAGTGAGGAGTTCGGCGAGACGGCTGCGGGCTTCGTTGAGCTGCTGGGTGGCGGGGTCCTGTTTGGCGAGTTCTGCTTCGGTGCGGGCGACGCGGTCGTCGATGGAGTCGAATTCGATTCTGGTGGTTTCGATGCGGAGGTCGAGTTCGGAGAGTTGTTTGAGAGCGGCTTCGGTTTCCTTGCTCGGGTCGGCGAGGCCGCTTTTTCTTGCGAAGGCGATGAGTTCCTTCTGGACGGTGGTGAGTTCCTGTTCGGTGCGTTCCATCTGTGAGGAGAGGAACGAGAGGAGTTCTTTGGCTTCCTGGGCCTGGAGTTCGCTAGTGAGGGCGGCGACGTTTTCTGCGTATTTATTGAGTCCCTGAGCGGCGAAGGCAGGGGAGACGTCGGTGGTCCATGCGACGGTGATGAGGTCGGTATTTTTTTCCGGGCGGATGACGATTTCCTGCTGGAAGGCTGCGGCGGAGATTTTGGGGGAGAGGGAGGATGCGGTTTTCTCCATGAGTGGGCCGCTGTGCATCATGGCGGAGACGGTGGCGGCGTTGAACTGGCGGGGGCGGAAGGATTCGCCTAGTTCTGATGCCTGGAAGGTGGTGGTCATCTCGCGGCGGACGAGTTGGACCTGGGCGGTGTATTTGGTGGTGAAGCGCCAGTGGCCGAGGGAGAAGGCTGCGGCTGCGCCGAGGAGTGCGGCGAGGAGGATCCAGGGCCAGCCTCTGGCGACGTGGATGGCGACGCGGAGGATGTCGAATGGGAGGAGGGATTTGACGGTGGGGGTGGGAGCCGGTGGATCGGAGGGTGGCCTTGGGAGCGGGGAGGGAGCGATCACTGGGGCGGCGGTTGGCTTTTGTGGCGGATCCGCCGCGCGGGGCGGGAGCGGACTGGCAGTGTTATGAATTACGCGTGATGGAGTTGATTTTCAAGTCGCGGGAAGCAGAGCGGATGCGTAGAGGATGGGACTGGCGGAGGAGATGGGAAAGGGCTTGGGGAAGGCAGGTGGGGCCTCAATTGAGGGGGTTAACTTGGGGGGATTGGGGGTATAGGGGGCACCCTTGGTGAGAATCGGGAAGGCCCTTAGTGGCGTTGCTGAGAGATCCGGGATGGTACGGACGTTGAAGGCGCGGCCGAGGGTGCCGGACCGGGTACAACGAAGGCAGAGTGAGAAATTCAACGCATGAGCGAAAGAGAACGAGAGACGCGGGAAAAGGGGACCTGGGCTTGGTCGCCGGAGGAAGCGGCGCGTCTGGAGGCGTTGAGGCGGTATGGGGTGCTGGACACTCCTGCGGAGGAAGTATTTGATGATCTGACGAGGCTGGCGGGTCTGGTGTGCGGGACGCCGGTGGCGCTGGTGTCGCTGATTGATGGGGACCGGGTATGGTTCAAGAGCCGGGTGGGGATGGATGTGTGCGAGATTTCGCGGGAGAATTCATTTTGCGATCGTGCGATTGGGGGAGGGGGGCTGCTGGAGGTGGAGGATGCGCTGGAGGACGAGCGGTTTTGCGGGAATCCGCTGGTGGTGGGGACGCCGGGGATACGGTTTTACGCTGGGGTGCCGCTGACGACTGATGATGGGTACCGATTGGGGACCTTGTGCGTGGTGGATTGGGAGGCGCGGCGGTTGACGGAGGAGCAGCGGGACGGGTTGATGCGGCTGGGGAGGCAGGTGATGAGCCAGCTGGAGGTAAGGATTCAGCGGGTGCGGCTGGACGGTGCGGTGTTGGCGCTGAGGGAGAATCATGAGCGGACGGAGCAGGTGATTGCTTCGGCGCTGGATGCGGTGGTGGGGATGGACAGTGACGGAGAGATCACGAGTTGGAATCCGCGGGCTGAGCAGATCTTCGGGTGGAGGAAGGAGGAGGTGGTGGGGCGGCGGCTGGCGGACGTGCTGATTCCGGAGGGGTTGCGGGAGGCGCATGGGAGGGGATTGCGGCATGCGGTGGAGACTGGGGAGGGGGTGGTGTTCGGGCGACGGATGGAGATGCGGGCGTTGCGGTGTGACGGGAAGGAGTTTCCGGTGGAGTTGACGGTGACGAAGGTGGCGGTCGGCGGGCGGATGTTTTTCAGTGCGTTCATCCGGGACATTTCGCAGATTAAGGCATCGGAGGCGCGGTTGCAGCGGGCGGGTGCGCTGCTGTCGGCGGTGGGGCGGCTGCAGTCCGAGTTCATCAGCACGGCGCAGGGGGTGGAGACGTTTGAGGCGCTGCTGCAGCTGCTGCTGGAGTTTACGGGGAGCGAGTATGGGTTTGTGGCGGAGGTGAGGCGTGATGGGGAGGGGAAGCCGTATCTGAAGACGCATGCGATCACGAACATTGCGTGGAACGACGAGATGCGGGAGTTTTACGAGAAGCACCGGCAGGCCGGGCTGGAGTTCCGGAATCTGAAGACGCTGTTCGGGGCGGCGCTGCTGGCGGAGGAGACGGTGATCGCGAATGATCCTGCGAATGATCCGCGGAGCGGGGGGTTGCCGCCGGGGCATCCGCCGATGCATTCGTTTCTGGGGGTGCCGATCAAGCAGGGTGGGGAGATGATAGCGATGGTGGGGGTTTCGAACCGCCCGGGTGGTTATGACATGGCGCTGGTGGAGGAGATCGAGCCCTTGCTGGCGACGTATGCGACGATCATCCGGGGGTACAAGTTAGGGCAGCAGCAGCTGCTGGACCAGCGGCGGATTGAGGGATTGAATGTGGCTCTGGAGGCGCGGGCGCACGAGCTGGCGGAGGCGCTGCAGGAGAAGGGGCGGCTGGAGCACGAGCGGCTGGAGGCGTTGCGGGAGCATTCGGCGAGTCTGGAGCGGCGGGTGGCGGAGCGGACGGCGGAGCTGGAGGAATCGAGGAAGCAGTTTGAGGAGATGTTCGAGTTTGCGCCGGATCCGCTGGTGATGGCGGATCGCGGTGGGGTGATCCTGCTGGTGAACCGTCAGGCGGAGAAGCTGTTCGGGTGGGGACGGGAGGAGTTGAGGGGGCAGCTGGTGGATGTACTGCTGCCGGAGGTGAGGCGGAAGGGTTATCTGGTGGCGGCGCGGGCGATGCCTGGGGTGGCGGGATCGCGTGAGGGCGGGCCTGGGAGGAGGAAGGACGGGACGGAGTTTCCGCTGGAGATCAGTCTGGGGACGGTGCGGTCGAGGGAGGACGAGATGATAGTGCTTTCGATCCGTGATGTCAGTGAGCGTGTGAGGATGGAGGAGCGGGTGAAGCTGCAGGCGGAGGCGCTGGCGAGTACGAATGATATGATCTGGGTGACGGGGCGGGAGGGGTTGATTCAGTACTGCAATGAGGCGCTGCTGGAGACGTTCGGGTATACGCAGGAGGAGTTGACGGGGAGGTGTCTGGGTGCGCTGCAATTGCCGCATCAGGAGGAGGAGCTGATGGAGGAGATGCTGCGGCGGACGCGGGATGGTGGGAATGGGTGGCAGGGGGAAGTGATCAACCGGAAGAAGGACGGGACGGAGTTTCCGGTGTTCATGAGCATGTCGGAAGTCAGGGGATTGGACGGGCGGGCGTCGGGGATGATCGGGGTCTTGCGGGACATTTCGGAGCGTCGGGAGCTGGAGCGGGAGATGGCGCATATCATATCGCACGAGCAGGAGCGGTTGTCGCAGGAGCTGCATGATCACCTTGGGGCGTACTGGGCTGGGATAGCGTTTCGTTTCAAGGTGCTGGCGCAGATGCTGGAGCGGCGGAGTGCGGAGGAGGCTGGGTACGCGCAGCAGCTGGTGCTGGAGGTGAATGCGGGGGTGGAGCAGGTGCGGAATTTTGCGAGGATGCTGGCACCGGTGGAGCTGGCGTCCGGGGGGTTGGCGGCGGGGCTGGCGCAGTTGGGGAGGGAGATGGAGACGGTGTTTAACATCGTGTGCCGGGTGGAGGTGGCTGAGGGCGTGCCTGTGCCGACGCTGGACCTGAGTCTAGCGATGTACCGGATTGCGCAGGAAGCGGCGCGGAACGCGGTGCAGCACGGGAGGGCGAAGGAGGTGGAGATTGAGCTGACGAGTGATGCGTACAATCTGAAGCTGCGGGTGGCGAACGAGGGGCGGGGCTGGGATCCGGAGCGGGTGACTGGATCTGGGCTTGGGTTGCGGATCATGCGGCACCGTGCGGCTAGTATGGGCGGGACGTTTGCGATCCATGCGACCGCGGATGGGCGCACTGAGGCGGTGTGCCGGATTCCGCATGGGCCGAGGGAGAAGGGGCAGCGAACGATGATTTCTGAATGAAGACGAAGACTCGAGTAATGATTGTGGATGACCACCCGTTTTTCCGTGACGGGCTGGCGATGTGGCTGAACCAGCAGGTGGGGGTGACGACGTGCGGGGAGGCGGGGTCGATGGCGGAGGCGCGCGGGGAGATTGAGCGGTTGAAGCCGGACGTGGTGATTATGGATTTGCGGCTAGGGGACGGGGAGGGGCTGGAATTGATCCGGGAGCTGGTGCCGCACTATCCGGAGACGAGGTTTCTGGCGATGTCGCAGTTTGACGAAGGGTTGTATGCGCACCGGGCGCTGCAGGCTGGGGCGAGGGGTTATGTGATGAAGTGCGAGGCGACGGAGACGGTGATAGCGGCGATTGATGCGGTGATGGCGGGGGAGATTCATCTGAGTCCGAAGGTCGAGACGAAAGTGCTGCAGAATCTGTTTCCGGACAGGGCGTCACGGAAGGTGGATCTGAGCAGGTGTTCGGACCGTGAGCTGCAGGTGTTCGAGCTGCTGGGGGCTGGGCGGAGCACGCGGGAGATCGGGGAGCATTTGAAGCTCAGTCCGAAGACGGTGGAGACGTACCGTGAGAATCTGAAGAAGAAGCTGCGGTTTCAGGACGGGGCGGCGCTGCTGCGAGCGGCGACGCTGTGGGCGGAGTCCGGGAGTCTGGGCAAGGAGGGAGGCGAGGCGGGGGAGTGAGGGGGGCGGCGCGGGTCAGGGGCGGCGGTTTGTCAGGGCTACCCAGAGCGATGCTCTGGGCTGTTATACGGTGTCCCGTTGGGACACAGGACGGAGGTGAATGGTGCAAAGATGGGAGAGGTCACAGGCGGGATGCCCGTGTTAAGGGTCAGGGGACACAGGTGGGATGCCTGTGCGGCGGTGGGTTGCGAGGATGGTGGCTATGGGTGAAGACAAGGCCGGGACGGCCTTGCTACGGCGGCTGCTTATTATGTTAGTGCCATTGGGGTCATGGGCACTGAGCGCGATGGCGGAGGAGGTGGTCTGTGAGGACGAGGAGGGACATGGCTTCGACCATGGGGACGGCGCGTGGGAGGACGCAGGGGTCATGGCGGCCGCGGCCTTTGAGGGTGGTGTCCTCGTGGGGTTGGGCGGTGACGGTGTCCTGTTCGGACATGATGGTGGCGACTGGTTTGAAGGCGACCTTGAAGGTGATGGGTTCGCCGTT
>JAIXPK010000112.1 GCA_027486335.1 Verrucomicrobiaceae bacterium | reverse complement strand
TCGGATCTGGTGACTGGTCCTGACATTATCTTTTTCTGGGTGGCGCGGATGATCATGGCTGGGTATGAGTTCAAGGGGGAGCTGCCGTTCCGGAACGTGTTTTTCACATCGATCATCCGGGACCGTCAGGGGCGGAAGATGAGCAAGTCGCTGGGGAATTCGCCGGATCCGATTGATCTGATGGCGAAGTATGGGGCGGACGGTTTGCGGTTCGGGTTGCTGCGGATGGCTCCGACGGGGAGTGACGTGAAGTTTGACGAGGCGCAGATTGAGGAGGGGCGGAATTTTGCGAACAAGCTGTGGAATGCGGCGCGGTTCCGGCAGATGCAGGGTGCGGAGTTGAGTGGAGCGGAGGAGGGGGTGGGCGAGCAGACGTCGGTGTTCTGTCTGGATGTGATTGCGAAGCTGGACCGGTTGCAGGTGGAGTATGCGGCGGCGCTAGGGGATTACAGTTTCAATGCGGCGGCGCAGTTGCTGTATGATTTTTTCCGCGGGGAGTATTGCGATCGGTTTCTGGAGGCGGCGAAGCCTGATTTGAGTGCAGATGCGGATCCGGGGGCGCGGGCGGCGGTGCTGCGGACGATTGATGCGGTGTACGGGAGGTTTCTGCAGTTGCTGCATCCGTATATGCCGCATGTGACGGAAGAGTTGTGGTCGACGATGGGGTATGCGAGTGGCGGGCGGTTTCTGACGGTGACGCCGCTGGAGGTGCGGCCGCTGCTGGAGGGAGTGGACGCAGGGGTGGTGAGGCGTGCGGAGGAGAGTGCGGCGGCGGTTTATGAGACGGCGGCGCGGATTCGGAATCTGAAGGCGGCGTGCGGGTTGCCGGCGCGGCGGGATCTTGGATTTGTGCTGAAGCCCTCTGCGGAGCTACCAGGTCGAGAACTGGTCACCCTTGGGGTGCTGGCAGGGGCGGGGTCGATAGCGGTGGATAGGGAGTATGTGAAGGGCCGGAATACGGCGGGGGCGTTGACGCCGCTGGGGGAAGTGTACCTGCCATTGACGGGACTCATTGATATTGAGGCAGAAAGAGCGCGACTGGGCAAGGAGCTGGAGCGGGTCCAAGGGGAAGTGGCGAAGGTGGATGCGAAGCTTGGGAGTGAGAGTTTCGTGAGTCGTGCGCCTGAGGAAGTGGTGGAAGAGCACCGGCAGAGACGGGCTGACTGGCTAATGCAATCCTCACAATTGGGGGAAATGTTACGGAATCTTGGTTGATAAGAGAACCTTCATGCTCTTTGGAGCAAGCTTGCAGGAAATTGATTTCGATTGATGACAAGTTTGCAGAAAATTCGTGGAATAACGCCTGAAGCTGTGCGGCTGCTGGAGGCGGCGGGAGTACGGGGGGTGACGCAATTGAGTCGAGAGAAGGGCGAGCCGTTGCTGAAGCGGATGGCGCTGGTGGCGTGGCAGCGCGGGATGGGGCAGGTCGGGATGCCGGAGAAGGAGATGATGGAGGAATGGATTCGTGAGGCGGCGGGGCTGCCGCCGGATGGGGATGAGATGGACAAGGCGGTGGATGAGATTCCTGAGGCGATCACGGAGGATGGGCCTGGATTGTGGGTGCCGCCTGGGCAGCGAGCGGCGCTGGATGCGACTGGTGGGGGGCGGAAGGAAGCGGAGACGGCGGTGCGGGACGTTCCGGAGAATCCGCGGCAGACGTGGCGGACGGTGGATCCGCAGCGATTTGCGACGATTGAGGATTACAATGCGGGGAGGATTCCGATCAAGCCGTTGTCACGGGAGCCAGGGGGAGCGGAGGATGATGGGGATGAGGACGAGGAGAGTGGGCCGGAGCGGTTTCGGGTGGAGGGCCCGTCCGGGGAGTTGTCGCGGTGGGTGAGGCGCGGGGTGGTGCATCCTCGCGGGGTGCACACGTGGCTTGGTGCGGTGGTGTCGGTGGTGTTCCGGCTGGCGCTGCTGGCGGGGATTGTGGCGACGGTGTGGCTGATGATCATGGTGGAGACGCCGGGGAATTACGCGATGGAGGTGGGGATCGGGGCTGGGGTGCTGGTGGTGCTGGGGGTGCTGCAGATTCATTATGCGGTGCGGGCGCGGTGCCGGATCTGCAGTTGTCCGCTGTATTTTTCGAAGAACTGCCTGAAGAACCGGAAGGCGCATTTGATTCCGGGTTTGGGGTATGTGGTGAGTGCGGCGCTGCACTTGCTGACGTTCGGGTGGTTCCGGTGCATGTATTGCGGGACGGCGGTGCGGCTGCGGCCGGGGCATCGCTGAGCGGGGGGGCGTGGACTCGGGTAAATCCCTCGTTCATAGGCACCATCATCAAGACGGCTACAGCAGGAGGGCACGGCGGATTTTGCCGAGGGGGGAGCGTGGGAGGGGCGTGTTGGCGCGGATTTCGAGGATGGCGGCGAATGGTGGGAGGGCGGCGTTGGCGGCGGCGGTCCATGCGCGGGCTTCGGTTTCCGAGGCCTCGGTGAAGAGGATGAGGGAAGCGCCGCGGCGGGGGTGAGGGGCGGCGATGACGGCACCTGCGGATGGGGGCATGCCGGCGAGGGCGAGGGCGGATTCGACGGCGTCGAGGTTGACGAGTTCGCCGAGGATTTTGACGGTGCGGTCGGCGCGGCCGGAGAACGAGAGCGAGCGGCCGTCGAGTTCAGCGAGGTCGTTGGTGAGGAACCAGCCGTCGGGGTCGAGCGGGGAGACGAGTTCCCATGAGCTGTCCGGGGAGGGCTGGAGGAAGCCGGAGAGGAGCGGGGTGCCGCGGATGGCGAGACGGCCATCGGGGGTGATGCGGGCGTCCCAGCACGGGAGGAGTTCGAGGTGGCAGGGGTGGGCGGCGGGATTGGCGGTGGCGATCTGGGAGGAGGCTTCGGTCATGCCGTAGGTGGCCAGGATGGGCCAGCCTAGGTCTGCGGCGGCGGCGGCGAGGGAGGGCGGGAGTGCGCCGCCGCCGATGAGGACGGCGCGGAGGGAGGATGGGGCGCGGCAGCCGGCGGTGGTGAGGTCGTGGAGTTGAGTGGGGACGAGGGAAGAGAGTGTGGCCGAGGAGTCGGCGACGAGCGCGGTGAAGTCGTGGGCGTTCCAGCGGGCGGGCATGGGAACGACCGGTGATTTTGATAGGAAGGCGCGGGCGTGGATGCTCATGCCGCCGACGTGAAAGGCGGGGAGCGGGCAGAGCCAGACATCGTCAGCGGAGGCGAGGAGCCATGCATTGACAGCGGCGGCGTTGGCTAGGAAGGCGCGGCGCGAGATGCAGACGATGGAAGGGGTGGCGCTGGTGGAACCGGAGGTGGCGAAGGCGAGGTGGCCGTGGGGGATGGCGTGTGGGGGCGGGGTTGGGTTGAGGGGAGCGCGGGGGTTGGAGAGGAGGAGGCCGGGAGCGTCCGGGTTGGAGAAGTTGGTGGGTGAGGGGGAAGATGGGGACGGGAGCGGGGATGAGCGTTCGAGACGCTGCCATGGGAGGTTGGCGAGGAGTTGATCAAAGCCGAGGCCGGTGCCGGGTGGCGGGAGGAGTTGGGGGCCGTTAGAGAGGACGGCTTCGATGAAGGCGTCGGGTTCGAAGAGGTGGTGGGTGAGGAGGCCGGCATCGAGCTGGGGGAGTTGCCAGCGGGCGGCTTCGGCGGCGGCCCATGCCTGGCCGACGGGGTGGTCCATGTAGGAAGTGAAGACGACTGGTTCGGGGCGGAGGCGCCATGCGGCCGGGTTGTCGAGGGCGGGTTTGAGGACCCTGACATCGAAGCCGGAGGGAGCGGGGGAGTTGTCAGGGAGCCGGTCGAGGGCGAGGCGGAAGCCGGTGAGTTGTGTGAGCTGGGACCATGAGGCGGGGTCCCATGGGAGCGGGTCTTCGAGGAAGTCGATGGCGTGGGCCCATGGGGCGAGGGCGAGCCATGCGGGGATGGTGCCGGTGTTGTTGGCGTCGATTCTGATTTTCAGGCCGGCGGCTGAGGCGCGGGCGATTTTGTCAGGGAGGGAAGGGTCGTCGGGAGAGGCTTTGAGTTTGACGGAGGAGAAGCCGGCGGCGGCGAGGGCAGGGAAGTCGGCGTCGTGGGTGACGGTGGCGTGGCTTTTCGGGATGGAGAGGTTGAGGAAGAGCGAGTGATTGGCGCGGCGGGCGGCGGCGTCGGCGGAGAGGCAGGCGAAGGCGCGGGCGATGAGCGGGGAGGAGCGGCCGCGGCGGAGAAGGGAGAGTTGTTCGTCGAGCGGGGCGTCGCCGAGTTCGGGCCATGGCTGGAGACAGGCGAAGCCGCCGTCGCGGTGGAGGAGGATGCCTTCGAGGGAGGTGCGGGAGCTGCGGCGGTTAGGGCCTGCGGCAGAGCGGAGGCGGAGTGAGTAGTGGTGGATCCAGAGCGGTTGCATGGTTAGGGTGGGGCGGGGTCCGAGGCGGGCCGCTTTAGAGCTGGCGGATTCTAGTTAGTTGGGAGGGAGGATAATGCGTTGCCGGGGTTGAGACAAGGCCGGGACGGCATTGCTACGGGGGCTTGTACGGAGACAAGGCCGGGACGGCCTTGCTACGGTGGGATTACGGGGCGGTGACGGAGGTCAGGGAGCCGTGGGAGACCTTCCAGATGGCGTCTGGCTGGAACGAGGCATCGGTCCAGAGCAGGTGGGTGGTGGTGACGAGTTTCTGGGCGTGTGGTGGGAGGGCTGTGAGGAGGGCGTTGCGGCGGCTGGGGTCGAGTTCGCCGAAGATGTCGTCGAGGAGGAGAATGGGGTCGCGGCCGGAGAGGGAGCGGAGGACGGAGGCCTGGGCGAGTTTGAGGGCGAGGGCGACAGTGCGTTGCTGGCCTTCGCTGCCGAAGCGGTTGGCTGGGCGGGAGTCGATGGCGAGGGAGAAGTCGTCGCGGTGGGGGCCTGCGGCGGTGACGCGGCGGCGGATTTCTTCGTCGCGGAGACGTTCGAGCTGGGCTGGCAGGTCGGGTTCGGAGCCGGGGAGGTGGGTGATGGTGAGGACTTCGGAGGACGAGCTGACGGATGCGTGGGCGGCGGCGGCTTCCGGGGCGAGGGCGTTGAGGAGCTGGGCGCGAAGGGCAGAGAGGACGGAGGTGGCGTCGGCGAGGATGCGGGTGTAGGCGTCGATTTGCCGCCATGGTGGGGAGGCGTCGCGGCGGAGGAGGAAATTGCGGGAGCGGAGGGCGGCTTCGCAGCGGCGGAGGGCTGGGCGGTATTCCGGGAAGAGTTGTGAGCCGAGGAAGTCGAGGTAGCGGCGGCGGATTTCGCTGGTGCCGGTGACGAGGTCGCGGTCGGAGTTGCCGAACCAGACGACGAGCCCGCTGGCGGCGAGGTAGTCGGCGGGTTTGCGTTGGGTGGTGCCGTCGATGGCGAGGGATCGGCCGTCGGGGCCGGCGGTGTGGCGGAGTTCGCGGTCATTGAAGGAACCGGCGACGCCAAAGGAATCGGTGGAGAAGCGGATGAGTTCGCGTGCTCCGGTGGTGCGTGGTGACTGGAGACGGAGGAGGACGCAGACGGCTTCTAGGAGGGAGGTTTTGCCCTGGGCGTTGTCGCCGGTGAAGACGGTGATGCCTTGGGTCAGCGGGCAGTTGAGGGAATGGTAGCAGCGGAAGTCCCGGAGTCTGAGGGAGGAGAGCGGCATGAGAGGAGTGCCGGGGGGGAAGTGAGAAGTGAGAAGTGAGAAGTGAGAAAGGGAAGAATGGGGAAGTGAGAAGTGAGAAGTGAGAAAGGGAAAGGAGAAGTGGGAAGGGAAGAATTGAGAACGGGGAGGTGTCTGAGGTGGAGTTAGGGGGTTTGGTTCCAGTAGATGACGAGGTTTTTGGAATTGCGGCCGGCGGCGATGATGTCTGGTTTGCCGTCGGCGTTGAGGTCAGCGGTTTTGAGGTCTTCGCAGGCCATGGTATTGGGTTCCGAGGACCATGAGCGGGACCATTTGCTGTCTTTGAGGGAGTAGAGACGGAGACCGGTGGATTTGGCGGCATCGGGTTCGCGCCAGCCGGCGATGATGTCGAGTTGGCCGTCGTGGTCGAAGTCGGCGGTGCCGAGGGCATGGCCCTGGTTGAAGCCTTGTTCTATGATCTGGCGTTGCCATTCGCGGGTGGCGGGGTCGCGTTGGAGGACGGTGACGAGTTGGCCGTGGAAAGGTTCGACGGCGGTGATGAGGTCTGGGGAGAGGAAGCGGACCTCGCCTGCGCCGAGGAAGGGTCGGGCGTCAGGGAAGGGGGAGAGAGAGGCGCGGGAGGTTTTCCAGCCTTTGCCGTCGGGTTTGGCGAAGAGGAAGCCTTCTTTGGCGGCGACGATGATTTCCTCGGTGCCGTCGGGGAGGGAGCGGGCGTCGAGGTTGTGAGTGATGTGGAGGGATTCGTCGATGAGGGACGACTGCCATGAGGCGGCGGTGGATGGGTCGGGGCCTGGGGAGAGGGCGAGAATTTTCACGCCTTGGCCTGAGCCGTTGAGATTGCCGCGGCCGTGGAGCGGGAGGACGACGAGGGCGAACTGGGATGGGGCGGTGCGGACCCAGCGCATGCGGTGGACGGTGGGTTCGTGGGG
>JAIXPK010000307.1 GCA_027486335.1 Verrucomicrobiaceae bacterium | reverse complement strand
GGGGAGACGGAGGCGTGGAAGCCGAGTTCGTCGGTGGCACCGTGGATGGTGCCGCCGCGGATGCCGCCGCCGGCCATCCAGATGGAGAAGCCGTAGGGGTGGTGGTCGCGGCCGTCGGAGCCCTGGGAGCCGGGGGTGCGGCCGAATTCGGTGGCGAAGACGACGACGGTGTCGTCGAGGAGACCGCGTGCTTTGAGGTCTTTGAGGAGCCCGGAGGTGGGTTTGTCGACCTGGGCGGCGAGTCGTTCGTGATTGGCTTTGAGGCCGCCGTGGGCGTCCCATTCGCCGGCCGCGCCGTCGCCGTGCTGGATCTGGATGAAGCGGACCCCGCGTTCGGCCATGCGTCGTGCGGCGAGGAGTTGTCGGCCGAAGGTTTCGGAGTGTTTTTCGTTGAGACCGTAGAGATTGCGGGTGGCCTCGGATTCCTCGTCGAGGTTGAGGACTTCCGGGACCGCGTGCTGCATGCGGAAGGCGAGTTCGTAGCTCTGGAGCCTAGCGGTGAGGAGGCGGTCTTCAGGGTAGTCGCGTGCGGCGAGCTGGTCGAGCTGGTGGACGAGATTGAAGTGGGTTTCCTGGACCTTGGTGGAGGCAGGGGTTTCGGGGGAGGCGAAGGCGAGCGGGTTGGCTGGGTCGATGCGGAGATTGACGGCGTCGTAGGCAGGGCCGAGGTAGTGGCCGTCGCGGACGTCGAAGAAGCGCGGGCCGATGTTGACGAAGCGCGGGAGATTGTCGCTAGTGCTGGCGAGCCCGTAATTGATCCATGCGCCGATGGTGGGTTCGCGGGGGTCGAGCATGTGGCGGCCCGAGTGGAACTGGACTTGGGCGCCGTGGTTGTCGTCGGTGGTCCACATGGAGCGGACGAAGGCGATGTCGTCGGCGCAGGAGGCGATGTGAGGGAACCAGTCGCTGATTTCGATGCCGCACTGGCCGTGGCGGCGGAAGCCGACCTGGAGCGGGTAGATGGTGGAGCGCTGCTGACCGTTGGCGTCGTTGACGACGACGACGCGGACATTTTTGAGTTTATCGGGGGATTGGACGTCCTTGTGAGGCGTTTCGGCGATGGTTTTGCCGGCGTACTTGGTGAGAGCGGGTTTGGGGTCGAAGCTTTCCATGTGGCTGAGACCGCCGCGCATGAAGAGCCAGATGACCCGTTTGGCTTTGGGGGCGTGGTGGTGGAGGCCGTCGGGGGGTGACCATGTGGTGTCCGAGGCGAGGAGGGACTGGAGGGCGAGACCGCCGCAGCCAGCGGAGAGAGATGTTAGGAAGCGGCGGCGGCTGGCGACGAGCCGGGCGTGGATGAGGGCGTCGCGGTTCATCGGAGAGTGACGAAGTCGTTGTGGTTGAAGAGAGCGAGGATGAGGAGACTGCGAGCGGCGGCTGGGTCTGCGGTGGTGAAGTCGGCGAGGCCTTTGAGGCAGACTTGGGATTCGTCAGGGGAAGGCTGGCGGGAGAGGATGGCGGAGAAGGCGGAGGTGATGAAAGTGTCGTCGGGGAGCGAGGCTAGGGTGGCGGCCATGGATTCGGCGGCGGAGCGGGCGAGACGACTGTTGGTGAGGGCGAGGGCCTGCTGCGGGGTGACGCTTTCGCGGCGGCGGTAGCATTCGAAGACACTGGCGTTGTCGAAAGCGCCGAGGAAGCGGTCTTCGAGTTCGCCGTGCTGCTGGAGGTAGAGGGCGCGGCGGTTGGAGGATTCCTGTTGAGGGACGGGGATGGAAGGGCCGCCGAGGGAGAGGTCGAGTGTGCCGGAGAGGGCGAGGACCCCGTCGCGGACGGCCTGGGATTCAAGCCGTTTGGGGTTCATGCGCCAGAGGAGGGAGTTGTCAGGGTCTGCGGCGAGGGCGGCGTTGCAGTTGGAGGCGGAGGAGCTGCTGAGATAGGCTCTGGAGAGGACGAGAGAGCGGAGGAGCGGTTTGAGTTTCCAGCCGGATTGCTGGAAAGAGACGGCGAGGGAGTCGAGGATATTCTGGTGGAGGGGAGGCGGGGTGCGGCGGCCGAAGTCTGAGGGGTCGGGGACGAGGGATGAACCGAACGTGCGGAGCCAGACGTGATTGACGAGGACCCGAGCGGTTAGGGGGTTGGAGGGGCCGGTGATCCAGCGTGCGAGGGCGAGACGGCGGCCGGTGGAGGTGGTTGGATAGGAGGCGGGATTGCGGTCGAAGGAATCGTCCGGGCCTTCGAGGGCCTTGATGGCACCGATGAGTGGGGAGAACTGATTGCCGGGGGAATCGGCTTTGGTTTTGGCGGCGGCGAGGGCCTCGGTGGCGGCCTTGGCTTTGGCGGCGAGATCGCCTTGTTTGTCAGCGGGAACGGCGGCGAGGGCGCGTTTGGCTTCGGCGGCGTCGGCGGTGGCGGAGGCGAGTTTCCATGCGGCTTCGAGGCGTGCGGCTTTGGTGGCGAGGGAGTCGGCTTTGGGGTCGGCGTTGGCGCGGGCGAGTTCGGCGAGACTGACGGCTCTGAGGACGTCGGGTCGGAGGGCGGCGGCGGCGGCGCGTTCTGGTTTGGCGGGGTCGGCGGCGAGAGTGGCGGCTTCGGCGGTGGCGGTGGCGAGGAGGTGGTCGAGGACGTGTGGGAGGAGGCCTGGGTGGGAGGCTTCCCTTGGGAGCAGGACTGGTTGGATGGAGAGGTGGCCGAAGATGGCGGGGATGTCCGGGGAGATGACCTTGGAGGTGTCGGCCTGTTTTTCGTCGCCGCGGCGGTGGAGGTGAGTGGGTTTGTCAGGGTGGAGGTCGAAGGCGCGGGCGAGCCCGTCCTTTTCGAAGTCCGGTTCGGTGGGCCACTGATCGACGCGGACGTGATAGGGTTCGAAGACGGCGCGGAGCCGGTAGTAGTCGGAGTGGCTGAGCGGGTCGTATTTGTGGTCGTGGCATTTGACGCACTGCATGGTGAGGCCGAGGAAGGCGCGGCTGGTGTGTTCGACGACCTCGTCGAGCCATGTGGTGCGGTTGAAGAGGTAGTAGGGACGGCAGAGGAAGCCGGTGGCGCGGAGAGCGGAGCGATTGTCTGGGGAGGCTTCGTCGGCGGCGAGCATGTCAGTGATCATGCGGTCGAAGCCGGAGTCGGCGTTGAGGGATTCGACGATCCAGTCGCGCCAGTGCCAGATGTGTTTCTGGCTGTAGCGGAGTTGGGCGTCGAGGCCCCACCAGTCGCTGTAGCGCCAGAGGTCCATGCAGTGGCGGGCCCAGCGTTCGCCGAATTGCGGGGAGGCGAGGAGTTGGTCGACCGCGTTGGCGCGTGCTTCGGGTGACGGGTCGGCCAGGAAGGATGCGGAGAGAGTGGAGGAGGGCGGGAGACCGGTGAGGTCGAAGGCGACGCGGCGGAGCCAGAGGGAAGGAGGGGCGGGGGATTGCGGGGAGATGCTAGAGGCGGCGTGGCGGGCGGCGAGGGCGCGGTCGATGAGGGAGAGATTCCAGTCGGGGTTGGCGGCCGGGGTTTGGGTGGCTAGGACGGGAGGTTGGAAGGCCCAGTGGGAGCGCGGGTCGGGTTCTGGTTCGTCGTGGGAGGGAGCGGGGGCACCGGCGGCGAGCCATGAGCGGACGGCGTCGATTTGAGTGGGGGAGAGCGGTGCGCCTTCCGGGGGCATGCGGTCCGGGTCTGAGGCAGGGGCGGAGATGCGTTCGAGGAGGAGACGACCGGAATCGGCGAGGAGCGGGCCGGATTCGCCGCCTTTTTGCATGAGGGCGACGCTGTCGAGACGGAGACCGGCTTCTGCTTTGAGGGCTCCGTGGCAGGAGAAGCAGCGGGTTTTGAGGGTGGGGCGGACTCCGGAGAGGAAGTCGGCGCGGGCGAGGCCGGTGGCGAGGAGGAGGCAGAGGGAGGCGCGGCCGAGGGAGGACATCGGGTACACCATACGGTGGCGGCTGGAAGGATTTGAGATTTGAAATTTGAGATTTGAGATGGTTTCGGTGGGGCGGAGACAAGGGCGGGAGGGCCTGCTACGGTGGCTTGTGCGGAGACAAGGCCGGGACGGCCTTGCTACAGGGGCTTGTGCGGAGACAAGGCCGGGACGGCCTTGCTACAGGGGCTTGTGCGGAGACAAGGGCGGGACGCCCTTGCTACGGTGGCTGGTGCGGAGACAAGGCCCGGGGATCAGGGGAGGGAGTCGAGGCCGTTGGCGAGGTGGGTGGCGGTGGGGAAGCCGAGGGAGCGGAGGGTGGCGGCGGCGAGGGCGCTGCGTTGGCCGATGGAGCAGACGGCGATGATGGGGTGAGGAGAGTGGGGGATCTCGGAGAGACGGGATTCGATGAGGGCGGCGGGGATGGTGAGGGAGGC
>JAIXPK010000217.1 GCA_027486335.1 Verrucomicrobiaceae bacterium | reverse complement strand
TTCATCGAAGACGCCGGCTTCTCCTCCATCCAGATCTCCGTCGTCGACCGCGAACCCGCCGCCCCTCACTTCCAAACCCTCATGGCCGTCGCCGACCGTCCCTGACATCTCCCACTCAGCCCTTCTTCACCAGCTCCCACGACACCTTCCCGTCCTTCATCACCCAGCCCAAGGCGTCAATCTCCGTACGCAACTGATCCGACAGCGCCCAGTCCTTCGCCAGCCGCGCCTCCCACCGCCGCTCCGCCAATCGCCGCACTTCCTCCGGAATCTCCACCTCGGCTTCCTCCTCCTCCGGCAGCACCAGCCCGAACGCCGCTAGCATGAAATGCAGCCCGCCATACGCCGCCGCCGCCTCCTCCACCGTCATGCTCTCCGCCTTCAACCCCCGCAGCGCCACAAACACATGCCCCAGCGCCTCCGCCGTATTCAAATCATCATTCAATGACGCCCACGCCGCCGCAAACGGCCCCGGCCCCACACCCGCCAGACTCGCATATTCAGGCACCGCCGTCACCCCCGCCCTCTCCCCTAACGCCTTCGCCGCCTTCCCCAGCCGCGCCAATGCCGGCCGCGCCGCCTCCAGCGACGCCAGCGTGAAATTCAACGGCGCACGGTAATGCGACCCCGCCAGCACATACCTAACCTCCATCGCGCCAAACCCCTTCGCCGCCAGCTCATCCAGCGTATACAGGTTCCCTAGGCTCTTCGACATCTTCGCCCCATCCACCAGCAGATGCGTCACGTGAAACCAGTGACGGCAGAACTCATGCCCAGTGCAGCACTCGCTCTGCGCAATCTCATTCTCATGGTGCGGAAACACCAGATCCACCCCGCCACTGTGCAGATCAATCGTATCCCCGAGATACTCCCGGATCATCGCCGAACACTCCAGATGCCAGCCCGGCCGCCCCTCACCCCACGGCGACTCCCAGAAATTCACCCCGTCCTCCGCCTTCCTCGCCTTCCACAGCGCAAAATCCGCTAGCGTGTCCCTCTCGTACTCGTCATCCGCCACCGACGTCCCCATCCGCAACTCCCGCTCCTTCAACCGCGACAGCCGCCCGTACTCCGGAAACGACGCCACCCGGAAATACACCGAACCGTCCGCCGCCTTGTACGCATGCCCATCCCGCTCCAGCGTCGCAATCATCGCAATCTGCTGCGGGATGTGGTCCACCGCCCCTGGCTCCACATGCGGCTCCAGACAATGTAGCGCCCGGCAGTCCGCATGGAACTTCTCCGTCCACCCAGCCGTGAACTCCGTCAGGCTCTTCCCCACTTCCTGCGACACCCGGATCGTCTTGTCGTCCACATCCGTCAGGTTCCTCACATGCTTCACCTTCAGCCCGCCCAGCTCCAGCACCCGCCGGAACACATCCTGCAGCACAAATGTCCGGAAATTCCCAATGTGCGCCGGCCCATACACCGTCGGCCCGCAGCAGTAAAATCGGAACTCACGCCCGTCCATCGGCACCAGCTCCACCGGCACCCGCGTCATCGTGTCAAATAAGCTCAGTCCCATAGTGCTCAAATCCCGAATTCATCCCGCATCCTCTGAATCTTCCGCTTCAGCGTCAGCTTCACCGCCGGACTCGCTCGGTCAATGAACAATACCCCGTTCAAGTGATCCGTCTCATGCTGAATCGCCCGCGACAGTAACCCGTCCGTCTCCATCTCAATCGTCCGCCCATCCAGCAGCGTCAGCTTCGCCCGCACCACATCCGGTCGGCTGATCTGCGCCCTCACCTCCGGAAAACTCAGGCATCCCTCGTTCATGCTCGCCTTCCCCTTCACCGGAAAACTCAACTCCGGATTGATGAACTTCAGCGGCATCCAATCCGCCAGCGCCGCATCCTCCCCATCCACCTTCAAATACGTCAGCGGCTCCTCCGCATCCCTCACGTCAATCACCGCCAGCTGAATACCCTCACCAATCTGCGGCGCAGCCAGCCCCACCCCGTCCGCATCCTCCATCGTCTCCACCATGTCAGCCGCCAGCGCCACCAGCTCGTCCGTCACCTCCGTGACTCTCCGGCACTTCTCGCGCAGCACAGGATCACCAAAAAGTACTATTTCGCGCACCATGGTCAGTATTCAATTTCAGGTTCCCTCCCTCCCTGCCCGCATGCCGTCACCGGAAAAGCGGGAATTGCATTATTTCAAGGCGCTCCCGCCCCCGCCGCCTTCGCCCGCAAGACCCTCGCCGGCACCTCCCCAACCTTATACCCAGCCTTCGTCAGCCCATCCCACACCTTGATAATCGTCCCAAACGGCACGTTCTCATCAATCCGCAAATCCAACCGCGCCTCCGGCCGCGCCGCCCGCAACCCAGCCAGCGCCGCTCCCACCCCGTCCACCGCCACCTCCGACTCATCAACATACACCTTCCCCTCCTTCGTCAGCACAATCCCCAGCCGCTTCTCACTGTCCGTCCCCAATGCCATCGAATCACTCACCGGCACCGACACGTTCAACACCGACCGCGATTCCTTGAACGAGGTGCTCACCACCAGAAACATCAGCAGAATGATCAGAATGTCGATCATGTTGATGATCTGCAGCGCCGGACTCCGACGTCGTTTCACATGAAAATTCATCGCCGCATCAGGTTGTCGGTTCTTCCCTCCACACCGCGTCCAGCGCACGATTCACAATCGTCCCCATCCGCAATGCCGCTCGCTCCACCCGCCGACTGAACCAGAACTGCGCAATCACCGCCGGCACCGCCACCGCCAACCCCGCAATCGTCGCATTCATCGCCTCCGAAATCCCCGCCGCTATCTGCGCCGCCTGATCCGCACCTCGCCCAACTCCCCCGAAATTCCCAAAAATCCGCACCAGCCCGCTCACCGTCCCAATCAACCCCAGCATCGGCGACACCGTAAACACCAGCTCCAATACCCCAATCCCTCGCTCCATCCCACTCACTTCCTCCCGCCCAGCCGCCTCCGCCGCACGCATCGCCGACGCATGACTCGTGTGCGTCGTCGCAAACGCCGCCTGACAGATCTTCGCCAGCACCGAATCATCATGCGCCATCGTCTGCTGCAATGCCTTGAAACTCACCGCCGATGGCCGACCCGCCACCTCCTCCAGCTGCCGCTTCAGCAATCCCGGCAGAGTCCGCTCCTCCCCAAGATCCGCCACCTTCCAGCTGATCACCGCCAGCATGATGAACGAACACACCAGAATCGGTGCCATCGCCCACCCCCCAGTCACAATAAAATGCCACACGCTTCCCAGCGCAGCTCCAAAATTCTCGGCAAATCCAGCAGCAATCAGCATGTCATCAGGGGGTCAAAGTCGGTGAAAGGTAAATCGCCTCCGCATCTTCCCGCCAGTCAGCGGTTCCCGCATCTCCTCAATCAGCTCCTGCGGCGGCGGCGGCAGCTTCGCAGCCATGATCGCACTCAAACACACATCCTCAAGAATCGGATTCGCCTTCCCCGGATCCACCAGCTGTACCCCACTGATCCTCCCCTCAGGGTCAATCTCAAACTCCACCTCCACCGTCCCCACTCCAGTCAACCCACGAATCGTACTCATCTTCCGGTTCCACACCAACCCCACCCGCTCATGAATCACTTTCGCATACCGTCCCTCTGGCGTCGCCTCCGCATCCACTGACCCCTGATCCCCTCGCTCCGTCACGCCCCCCC
>JAIXPK010000466.1 GCA_027486335.1 Verrucomicrobiaceae bacterium | reverse complement strand
CTCATCGGCATGTCGAGGCCGATCTTGATCATCGCCTCCTTGAACTTCATCCGGTTCTCACCCTTCTCAATCGCGTCCGCCTTCGCCCCGATCATCCGCACGCCATGCTTCGCCAGCACACCCGTGTGCCACAGCGTCATCGACGTGTTCAACGCCGTCTGCCCACCCAGCGTCGGCAGCAACGCATCCGGCTTCTCCCGCTCGATGATCTTCTCCACCACGTCCGGCGTGATCGGCTCAATGTAAGTCCGGTGCGCAAACTCCGGATCGGTCATGATCGTCGCCGGATTCGAATTGATCAGCACGACTGTGTACCCCTCCTCCTTCAGCGCCTTGCACGCCTGCACGCCGGAATAATCAAACTCGCAGCCCTGCCCGATCACGATCGGACCAGAACCAATGACGAGTATCTTGTGAATCGTAGTGTCTTTGGGCATTGACGGGGGGGCAAAATTTCAGCGTCATGGCATCGCCCTCGCAGAGTGTAAAGAGGGAGTCGCATCACCCCGCGCTTTCACGTCCCCACTTCCCTCCTTGTCCCCCGTCAGCCGGACCCTTAACTTCCCCTCATGCGCAAACAGCTTCTCGGATGCTTCGGGGTCATTCTCGTGCTGGCCCTCGCCGCCAGCCTCGTCGCCAATGTCGTCTTCTCCCGGCAGTTCAACTCCCGCGGCACCATCCTCCCGCCCGAAGCCTTCAACGCCGTCCTCGCCCAACCCGCCGCCAGCGGCAGCCACGACGCACCCTTCATCGTCCAGATCGACCTCACGGGTGTCATCAGCAACGACTCCCTCGGCGGCGGCGAATCCCTCGTCACCCGCACCAAACGCGCCCTCACCCAGGCCGTCGACGACCCAGCCATCAAGGCCATCGTCCTCCGCATCGATTCCCCCGGCGGCGAGGTCACCGCCTCCGACACCATCTACCACGCCGTCCAGCAGGCCAATGCCCGCAAACCAGTCGTCGTCTTCATGGACAGCATCGCCGCCAGCGGGGGCTACTACATCGCCTGCGGTGCCCGCAAAATCGTCGCAAATCCAGTCACATGGACCGGCAGCATCGGCGTCGTCGTCCAAACCCTCGGCTACCACGGGCTCTTCGATAAAGCCGGCCTCAAAATGCGCGTCTTCCGCTCCGGCGCCCTCAAAGACACGCTCTACGGCCACCGCGAACTCACCCCCGAAGAAGAATCCTACCTCCAAAGCATCGTCAACCAGACCTACGAACGCTTCGTCTCCATCGTCGCCTCCGCCCGCAGCATCTCCCCGGAACAACTCAAAGCCTCCGTCGCCGACGGCCGCATCCTCACCGGCGCAGAAGCCCTCACCCAGAAACTCGTCGACCGAAACGGCTACCTCGAAGACGCCTTCCAGCTCGCCCGCGAAGAAGCCGGCCTCAAAGACGCCGCCGTCATCCACTACTCCCCTCCCTCTTCCCTCCTCTCCGATCTCGGCATCCTCTCATCCCTCTCCTCGTCCCCCATCCCCAGCCGCATCGAACTCGATATCTCCGACCGCATCCTCCCTCGCCTCCAACCCGGCCGCGTCTACCTCCTCCCAGCCCACATGGCCGACTGATCCCGCCAGCTCCCACTTCCAGGTTTCCTTTCCAGGATTCTGTTCCAGAATCCCCACCCGCTTTCCCCCTTCTCTCCCCCTTTCTCACTCCCTTTCCCATGAGCAGCGACCGACGCAAGCCCTTCCCCTTCGACGAATTCGAACCCCGCTGGCAGCAGCGCTGGGACGCCGAAAAAACCTTCCGCTCCCCAGGCCCAGGCGACGCAGACTTCGACGGCTCCAAGCCCAAGTGCTTCGTCCTCGACATGTTCCCCTACCCCAGCGGCGCAGGCCTCCACGTCGGCCACCCGGAAGGCTACACCGCCACCGACATCATCGCCCGCGCCAAACGCATGCAGGGCCACAATGTCCTCCACCCCATGGGCTGGGACGCTTTCGGCCTCCCCGCCGAACAATACGCCATCAAAACCGGCCAGCACCCGCGCATCACCACCGACGCCAACATCGTCAACTTCCGCCGCCAACTCAAATCCCTCGGCTTCGCCTACGACTGGGACCGCGAGGTCAATACCACCGACCCCTCCTACGTCCGCTGGACCCAGTGGATCTTCCTCCAGCTCTACCACTCCTACTTCTGCGAGGAATCCCGTAAAGCCCGCCCAGTCTCCGAACTCGCCGCCCAAGGCTGGTCCCGTTCCGAAATCGACGCCGTCCGCCTCGCCTTCGTCCACGAAGCCCCCGTCTGGTGGTCCCCAGACCTCGGCACCGTCCTCGCCAACGAGGAAGTCGACGAATGGAAGTCCAAAGGCCATACCGTCGAACGCCGACCCCTCCGCCAGTGGATGCTCCGCATCACCAAATACGCCGACCGCCTCATCAACGACCTCGAACCCCTCGACTGGCCGGAAGGCATCAAACTCCTCCAGAAAAACTGGATCGGTAAAAGCGAAGGCGCTGAAGTCATCTTCAACGTCCACGGCCACCCCATCACCGTCTTCACCACCCGCCCGGACACGCTCTTCGGCGCCACCTACATGGTGCTCGCTCCCGAACACCCGCTCGTCTCCTCCATCGCCTCCCCGGAACAACTCCCCGCAGTCTCCGCCTACATCCAGGCCTGCGCCTCCAAGTCCGACATGGACCGCGGCGACCTCAATAAGGACAAATCCGGCGTCTTCACCGGCGCCTTCGCCATCAACCCAGTCAATAACCAGAAAATCCCCGTCTGGATCGCAGACTACGTCATGATGGGCTACGGCACCGGAGCCATCATGGCCGTCCCCGCCCACGACGACCGCGACCTCGCCTTCGCTACCAAATTCGATCTCCCCGTCATCCAGGTCGTTGCAAACACCCGTAGCAAGGCCGTCCCGGCCTTGTCTCCGACCGAGCCATCCGACACCTCCGCCGCCGCCCGTAGCAAGGCCGTCCCGGCCTTGTCTCCGACTGAGCCATCCGACACCTCCACCGCCGCCCGTAGCAAGGCCGTCCCGGCCTTGTCCGGCCCCGTCGTGACACGACACATCGGCGAAAACGGCATTCCTCGCTGGCAAAAACCCGACTCCATCTACGCCATCACCTTCCGCCTCAACGACAGCGTGCCAAGCCACGTCCGCGACCAGTGGGTCAGCGAACGCGATGCCCTCTCATCCCGCGCCGAATCCGGCGACATCTCAAAGGACGAGGCCGATCGCCTCAACTATCTCCTTTCCGAGAAAGTCGATGCCTACCTAGATGCCGGTCACGGAACCTGCCTCCTCCGCGACCCAGCCGCCGCCGCCATCGTGGCCGGTGCCATCCAGCACTTCGATGGCGATCGCTATCGGCTCGATGCGTGGTGCGTCATGCCGAATCACGTCCACGCCCTCGTCAAACCGCTGGCCGGGCATGAGCTCCCTGACATCATCCACTCATGGAAGTCGTTCACCGCCCATGAGATCAACAAACTCCTGAACTCCAGCGGTTCCGTTTGGCAGGCCGATTTCTACAACCGGATCATTCGCGATACCGAGGAATATGATGCCCAAATCCGCTATATCGCCGGGAATCCACAGGTCGCTGGATTGACCGAATGGGAATGGCTGGGCGTGAAAGACACCTCGGAGCCCCGCCCACAAGACCCCGACACCCTAACTTCCGCATATTGCGACGAAGGCACCGCCGTCAACTCCGGCTTCCTCGACGGGCTCACCACCGCCGCCGCCAAACAGCAGATCATCTCATGGCTCGAATCTAACAACCTCGGCCGCCGCCGCATCCAGTTCAAACTCCGCGACTGGCTCTTCTCACGTCAGCGCTACTGGGGCGAACCCTTCCCCATCGTCTGGGAAAACGGCGAACACCACGCCATCCCCGATTCCGAACTCCCGCTCCTCCAGCCGGACCTCGAAGACTTCAAACCCACCGGCGACCCCCGCGGCCCACTCATCAAAGCCACCGACTGGATCCGCTACTCCGATTCCGCCCAGCGCGAAACCAACACCATGCCCCAGTGGGCCGGCTCCTGCTGGTACTACCTCCGCTACTGCGACCCTCACAACTCCGACCGCTTCATCAGCCGCGAAGCCGAAGCCTACTGGCTCGGCGGCAATGGCAAACCCGGAGCCGTCGACCTCTACGTCGGCGGCACCGAACACGCCGTCCTCCACCTCCTCTACGCTCGCTTCTGGCACAAGGTCCTCTTCGACCTCGGCCACCTCTCCACCCCGGAACCGTTCCAGAAACTCGTCAATCAGGGGCTCATCCTCGGCGAAGACGGCGCGAAAATGTCCAAGTCCCTCGGCAATGTCGTCAACCCTGACGATGTCGTCCGCGCCTACGGAGCCGATTCCCTCCGCCTCTACGAAATGTTCATGGGCCCGCTCGAGCAGGTCAAACCATGGAGCATGAAAGGCGTCGAAGGCGTCAGCCGCTTCCTCGCCCGGGTCTGGCGCGTCGCCTTCACCGAATCCTCAGACGGTTCATGGGCTCTCAATCCCAAACTCTCCGCCTCCGCGCCCCCTGACAAATCCCTGCGCCGCACCGTCCACGAAACCATCCGCAAGGTCACCGACGACATCGACAAGCTCAGCTTCAATACTGCCATCTCCCAGATGATGATCTGCACCAACGCCTTCACGGCCGCAGACGTCGTCCCCGTCGCCGACCTCGTCTCCCTCCTCCTCTGCCTCAACCCCTTCGCCCCTCACCTCACCGAGGAAATCTACGCCCACCTCCAGTCCACCTTCCCGGACCTCTCAGCCTCCCAGCTCGCCCTCCAGCCATGGCCCCAATTCGACCCATCAGCCCTCGTCGTCGATGAAATCGAAATCGTCGTCCAGGTGAACGGCAAACTCCGCGACAAAATCACCGTCGCCTCCGCCGCCGACCAGGCCACCATCGAAGCTGCCGCCCTCGCCTCCCCTCGCATCATCGACGCCATCGCCAGCGGCACCATCGCCAAAGTCATCGTCGTCCCGAAGAAGCTCGTAAACATCGTCGTTAAGTGACCATGGAAAAAAAACCCGGCCTCATCGCCAAAGTCGCCAGTCTCTTCCGACGCTGGACCGGCTCGAAATCCCCGTCTCCCTCACCTTCCCCAGCCCCCACCCTCACCGCTGACCCAGCCGACGCCTCAGACCTCTCAGACGCCGCCGACCAAACCGACGCCTCCTCCCCCACCAAAACCCGCAAACCCCGCCAGCCAGCCGCCGCCTCAGGTGCCCCGCGCCCAGGCACCATGGCCGCCCAAGTCGAGGAACTCCGCGCCAAACTCGC
Organism: Verrucomicrobiaceae bacterium; assembly: GCA_027486335.1. Lineage (GTDB taxonomy): Bacteria > Verrucomicrobiota > Verrucomicrobiia > Verrucomicrobiales > V1-33 > V1-33. The sequence goes on along the minus strand of JAIXPK010000466.1, from coordinate 987 downwards.
CGCCGCAGAAGCCGAACTCACCGAACGCTCCCGCGAAGCCAAGGCCGCCATCCTCGCAGAAAAAGAACGCACCGCAGAAGTCGCCGCAGAAGCCGCCCGCCGCCGCGGCATCGAAAACCGCTTCGGTTCCCTCGAAGCCCAACTCGACGACGCCGCCGCCAAACTCAAACGCACCGAGGAAGTCCTCCGCAATGTCAGCGCCGAACGCGACAACTACCGCCAGCGCGCCACCGACAACTCCGATACCCGCGAAGCCCTCAAAGCCGCTGAATTCGAAATCAGCAAGCTCCGCACCGACGCCGATCTCATGCAGAAACGCGTCGACGACGCCCAGTCCCGCGTCGACCCGCTCCTCGCCGAACTCAAGGAAACCAAATCCCTCCTCGATTCCCTCGCCGCCGACCGCAACGCCCTCGCCTCTCACAAATCCTCCCTCGAACAAACCAGCAGCGCCGTCGCTCCGCTCCAGGCCGAAGTCGCCAGACTCCGCCGCCGCCTCGAAGAACTCGAAGCCGATAACAGCCGGCTCCAGAACGCCCTAAACGGCGCCCAATCCGCCGCCCAAGCCGCCCGCACCGCCGCCTCCGCCTCCGCACGCGAAGCCGATGTCCTCCGCCTCCGCCTCGAAGACGCCCTCAAAGACAAACCAGTCATCCTCAGCGGCCGCAAAATCCTCACCAGCCCCAAACTCCCCCCCGCACCCCCCGCCTAACTCTCCCCCGCAAAGTGCCACAGGCATCCCCCCTGTGACCCCACTGCCGCAGCAACCAAAGTGTCACAGCCATCCTGCATGTGACCCTCAATGCCTTAACACGCAAAGTAGCACAGGCAATCCCGCCTGCGCCCTCAACGCCAAAGCCGTCGCCCCTACCAATCCCAACGGGATTGCGTCCCCCAGCCCAGGGTTGGACTGCGGCACGCAGGCCTACCCTGGGTCCACCCCAAAACAAATTCACAACCCTATCAGGGTTGCGTCCCCCACGGTTG
>JAIXPK010000136.1 GCA_027486335.1 Verrucomicrobiaceae bacterium | reverse complement strand
TCCCACGCGTCCGGCAGCAGGTTGCCATCCTTGTCCTCAGCCACAGGCACCGGCAGATGCGTCACCCGCAACGAGATCACTTCCACTTCATCTCCCGGACATTCCGGATCCACCACATCCGTGTACCCGGTCACCACCAGCCGCGACCCAACCCCCAGCGTGAAGCTCTCCGGCAATTGATAGGGAACCCCTTCCGCCGCCACCAGGCTCACCTGTCCCGCCTGCCCCACCCGCTTCAGCAGCGGACATGTCCCTCCAAAAGTCTGCGCCGTCACCTCAAGGGTCTGCGTCACCACCGGCCGCGGCGTCAACCCCGCCAGCAAACCCGCAATGCTCCCGTAAGCCGCCGTCCGCTCCGCCCCCGTCACCGTCGCCGCCGCCGCATATGCAGCAGGCAGGCTCCCGTCCCTCACAAATCCCCGCAGCACATCCAGCGGCGGCTGATAATCCGCCGCATTCTCCCCAATCCCCAGCAGGCTGCTGATCCGCCAGACATCCGTCGCCACCGCCCGCAACCCAGCCACCGCCGCACTCCCCGGCGGCAAAAGCGCCGCTCTCAGCACGCCATGCACGCCCGCCAGATCCCATCCCGGCCGCGCCTCGTCCACCCGCACCCGCAACGCGCTCATCTCCTCCGCACTCAGCGCCCTCATCCCCGCCTCGCCAGCCCGCAGCGGAAACACCGTCACGTTCCCACCCTCCACTCCCGGCAACCCCCGCGACTCAGCCACGCCATTCAGCCACCGCTCAAACACCAGCGCCGTCAGCACATGATGCTCCGTCAGATCGACCGGCACCACCACCGGCTGGCTCGCATTCCGCGCAGCCAGCGCCGCCGCCTTCCACGCCGCCACTTCCTGCGCCGTCGTCCCGTTCCCCGGCACATACGCCACCTTCGGCACCGGCAACCGCGGCACCGGCACCAGCCCACCCAGTTCCCGACCCCGCATCTCGTCAGGATCCGCCGTTATCACTCCGTAAACACTCTGCCCCACCACCGCCGCCAGCGGCGCTAACGTCGCCAGCCCCCCGATGTTCAACGCCGGAATCGCATACCCCGGCACCCCCACCTCCGTCGCCCCTGCCCCAAGGCGCGTCCCGTCAGGCGTCCACACTTCCGCCGTCATCCCCACCGTCGCCACCGTCCTCAACCCACTCGTCCCATCCACCGGCCGCGGCACCCCGCGCACCGTGAACGACCCCGCATGCGCCACGTGCGCCTTCGGCTTCTCATTATCATCCTGCGGATCCGTCCCCGCCAGCCATTCCTCCAGATCACTGAACCCGTCCCGATCTGTATCCCCGCCCTTCTGCGGATCAAATCCCGCCTTCTCAGGCAGGGTCGCTTCCACAAAGTCCGGCACCCCATCCCCATCACTGTCCACCAGTCCCGCAGGCACCGTGAAACTATAGCTAGCCGTCTGCACCGCGGTCTTCCGCTGGCTCCCCGGCATCACCGCATAATACTGCACCGTCGCCGCACTCGTCAGCCGCGGCTTGAACCCAGCCGCCGCCGTCCACGGCCCATTCCCCACCCGCGCAAAAATCTGCGCATTCCCAGGCGTCCCCGTAAACACCGGCGTCACCGCCACGCCATACGTCCCCGATGGCGGCGATACCTTCACCTCCAAACCCGCAGGCCCCAGCACGCCGCGAAACGACGACAGCGACATGTCCGGCCGGATCTGATTCGCCAGCGCAAACGCCGTCCCAGCAGGCGCACTCCCTAGCGATTTCACCGCCCCAGCCCCAAGGCCCGTCGCCGCCGTCCCGTAAACCTCCGCCGTCACACTCAAAGCCGATGGATTCCCCGAAAACTGCACCGACGACGCCCACTCCGGCGCATTCAGCATCGCCGCCAACCCCGGATTCGCCACCACAAACGGCTCGCCCGCAAACAGAAACACATTCGCCCTCACTCCCGCCGCCCTAACTCCAGGCAATCCCCCGCTCCCACCCGCCACATACCCGCCGCCTTCTGGATTCCAATCCCGCCACGCCGCACTAACACCACTCCCCGCCACGCCACTCAGCATCGTAAACCCTCCGCCTTCCCTAGCCACCGCCCCGCTGAAGCTCTCACCCGCGCCCGCCGTCAGTTCCTCCACCGGCGTCGCATTCACTCCATCAAACGCCAGCACCACCGCCGTACTCCCGTCCTCCGACACCACCAGTAGCCTCGTCCCCACTCCACCCGTCAATACCACCACTTCACCCACCGGTCTCCCCGCCTGAATCGTCCCACCAGCCCCGAACACCACGTTGTCTCCCCCACCCGCCCCCGCCGGACGCCACGCCAGTTCACTCGACCCGCGACGCCAGAACACAAACGTGTGCCACGGCGTCCCCCCGAAACCCGCACTCACATAACCACTCCCCGGAACTCCCGCCACACTCCCCTTCTCAACTAGCACTCCCGTCCCCGCATCCATCAGCCGGAAAACCGACGACACGTCGCTCCCCTCCAGCACACCCGCGAGCATCGCCCCTCCATCTCTAGCCACCTGCCGCCCGCTCGCCCGGAATACCCCACCCGCCGTCTCATTCAACGTCGTAAACGTCGCCGCCCCGCCCCCCGTGTGTCGCATCATCTCTCTTCTCGCCGCCGTCGGCGCATTGTTCATCCCCGTGAACACCACAAGGTCATCCGCCGCCGTGTTCCCCGCCCCGCCAATGTCCAGCGCCAGCACCCCAGCCGGTCCGATCCCACCCGCCGCCACCATCACCGGCACCGCCGACGCCGCCGCCGACGGAACCCTCACCACACTCACCAGATTCGCCTCCGGCCCGCAGATCGCCAGCGCCCCGCTCGCCCCGGTCAATGTCCCCACCGCGGCCCACGTCGCCCCCGGCACCCCACTCGCCCTCGCCGCCGACCACTCAAGCACCCCCGGCAGATTCTGATACCCTATCCGGAACGACCCGTCCGCACGGCTGATCACCGCCGCATCCGCCCGCCCGTCATTGTCAAAATCCCCCCGCACATGCAGTTCCTTCAAGGTCGCCGTCGTCTGGCCCTGCGCACAGACGCCGCCCATCATCATCACAGTCGCAATTCGCTTCATATCTTTTTTTATTTTGATGGCTTCTGTTCCTCAGTTCACCGTCACCGCCGGCAGTGGATGCACCGACGCAATCTCTCCGTCCCGGCCAAACCGGACCGCCACATACGCATAACTCGCACGCCTCACCACCGGCTGCGTATCCAGCAGGTA
>JAIXPK010000056.1 GCA_027486335.1 Verrucomicrobiaceae bacterium | reverse complement strand
GGCCCAGCCGTCTCCGCAATCGCCCGCAACACCTCCGCAGCCCGACCCGCCGCATCCTCCCACAACCAACCCGGCTCCAGATTCCGCTGCTTCGGGCTCCCCCACACCATCACCTTCCCCCCCATCGCCGCACACAACCGCGCCAGATGCTGCCCAAACTCCGCCGTCGCCCGCCTCACCCCTCCATCAGGCACCGTCAGGTGAAAACCCGGCGGCTGCACCAGCAGCCAGTGCAATCCCACCACCTCCAACCCAGCCGCCCTCGCCGTCTCCCCAAATCGCACCGCCTCCTCCTCCGTCAGCGTCGCCGGATTCTCCGCCAGCGTGAACGGCGCCACCTCCACCCCGCTATACCCAGCCTCCGCTATCCGGCCGCACACAGCCGCAAAGTCCGCCCCAAATCCACCCCAGGTCTCGTTGCAGATCGCAAATCTCATCCCCGCCCCTATACCATGCACGCCATTCAGCAAGTGCCCCGCTCCACCTTCCGCTCAACGCCTCACCGCCGCCAGCCTCGGCACCACCCAACGCGCCGCCAACCCGCCAACCAGACTCCCAAGGGTGTCCGCAATCCAGTCATCCAGATCCAGCCCCACCCTCCCCGGCACAAACCGCTGATGCCACTCGTCCAGCCACCCCACCAGCGCCCCAATCGCCACCACAATACACGCAATCCCATTCCACCCCAGCCGCACCACCGGCAATTCCTCCCGCCTCCCCCACAACCCCAACGCCCCGCCCAGCAGCACCCCGCCAGCAGCAAAATACAGAAAATGCTCCACCTTGTCGATGTTCCTAACCGCTATCACAGGCCCCGGATGGCTCTGCGACGACAACCACGTCAGCAACCCCAGCCAGCAGGCCCACGCCCCCAGCCAGAATACCCCACGCCTCAGCAGCACCTTAACGCCCGCCATTGCCATGATGCATCTCGTGCTCCAGCCGCTCACTCAGCCACTGCTTGATCATGCTCTGATAATTCAGATACCGGCTCCGCGCCAGCCGCTTGATCCTCGCCAGCATCCGCGGATCAAACCGCAGCGTGATCGTCGTGCTCTCCCTCACATCCGGCCGGTGCAGCGCCGCATTCATCAGCCGCGCATCCAGCTGATGCACCCCCCACCACTCCGCCTCCTCCTGTTCAGTCTCAAATGCAGGTATCGATGCCCAATCAATGATCCGGTTCATATTACACAAATTCAGAGTTCTTCCGCTCGTAAAACGCCAGCTCGTCCGTCGTCATGTCACGCGCAAAAATCACCCGGTACTTCTTCCCATCCGTCCAGAAGACCGCAAATACCCCACGGCTCGCCACCGTCTTCCCAAGACTGTAATACCGCGCCGTCGCCGCTTCCCCCCCACCCTCAGGCAGCAACCGCAGCGAAAACGGATCCTCAAACGACTCCTCCACCTCACGCGGCGTCATCCGCTTGAGATCAAAAGAGACGTCCAGCCAGTCGAATTCCATAATCAGTCAGCCGCATTCGCTCAACCCGCACTCGGAGCCCGCTGGATCAACTCGATCTCATAACCCTCAGGCGCATCCACAAACGCAAACACCGACCCGCTCGACGTCACCGTCGGCCCGTCACTCAGCGGATACCCCTTCGCCGCCGCATGCACCGCAAATGCCTCCAGATCCTCCACCTCAAACGCCAGATGCGTCAGATCAGGCCCCACCACCACAGGCCCGCTCGCATCATACTGACAAATCTCAATCAGCTCCTCGCTCCCCGGTGCCTTCAGAAACACCAGCTCCGACCCACGCGGGCTCTTATGCCGCCTCACTTCCTCCAACCCCAGCACTTCCTTGTAAAAGGCAATCGTCCGGCCAAGGTCCGCGACCCGGTACCTCGTGTGCAGAAGCTTCGTAACCATCCCCCCCTCTCTCACGCCCACCCGCCCCGCGCAAGAGACATCGCACCCCCCCCATCGCCCCACCCCACACCCCCGGGCAACATTTTTCCACCTCGCCAGTTGACACCTCCCCCACCCTGATTATGGCTCTCTTCCCGCAAGCGCATCCATAGCTCAACGGATTAGAGCATCTGACTACGGATCAGAAGGTTTCAGGTTCGAATCCTGATGGGTGCACCACCCCACTCTCGGTCGCTTCACTCTGAAGCAAAGTGGCACGGGCATCCTGCCTGTGACCCCAGCCCCGAATAGCGCTAACCTATGCGCGTGATCTCAGGATTTGAACAAGGCCTGCCCGGCCATTCCCCCGCCACCATCTCCCGGCCCTACCGGCAGCCGTGCCGCAACGAATCGCAAAGCTGCTAATCAAAAGCCATCAACAGGCACCCGGTGCGGTAAAATACAAAAATGGACACTGCGAGCATGAAGATACCTGCCAGCATGTTCGCGCAGAGTGGCCGCGCCCCCTTGGTCGCACCGATCAACCTCCATGCATCCACGCAGACAGCGCCAACCATCATCAGCAACGCCATCGCTTGGATGAGCACACTGAGGCCTCCAATCAGTCCCGCCGGAACCATTTTGACAAGCTGCGGCCAAACATGAACTGATTTTACGAAGCAATAACCAGCAACCATAACGAGGCTGCATCCTGCGATAACGTTGCGGTTCCCTTTCAAGCGTGTTTGGTCCAAACAAGTTGTTATCCGGGGTCGGCCCATCTGCAATCATGAACCGGATCACGAATCCAGGCAACCGCTGCGACGGCCGTATCAGAATTGAGTTTGGCTACTGATCAGAAGGTTTCAGCCTAGAATCCTGACGGGTGCACCACTCCAGCTCGCGAACGTAGCGCGGACTTTCCAGTCCGCGTCACCCCGTTAACAAGGCCGCCCCAGCCTCATCCCTGGCCCACCCTCACACCCTCAGTCCCCGAACAACGCCGTGCTGAAATACCGGTCCGCTCGATCACACAGAATCGTCACCACCCGCGCCCCGGGCCCCAGCTCCCGCGCCACCTCCAGTGCCGCCACCACATTCGCCCCGGACGACGTCCCCACCAGCAGCCCGAACTCCCGGTGCATCCGCCGCGCCATCGCCATCGCCTTCCCTCCCGGCACCCTCACCCGCTCGTCAATCGGTGCCATCCCCAGAATCGGCGGCTCGTAATCCTGCGCCACGCCCTCAATCCGGTGACAGCATGGCAACTCCCCAGGCATCAGCTCCCCGGACGGCTCCATCGCCACCACCCGCAACCCCGGCCACCGCGCCTTCAACGCCCGACCCACCCCCGTCAGCGTCCCCCCAGTCCCATAACCGCTCACAAACGCATGCAGCTCCCCGCCACTCTGCGCGATGATTTCCTGCCCCGTCCCCTCCTCGTGCTCATCCGCATTCAGCCGATTCTCAAACTGCCGCGGCAGATACACCCTCGAATCCGCCGCCGCCATCTCCCGCGTCAGCTCAATCCCCGCCTGATAACTCGCCCCTCCCTCGAACAACACCAGCTCCGCCCCCAGCCGCCTCAGCAAACTCCGCCGCTCCCCGCTCGCCGTCGTCGACATCACCGTCCGCACCCGATACCCCCGCGCCGCCCCCACCATCGCCAGACTGATCCCCGTGTTCCCGCTCGTGCACTCCACAATCACACTCTC
>JAIXPK010000489.1 GCA_027486335.1 Verrucomicrobiaceae bacterium | reverse complement strand
TGACCCAGTCGAGGAGGGCGGCTTCGAAGCCGACGTCGTGGCCTGCGGCTTCGCTGAGGATCCATTTATGGCGGAGGATTTCCTCGCGTTCGGCGAGGTAGTCGCGGTAGGCGGCGGCGCTGCGGCGAGCGGAGTCGCGGTCTTCGTCGGAGTGCTGGTCTGGGGGCATGGTCGGGGGGGCGGCATGGATGACCGGGGGTGCGGGTTTGCCAATGGTGTTTCTTTCCATTGAGAAACCGGCGGGTGGGCCCTAGAGGCGAGGCGAGTTCCTGTGCTGGACGCCTTGTCTGGCGCGGGATGTCCAGTTTCCACCGGTAGACATGTCTGTTTCCACCCTGCTTCATTCCGAACGCCTCAGTGATCGAGGTGTTCTGTTCCTGTGTTCGCAAAGTCATCCGGCGGCGCTGACGCGGCTGTTGAAGGGATTGAATGGGAGGAAGGCGGTGCTTCTGACTGAGACGGATGCGGTGCTGGGTGCGGAGATGCGGCAGGCGGTGGGGTCGAGCGGGTTGCCGCGATTGATTCGGACGGAGACGTCATCGCACTCGGCGGTGCCGCAGGCGGTGGCGGCGGGAGCGGCGGTGATTGCGGTGACGCCTGCGGTGGCGTCGCTGCGGGCGACGAATGTGCGGGTGCCGCATGCGGTGATTGAGGATTTGTGCGGGTTTGGGGTGCCGGTGCAGCCGATCGGGGTGGATCTGCCGCAGGAGCATTGTCTGAGTGTGGAGTCGCCGGGGTCGTTTCCGGAGGTAGTGTTGTGTGTGATGCCGGTGATTCCGGCGGGGCGGGCGTCGCATCCGCTGGTGCAGGCGGCGCTGATTGAGGGGGCTGCGGAGGCGTATGCGACGCGTGCGACTTTCGGGGAGCATCTGGGGAGATTGCTAGTGGCCGGGTTGAAGAAGCATGCGGCGGGTGCGGTGCTGCATGACGGGCTGGATGGATCGGAGATGAATTTTGCGCGGTTGTTTGCGGCGGCGGCGTGTCTGGCGGGAGTGATCCGGAAGGAGACGAAGGAATCGCGGGTGGGGATTGTGCTGCCTCCGGGGCGGGCGGGGATGATTGCGAATCTGGCGGTGGTGCTGGCTGGGAAGGTGCCGGTGAATCTGAATTTCACGGCTGGGAAGGATGCGATTGAGAGTGCGATCCGGCAGAGCGGGATTGATCGGTTTGTGACGGTGGATCAGATTGTGAGGAAGGTGCAGACCTTTCCGTGGCCATCGACGCGGGACATTATCTTTGTGGAGCGATTGCTGCCGCGGATGAAGATGGGGATCCTGAAGTGGGAGCTGCTGCTGCGACTGCTGCCGGTGCCGGCGTTGTGTTCGCTGCTGAAGCTGCCGTCGAGCGGCGGGGATGCGGAGGCGGCGTTGCTGTTCACGAGCGGGAGTTCCGGGGAGCCGAAGGGAGTGGTGCTGACGCACCGGAATCTGATTTCGAATGTGACGCAGTTTGCGGCGCGATTGGATCTGAATGGGACGAGTAAGCTGCTAGGGTGCCTGCCGCTGTTTCATTCGTTCGGGTGCACGGTTACCCTGTGGTATCCGCTGATTGAGGGATTGTCACTGGTGACTTATCCGACGCCGCTGGAGCCGCCGAAGCTGGCGGAATTGATAGAGAAGCATGGGGTGGAGCTGCTGCTGGCGACGCCGACGTTTTTGAGGGGGTATCTGCGGCGTGTGAAGGTCGAGCAACTGGCGACGCTGAAGTATGTGGTGACGGGGGCGGAGAAGCTGCCTTTGAATCTTGAGGAGGAATTCCGGCGGAAGTTCGGGAAGCCGGTGATGGAGGGGTATGGGCTGACGGAGACGAGTCCGGTGACGAATGTGAATCTGCCGGATCCTGCGTCGAACGGGAAGCAGCCGGTGCTGGCGTCGCGGCGGTTAGGATCGACGGGGCAGCTGATGCCTGGATTGGCGGTGCGGATTACGGATGCGATTACGGGTGATGCGCTGCCGGTGGACCGGAGCGGGATCATCTGGATGAAGGGGCCGAATGTGTTTACGGGTTATCTGAAGCAGCCGCGGAAGACGGAGGAAGTGCTGCGGGACGGGTGGTTCAGCACGGGAGATGTGGGTAGGCTTGATGCGGATGGTTTTCTGCACATTGAGGGGCGCTTGAGCCGGTTTTCGAAGATTGGGGGCGAGATGGTGCCGCACGAGACGGTGGAGGATTACATCATCCGGGCGCTGGAGCTGGAAAGTGACAGCGAGCGGCGGATTGCGGTGGTGGGGGTGCCGGATCCTGACAAGGGGGAGGCGCTGGTGTTGCTGTCGACGGTGGCTGGCGAGACGGTGAAGCAGGAACTGATTCAGCTGCGGTACACCTTGCTGGAGCAGGGCGTGCCGAGTTTGTGGATTCCGCGGCGGCTGGTGCCGGTGGCGCAGATTCCGATCCTTGCGAGCGGGAAGCTCGATATCAAGGCGTGCGAGAAGCTGGCGACGTCGGCGGCTGGCTAGGGTGTCAGGCGGCGGCGGGACTGGCTTGTGAAGGGGGGGGGCGCCGCGGCAGCGACAAGGCCGGGACGGCCTTGCTACGGTGGCTTTGGGTGTTAGGTCGCAGGCGGGATGCCCGTGCCACTTTGCTGGCTAGGGGTCAGGCGGCGGCGGGGGCGGGGACGCCGTAGGGGAGGGAGTCGGGGATGGGGGCGAATTCGCGGATTTTTTCCCAGAGGGCGGAGAAGTCGCGGTTTACGTCGCCGGAGAGACAGTCGGTGATTTCGCCGGCGAGTTCCGGGTATTTCATGACGACGTCTTTGAAGGAGAAGTCGTGGTGGTAGAAGGCGTAGACGAGCTTGCGCATGTTTTCGATGCCTTCGCGGAGCGTGGCTCCGTAGGCTTCGAAGCGTGAGGGGCTGAGGTCGTTGGCGACGAGGGCTTCGTGGACGGCTTCAGCGCCGAGGACACCGCTTTTGAGGGCGAGCATGACGCCGCTGCTGAAGACCGGGTCGAGGAAGGCGAAGGCGTCGCCGACGAGGAGGAGACCGGTGCAGGCGCAGTGGCGGGAGTGGTGGGAGTATTCGCTGGTGACGTGATAGGGCCCGGTCTGGGTGCCGGTGCTGAGACGTTCCTTGATCCATGCGTTGCGGGTGACTTCGCGGTCGAAGATGTCTTTGAGGTCGCGGACGCCGTCGCGGGTGAGGTATTTGCCTTCGGCGACGATGCCGACACTAACCATGTCATTGTGCTGGGGGATGTGCCAGAACCAGCCTTTTTCGGGGACGAAGGCGATGGTGGTGGCACCTTCGTCGTCGCCGGTGCCGCGCTGGGAGCCCTTGTAGTAGGTCCAGACGGCGACCTTGTTGAGGAAGGGGTCGCGTTCGCGCCAGCCGAGGCGGACGGAGGCGAAGGATTCCTTGCCGGAGGCGTCGAGGGTGATGGCGGCGTGGATTTCGCGGAGGTTACCGTCTTTGTCCTTCACTTCGATGCCTGTGACGCGGTCGCCGTCTTTGAGGAGACGAGTGACGGTGAGTTCTTCGAGGACTTCGACCCCGCGCTCGCGGGCGTGGTCGACGAGCATCTGGTCGAAGTCAGAGCGGAGGACCTGCCATGTCTGGGCGATGGTGTTGCGGTCGTAGCGGGTGTGGAAGTAGAAGGGAGCGGACTGGCGGCCGTCTGGCTGGACGAAGGAGACGCTGTATTTTTTCTGGAAGGCGGAGGCGCGCATTTTGGGGATGAGGCCGAGCCGTTCGAGGGAGTGGTAGGTGAAGGGGATGAGGGATTCGCCGACGCGGTAGCGAGGGAAGCGGTCGCGGTCGACGACGATGACCTTGTGACCGTATTCCGCGAGGATGGCGGCGGCGCTGAGGCCGGCTGGGCCGGCGCCGATGACGACGACTTCTGGGGAGGCGGAAGA
>JAIXPK010000130.1 GCA_027486335.1 Verrucomicrobiaceae bacterium | reverse complement strand
TCAACCAGTCCTGCTACCTCCGCATCCCTTTCCAAACCGACGCCGCTTCCCTCAAAGACCTCGTCTTCCTCACCCTCCGCGTCCGCTTCGACGACGGCTTCGTCGCCTTCCTCAACGGCACCGAAATCGCACGCGCCAACCCGCCCCCCTCCTACCCAGCCACCCCGCTCGCATGGAACGCCGGAGCCCGCGCCACCAACGCAGACTCCAGCGCCATCCAGGAAGCCGTCTTCAACCTCCCCTCCGCCATCCCTCTCCTCCACCCCGGTAACAACCTCCTCGCCATCCACGGCCTCAACTACGGCCTCACCAGCTCGGACTTCCTCTTCCAGGCCACCCTCGCCGGCGGCCCAGCCTTCTCCGACGGCCCGGAAATCTCCCCCTCCGCCATCGAATACTCCTCCCCCATCCCCATCTCCTCCCCTACCATCATCACCGCTCGCACCTACAACCCTGCCTCCCCCTCCGACCCTCCCACCCAGAACGGCGGCGGCTCAGGCACCGTCCCCAACGGCTCACGCTGGAGCGCTCCAGTCAGGCTCCAGTACTTCCCAGGTGCCATCCCCGCCTCACCTCAAAACCTCGCCCTCTCGGAAATCCTCTACCACCCGGCAAGTCCCTCCGCCTCAGAAACCGCCGCAGGCTTCCTCTCCGAAAACGACTTCGAATTCATCCGCCTCACCAATTCCTCCAGCTCCCCCATCGACCTCACCGGCCTCCACTTCACCGCAGGCATCTCCTTCTCCGCCTCCCCGAACCTCCAGAACCTCCTCCCCCCAAACGCCAGCACCGTCATCGTCCGCAACGCCCGCGCATGGTCCGCCCGCTTCGGATCCCTCTGGCCCATCCTCGGCGAATTCTCCGGCCAGCTCGACAATAGCGGCGAATCCATCTCCCTCCTCTCCGCCTCAGGCGAATCCATCGCCAGCTTCACCTACGACGACCGCTCCCCGTGGCCCAACGACAGCCCCCGCGGCTTCTCCATCGTCCTCTCCCCCAACCTCCCTCCGGATCACCCGGCCTCATGGGCCCCCTCCCTTGACCCAGGCGGCTCCGGCGTCCACTCCTTCGCCATCTGGCGTCAACGCCACTTCCCAGACGCCCCAGACCCCTCAGAATCCCTCGCCCTCGCAGACCCAGACGCCGACGGTCTCCCCAATCTCATCGAATACGCCCTCGCGACCGACCCCGCCCGCCCAGGCCCCATCCCTTCCCCCGCCCTCTCCCTCTCCCCTTCCCCCGCCCTCTCCATCGCCCGACGCATCACCTCCGACCTCACATGGGCCCCGGAAGACATCACCTTCCCCTCCTCCCCTTCCCCCATCCACTCCCTCCCCTCCACGTCCACGCTCTCCATCTCCACCGAATCCGCATCATGGCCCCTCCCTCCTCCCCCATGCCCGCACCGCCGCTCCCTCAGAATCCGCGTCCGGCTCCCCTGAACCCAATGTGACGAACTCATCACATTGTCCGTTTTCACATGTGGTGATTCCATCGCAATCTCCTCCCACCCCCACCAACCGCCCGCTTCACGATTCCCCATGATCTCCCTCCAGAAACTCTTCGGCAAAGACGATCTCTTCTTTTCCCTCCTCGAGGCCTCCGCAGAAGAAGGCCGCAACAGCATCCACGGCCTCAATAACATCCTCGCCAAACCATGGGAGGAAACCAGCGTCACCGCCTTCCACCAATCCAAGGAAGCCGACAAACGCATCACCGACCAAATCAACCAGGCCCTCGTCACCAGCTTCGTCACCGCCCTCGAAAAGGAAGACATCGAAGCCCTCAGCGCCGTTCTCTACAGAATCCCCAAAACCGTCGAGAAATTCGTCGAACGCTTCGCCATCAGCGGCATCCTCGTCAAAGGCATCGACTTCTCACGCCACATCGCTCTCCTCAGCGCAGCCACCGAACAGGTCGTCAATCTCATCAAAACCCTCCGCGGCCTCGGCTCAGGTCAGGTCGCCAAAGCCAAGGAATGCAACCAGCGCCTCCAGCAAATCGAAGGCGACGCCGATAAACTCATCCTCGAAATCCTCAAAGACCTCTACTCCGGAGCCCACGACCCCATCAAGGTCCTCGCACTCCGCGACCTCTACGAACTCCTCGAAACCGTCGTCGACCGCTGCCGCGACGCAGGCATCGTCGTCATGCACATCGTCCTCAAAAATTCCTGACCTTCCCACCTCCTCAAGCGGCATGATCTCCATCCAGCGTCTCCTCGGCCGCCCGCACGAATTCTTCGGCCTCCTCGAACAAAGCGCCGCCCTCGGCAAACAGGCCGTCACAGAAGTCAAGGCCATCCTCGCTCAACCCTCAGGCCCCCCAGACCTCTCAGCACTCAGCTCCGCCCGCCGCAAAGGCAAGGAAGTCATGGGCCAACTCGAAAACCTCCTCACAAAGGTCTTCGTCACCCCCATCGAACGCGAAGACCTCGAAGCCCTCGGCCAGGATCTCTACCGGCTCCCCAAAACCGCAGAGAAATTCGCAGAACGCTACGAAATCGTCCACGACCAGATGCGCGGAACCGACTTCTCCATCCTCGCAGGCCTCCTCGAACGCGCCGCTGGCATCGTCCAGGAAATGGTCTCCCGCGTCAGCTCCGGCGACGCCTCCGCTCTCTCGGCCATCAAGACCCTCGACGCCAGTCTCGGCCAGATCGAAGTCGAAGCCGCTCACCTCGTCCTCAAAGCCACTCAGCAGCTCTACTCCGCTCCCGCTCCCCCCCTCCAAGCCATCATCAGCAAGGACCTCCACGACCTCCTCGGCGAATGCATCGAATGCTGCCGCGCCGTCGGCCGCACCGCCGCCCTCGTAATCCTCAAGAATTCCTGACGCCTCCCCACCTCCCATGGAGACCACCACCATCGTTTTCGCCGTCATCATCGTCGCCCTCGTCTTCGAATACATCAATGGCTTCCACGACACCGCGAACTCCATCGCCACCGTCGTCGGCACCAAGGTCCTCACCCCAAGGCAGGCCATCATGCTCGCCGCCTGCACCAACCTCGGCGGAGCCTTCACAGGCCTAGCCGTCGCCAAAACCGTCGCCGGTGGCCTCGTCAACCCGGACTTCATCAACCAGGGCGTCCTCATCGGTGCCCTCCTCGGAGCCATCATCTGGAACCTCCTCACATGGTGGTTCGGCCTCCCCTCCAGCTCCACCCACGCCCTCGTCGGCGGTCTCGCCGGCGCCGTCCTCGCCGTCGGCGTCATGCTCTCCTCTGCCGGAAAACTCACCGACAAGGATGGCAAACCCCAGTCCCTCATCGACACCTGTCTCGTCTGGTCCGGCACCAAAGACAAATCCTCCAAAAAACTCGTCGAACCCTCCCCGGAGGTCCTCGCTGCCCTCGCCACCCAAGGCGACGAAGCCCGCGAAAACGGCACCCATCGCCTCAAGATCGGCGACAAGGAAACTCAGGTCGTCGTCTTCGAAGGCCGCATCAAACAAGTCGAGGAAACCAAAAAAGTGAACGGTGAGAAAATCGGGATCCTCAACAAGGTCCTCATCCCCATGTTCACCTCCCCGCTCGCAGGCCTCGTCGGCGGTTTCCTCCTCATGAGCGTCCTCTACGTCGTCCTCCGCTGGATGCGCCCAGTCTGGGTCAACAGAATCTTCGGCAAACTCCAGCTCGCCTCCTCCGCCTACATGGGCTGGAGCCACGGCATGAACGACGCCACCAAAACCATGGGCATCATCACCCTCGCCCTCGCCACCGCCACCGCAGGCAATCTCGGCGTCCCCGAATGGATGCAGGTCGCCAAAACCCCGGACGCCTACCACCTCTCCCCCTTCGCTCACCTCGTCAGCTGGCTCCCCTCATGGCTCCAGTTCGGCTACATGCCCGAACCCGTCGACTTCAAAAACCCAGGCGTCCCATGGTGGGTCGTCTGCATCTGCGCCTGCACCATGGCCGCAGGCACCGCCGCCGGCGGCTGGAAAATCATCAAAACCATGGGCCACAAAATGGTCAAACTCCAGCCAGTCCACGGCTTCGCCGCAGAAACCACCGCCGCCACCATCCTCTACATCACCGGCTCCTACGGCATGCCAGTCTCCACCACCCACGCCATCACCACCTCCATCATGGGCGTCGGCTGCGCCAAACGCTTCAGCGCCCTCAAACTCAATGTCGTCGAACGCATCCTCTGGGCATGGGTCCTCACCATCCCAGCCACCGCAGGCCTCTCCTTCCTCTTCGTCTGGCTCGGCGTGAAATCCGGCATCATCATCATGCCACGCTAACCCCGCCCTCCGAACCAGCGCGCCGCAGGCTCTGGACACCCGGAAGCATCACAGCGCTCCCTGCGCACGGAGTGCGCCCGCCAGCCCACTCCGTACCAGCCCTTGGCCACCAGCCACCATGCGCGCCCACCCCCCTGCCACCTCCGCCCTCGGCCCCTCCGCCCTCACCGTCTCCCTCGCCCTCCTCCTCGGCGCCTCAGCCCTCCGCGCCCTCCTCCTCCCTCCCTCCGCCCCGGACTCCATCCCCCCGGGTGCCGTCAGTCTCGACTCCCTCCATCGCGGCGAATGGTGGTCCGCCCTCACCTGGATCTTCACCCACCGCGACTGGATCCATCTCGGCGGCAATGTCCTCATCCTCCTCGTCGGCAGCCGCCTCGCCCTCCGCTCCCTCGGCAATACCCACTTCACCGCCATCTTCCTCCTCGGCAGCTGGCTCGGCGCGCTCCTCACCTTCTGGCTCCGACCCGACGCCGTCCTCATCGGTGCCTCCGGCTCCGCCCTCGCCCTCGCCGCCGCCTCTGCCGCCCTCCAACCCAACCTCAACCTCCTCCCAGCTACCTCCCGTCTCACTCTCTCCGCACGCTCCCTCTTCCTCGGCGTCCTCTTCGCCAACATCGCCCTCGAATTCTCCTCCCGTCTCCTCGCCGCCTCGGACATCCCCGCCCTCCACTCCCAGGCCCACCTCGTCCACATCGCCGCACTCCTCACCGGATGGTCCTACGTCCGTACCCTCGAACACCTCCGCTCCCGCCACACCCAATCCCAACCACCTCCCCCGCAGGCTCCCCTCGACCGCTTCCTCAAAGACCAAATCGACCCTCTCCTCGAAAAACTCCACACCCACGGCCCCTCCAGTCTCTCCCGCAAAGAACGCGCCCTCCTCGACGAAGCCGCCCGCCGCATCTCCCCACCCCGCCCGTGACCTCCAGACCAGCCTCCCGCCTCACCACCACCCTCGCAGCCCTCGCCCTCACCGCCTGCGCCTCTAACAATCTCCCGCCCGCTCCCTCCTCCGTCTCCCGCGCCAACGCCGTCGCCACCGCCGCACGCTGCGCCTCCCACCGCTGGTTCCCCACCTCCGCCAACGTCTTCCACGGCACTGACCCCGACGGCATCCGCGTCGATACCCCCGACGCCTCATGGCACCCGGACCACTCCGTCGCCGGCTGGTGGCAACCCAACTCATGGAACACCGGCCTCCCCTACCAATGGGGCGGCTTCTCCTCCCCGGATCAATTCGACCGCAACCTCGCCGCAGGCCTCGCCGCCGGTGATGTCTACACCCCCGAAAAACGCCGGCTCCTCGACGCAGCCGTCAGCCGCCACGCCACCGGCATCGACTGCTCAGGCCTCATCTCCCTCTGCTGGAATCTCCCACGCTCCTACTCCACCCGCGAACTCCCCTCCCTCTGCTCTCCTCTACCCTCGTGGGACCTCCTCGCCCCAGGCGATATCCTCAACACCCACAACAGTCACGTCCTCCTCTTCACAGGCTGGGCCAACCCGGAACACTCCCGCCTCCACGTCTGCGAAGCAGGCGTCCCCCCACACTGGCTCGTCGTCCAGCGCACCGCCACCCGCTCCGACCTCGAAAAACTCGGCTTCCTCCCATGGCGCTACCGCGGCATCACCGACTGATCTCCCCTCGCCGCACCTGTATACCCCGTCACTTCTTCGTCACTTCCTCCAACTGCCCCTGCGCCCCCGTCCCGTCCTTCAGCGCAATGTGCAATCGCGCCCTCACATAATTCTCCATCGCCTTCCTCACCGAAATCGTCAGCACCCCATTCGCAGCAATCCCGTAATCCTGCGCAATCGCCGCGCGCTGCGCCGCATCCAGTCCGCTCGCAGGCCTCAGCTTCAGCGTCACCATCTCCTCCCACTCCTTGTCCACAGGCATCGCCTCCTCCGCCTCCTTCGGCCACTCCGCATCCACAATCCTCCCAACCGTAAAATCACGGAACTCCCCGCTCGCCTCGCACCACGCCCGCACATGCCACCGGTTCCCATCATGCCCCCACGCATGCGGCCTCACCACCCGCCAGCTGTCCTTCGCCCCATGCACCGACAAATACCTCATCCTCACACTCAACCCATGCAGCGACGCCATGAACACCCGCCTCATCGCCTCCAGATTCCCGCTCCGCTGCGGCAATGCCACCATATCGAGCCGCGCCGCAGAAGCCACCGCCATCCCAGACGCCGCAAACCTCACCCGCTCATTGCTCCCTCCAGGGAAAAACAACCGCAACGCCTCCTCCAGCGTCGTCGACCCCTCGGGTATACTCATCGTCTGTATACCCTCATACCGCTTCTTGTTCAAATTGTACACCAGCGCCCCGGGATTCAATTCATGATACTTCTGTATGTCCGCCGACGCCTGCGCCAGCGATACCCCGAAAATCGCCTGCAGATCCTGACGATTCACCGTGCCGCGCCACCAGGCACTCTTCTCAATGAAGGCAAGGCGCTGCGCCGCCGCCCATAATGTCGGGTTGCTGAAATTTCCCATGGTGTTGCGTTGTTTCAAAATAGCTGCCAACGGCGGATACTGCCGATCAACCAGCCATCTTTAGGTTTTCCCGCCCCTCCGTGTCAAGTCCCATGGCAACCCTATTCTCGTCGTTGCATGAATCCATGAATTGCAACGAGTAACAACAGTAAGTCAGAAGATTCCCCACGCTCTCTCAGCACATCCCCTAGGCCACTCCCCGCCCCGCTTCAACCACTCCACGCAAAATACGTAACGCGGAATCCTTGCCTCCCCCACCCGCCCCGCTACCATCCCCACTCTTTGTCCCCGCAACCCAAACCGCTCTCCATGAAACGAACCTCCCTGGTCTCCTCCATCCTCCTCGCCGCTTCGCTCGCCGCTTTCGCCGCTGACGACGCCACCCCCCTCAACCTCTCCCCCGCCGGCCCAACCCTCGCTCAACTCAACGCCGCCAAGGACTGGACCCCCATCTTCGACGGCAAATCCCTCTCCGGTTGGACCGGCTCAGGCTACGAAGTCCAGGACGGTGCCATCGTCTGCACCCCCTCCGGTGCCTTCCTCCGCACCGAAAAAGAATACGGCGACTTCGTCCTCGACTTCGAATTCAAACTCAAACCAGGCTCCAATAACGGCATCGGTCTCCGCTATCCAGGCGAGGGCGACGCCGCCTACGTCGGCATGGAAATCCAAGTCCTCGACGACCGCCACGAAAAATACAAAGGCCTCGCCCCCTATCAGTACCACGGCTCCGTCTACGGCACCGCCCGTTCCCTCCAATCCGAAAAAAACCTGCTGAAACCAGCCGGCGAATGGAACCGCGAACAGATCATCTGCGTCGGTGACCACGTCAAAGTCATCCTCAACGGCGAAACCATCACCGATACCTACCTCACCGGCATCAAACCCGTCGACGGCAACCCCCACCCAGGCCTCGCCCGCACCTCCGGCTACATCGCCTTCTGCGGCCACGGCGATTACGTCGCCTACCGCTCCCTCCGCGTCCTCGACTTCAAACCCGCCGCCCACGTCCTCCCAGGCAACCCCGACAACACCCCGCCTCCAGGCTTCTCCGCCCTCTTCAACGGCAAGGACCTCACCGGCTGGAAGGGTCTCCTCAAAGGCCCTAACGATAAACCCCACGTCCGCGCCACCCTCACACCGGATAAACTCGCCGCCGAACAGAAAATCGCCGACGAAATCATGAACGCCAACTGGAAGGTCGAAGACGGCGCGCTCGTCTTCTCAGGCAAAGGCGAATCCCTCGCCACCGCCAAGGCCTACGGCGACTTCGAATTCTTCGTCGACTGGAAAATCCCCGCCAACGCCGACAGCGGCATCTACCTCCGCGGCGCTCCCCAGGTCCAGATCTGGGACCCAGCCAACCCTTCCCAGTTCCAGCACGGCAATCAGAAGGGCTCCGGCGGTCTCTGGAACAACAAAGCCGAGGGCAAGGACCCGCTCGTCAAAGCCGACAAAGCCATCGGTGAATGGAATACCTTCCACATCCGCATGATCGGCGAACGCGCCACCATCTGGCTCAACGGCCAGCTCGTCGTCAACAACGCTCGCCTCGAATACCTCTGGGACGCCAAGGTCCCCCTCCCGCGCGCCGAACAGATCGAACTCCAGAACCACGGCAATAACCTCTGGTTCAAAAACATCTACATCCGCGAAATCCCCTACTGAACCCGGCCCCCACCCTTAACTCCGCCCCCTCTTCCCAAGGTTATGGCCACCATCGCCGTCCTCGGTACGCTCGACAGTAAAGGCCACGAACACGCGTTCGTCGCCGACGCCATCCGCCGCATGGGCCACCTGCCCCTGCTCATCGATGCCGGCTGTCTCGCACCCCCGCAGATCACCCCGGACATCCCCAGCTCCGCCATCTGCAAGGACCTCGCCAGCCTCCCGGAAGACCGCGGACAACGGGTCGCCGCCATGGCCGCTGCACTCCCTGCCTTCATCGCAGACCTCGCAGCCTCAGGCCGCATCCAAGGCATCATCGCCCTCGGTGGCGGTGGCGGTACCGC
>JAIXPK010000503.1 GCA_027486335.1 Verrucomicrobiaceae bacterium | reverse complement strand
CTCCAGCAGCCGCTTCACCTGCTGCATCGCCGGCATGTCCAGCCACCCGTGCCCCAGCCAGTTAGGATGAAAATGAATGCACAGGCTCTCCACCGGCTGCGGCCCTCCCGGCCCATGCGAATCATTCTGCCAGTCATGCGGCAGATTGCTACCCACCAGCACCATGTCCCCGGGCTTCAGACTCGACAGATTATCCCCCACCAATCGATGCCCCCGCGCCTTCTGCACCATCGTGATCTCAAACTCCGGATGACAATGCCACACACACCCGAAACTGTTCCCCCGCACCACGTTGCAGTGAATCCCGTCCTCCGCACTCGCGGCAAGCTTCTCAAATGCTGGCTTCATCGGAATATGGATAAATCAAAGTCTGGCCGGGATACTCAAAAGCAGGCGTCCATCTCCCGCTTCCGTCCCGCCTCGACCCCGGATTTGTATCAGGCTTCCGCTTTATGGGAAGCGAATTCCACTAATTCGTGCATGCCTCTCCTCCGCCTCGTCTGCGGACTTGCCGGATCGCCCTCGTCCCCTCACCCTCCCTCCACCATGTTGCCCGTCTCCCCGCGCCGCCCCCGATCCCTCCTCCTCGCCCTCCCAGCGCTGCTCTTCTCCTCCCTCCTCTCCACCGCCGCCGACCCGCTCCTCAAAAAGGAATTCCTCTACGAATCCGCCCCCTTTCCCTCCTGCCACGCCTCCACACTCGCCGAAACCCCCGCAGGCCTCGTCGCCGCATGGTTCGGCGGCACCGCCGAGAAAAACCCCGACGTCGCCATCTGGCTCTCCCGTCTCGAAAACGGCCGCTGGTCCGCCCCCATCGAAGTCGCCAACGGCATCCAACCCGACAAAACCCGCTTCCCCACATGGAACCCGGTCCTCTTCCAACCCAAAGACGGCCCGCTCGTCCTCTTCTACAAATGCGGCCCCTCCCCAGACACATGGTGGGGCATGCGCACCACCTCCTCCGACCACGGCCGCTCATGGTCCACCCCCACCCGACTCCCCGATAACATCATCGGCCCAGTCAAAAACAAACCCTTCGCCCTCCCCGACGGCTCGCTCCTCTGCCCATCCAGCTCCGAAAACCAAGGCTGGCGCGTCCACTTCGAACGCTCCACCGACCTCGGCCTCAGCTGGTCCCGCACCGATCCCATCAACGACGGCAAATCCATCGCCGCCATCCAGCCCTCCATCCTCTCCGCAGGCGGCAACCACCTCCTCGCCGTCGGCCGCACCCGCAACGGCCGCATCTTCCGCTCCTCCTCCCCGGACCTCGGCCTCACATGGGCCCCCATGACCCTCACCAATCTCCCTAACCCCAACAGCGGCACCGACGCCCTCACCCTCAAAGACGGCCGCCACCTCCTCGTCTACAACCACACCAGCGCCTCACCGCCACGCTGGGGCGGCCCCCGCTCCCCGCTCAACATCGCCATCTCCAACGACGCCGCCTCATGGCAGGCCGCCCTCGTCCTCGAAGACGAAAAAGGCGCCGAATTCAGCTACCCAGCCGTCATCCAGTCCGCCGACGGCATGGTCCACATCACATGGACATGGAAACGGCAGCGCATCCGCCACGCCATCATCAATCCCGATCTCCTCACCCTCACCCCCATGCCCGACGGCAACTGGCCCGCCTCACCCTAACTACAGTCCTTCAACACCCCTCACGTCGCCACCAGCTCCGGATAATACTGCACCGCCATGTCCCGGCACAACGCCATCACATGCGCCGCATCACGGCTCCGCAGCGCCTCCTCCACCAGCTCCCGGCACTGATCAGCCGGCAGCCGTCTCACCGCAAACTTCACCTGCGGCAACTGCACCGCAGACATGCTCAGCTCCCGGAAACCCAGCCCCACCATCAGCGGCGTCGTCAGCACCTCCCCAGCCATCTCCCCGCACACCCCCGTCCAGATCCCCGCTCGCTCCGACGCATCCGCCACCATCCGCATCAGCCGGATGATCCCCGGATGAAACGGCTGATACAGGCTCGCCACTAGCTCATTCCCCCGATCCACCGCGATCGTGTACTGAATCAGATCGTTCGTCCCGATACTGAAAAAATCCACCTCCGGCGCTAGCACGTCCGCTATCAGTGCCGCACTCGGAATCTCTATCATCGCTCCGATCTCGATGTTCTCGTCAAACGCCCGACCCTCGCTCCGCAACTCATCCTTGCACTCCGCCACCAGCGCCCGCGCCGCCGTGATCTCCTCCAGACACGAAATCATCGGAAACAACAGCCGCACCTTCCCAGTCGCCCCAGCCCGCAGAATCGCCCGCAGCTGGGTCTTGAACAACTCATGCCGCGAAAGCGACACCCGGATCCCTCGCCACCCCAGAAACGGATTCGACTCCGCCAGCCCGTGATGCAGGTGATGCAGCTTGTCCCCGCCAATATCCAGCGTCCGGATGATCACACCCTCCGGCCCGCAGCCAGCCGCCACCCGCGCATAATTCGCCGCCTGCTCGTCCTCCGTCGGCAAATCCTGCCTCCCAATATAGAAAAACTCCGTCCGGTACAGCCCCACCCCATGCGCCCCATGCGCACAAATCCCATCCACCTCGTTCGCAAACTCAATGTTCGCTGACAAAACAAGGCTCTGCCCGTCCGGCGTCACCGCCGGAAGATCAATCATCTCATGCAGATGCCGGTCCAGCGCCGCCTTCCGCCGCTTCACCACACGGTAATTCTCCAGGGTCTCCTCCGTCGGATTCACAATCAGCAATCCCCGGTACCCATCCAGTAACGCAGGCTGCCCCTGATGAAACCGCGCCGTGATGTCAGGCAACCCCACCACCGCAGGAATCGCCATCGACCTCGCCATGATCGTGCTGTGACTCGTATGACTCCCCGACTCCGACGCAAACCCTAGCACCCTCGTCCGGTCCATAACCGCCGTGTCACTCGGCGAAATATCCAGCGCCAGCAGAATGTGAGGCTGATCGTGCGCGGCCGCATCCGCATGCCCCCGCAGCACCCGCACCACCCGCCGCGCCACATCGTCAATGTCCGCCACCCGCTCCCGCAGGTACTCGTCATCCATCCGCCGCATCCCGTCCATGTACCGCGACATCACCTTGTAAAACGCCCCCTCCGCCTTCTGCGGCACTTTCCTCATCAATCGCTCCACTTCCTCAATCAGCGACCGGTCCTCCAGCATCAACTGGTGCGCATCAAAGATAAACGCGTCATCCGTCCCCGCTTCCTGCGCCACACGGTCCCGCAGCGCCCCCAGCTGCCGCTTCGTCTCACCCAGCGCCGCATGAAACCGCTCCAACTGCCCCGCCAGTTCCTCCTCCTCCACTCGCTCCTCCCCGGGCACATCAAACACGTTCGTCGACAGACACACCGGCCCCTCGGCAATCCCGGGGGAAACCCCGATACCGACCAGCACCACCTCATGGGTCATGTCATCATGCAACGCAGTCATCGAAAAACAGTAGAAGAAGCAGGAAAAGGCCAGCTAAACGCACTCCCAGCCTCCTCCGCAACCGTTGTCCCCACCAATTCCCCGGATTCCCCTCCACCCCACGATTCGCGATTGCCGAACCCTCCTCCACACCCCTCTTCAAACTAAACCGCGGCACTCATGAATCGCTCCTCCGCTCTCCCGCGCTCGGCTGCATCCCTCCTCGCCCTCGCCATCCCCCTCCACGCTCAGGATCCCCCCGCCCATCGCGGCTCAATCGACGGCATCGCCGGCGAAATCTCCCGCAGCGACACCATCTCCTCCTCACGCGGCCCGCGCATCCTCCCCGACGCATGGCGCAACGCCGGCCACTCCCTCGCCGAACGTCTCCACCTCAAATTCGCCCTCTCCTACGACGCCCTCGCCATCGGCACGCTCGACCAGGGCACCCGCGGCGCCGCCTCCGCCGACGCCGCCCTCTCCATCCGCTGGCAGGCCATCCCCGAATCCTCACGCTGGCCCCTCTCCTTCTCCTTCCGCATCCGCGACCGCCATTCCTTCACCGAGCGCCCACCCTCCGCCGTCGCCTCAGGCCAGGGCCTCCTCTGGCGCCCCGTCGATGGCTTCAACGACCACGGCTTCGAAATCCCCGAACTCTTCCTCGAACAACACCTCCTCCAGAAACGTCTCCTCCTCCGCTGGGGCCAGATGGGCGCAGACGAACTCCTCGACGACCACCCGCTCCGCAGCGCCAAACAATCCTTCCTCAACCAGGCCTTCTCCTCCAGCCCAGCCACCGGCTTCCCCGGCACCGGCCTCGGCCTCGCCGCCCGCTGGCTCTTCCACCAGTCCGCTGACCTAACCATCACCGCCTCCAACGTCCAGTCCAGCAACGTCACCGACGACGGCCGCTGGCTCCTCCGCTCCGAATCCCTCTTCCAGGGCCTCCAGGCAGGCTGGAACTTCCACCACGGTCAGCGCCTCCAGGCACTCGCGTGGCGCACCGACGGGCTCCCCGGCGAATCCTCCGCCGCCGACCGAGGCCTCAGCCTCACATGGTCCCTCACCAACCCAACCTCCGACACCCGCTGGTTCGCCCGCGCCGCTTTCGCCGACGGCGGCACCGCTTCCGCCACCCACTTCGCCGCACTCGGCACCAGCTTCAACGTCCGCTCCCGCGACCGCCTCGGCTTCGCCATCTCCCTCGGCCGCAACGCCTCCACCAACACCAGCTGGCAATCCGCCGCAGAATCCTTCTACCGCTGGCAACTCACCAAAGACGTCCAGATCACCGCCTTCTCACAACTCATCTGCGGCCACCAAGTCGCCCAGAATAACGGCTGGCTCGCCACCGCAGGCCTCCGCCTCGGCTGCCGCTTCTAACACCCCAACAGGCAAAGTGGCACGGGCATCTTGCCTGTGACCTCAACGCTCAAGACCACAACAGTGGCCGCAGCCGTTGGGGCAAAGTGGCACGGGCATCTTGCCTGTGACCTCAACAATCAAGACCACAACAGTGGCCGCAGCCGTTGGGATGCCAACCGTTGCCTCTGCATGACTTGCAAAAGATGCTGCAGGTCCTCGATGGCACGCCCCCTAGGCCGTGCTTGAAAAATCCCTGACATCACCGCCCCACCTTAGCAAAGCCGTCCCGGCCCTGTCCCCCGTGCCAGCATCCCCCCAATCCCAAAGGGATTGCGTCCCCTAGGGTTGGACTGCGCCACGCAGGCCTACCCTGGGTCGCCCCCACAACACCCCCCAACCCCAACCGAGGTTGCGTCCCTAGCCACATCCGCCCCGGCCTTGTCCCTTCCAGTCCTGCTTTTCAAACCCGGCCAAAATTCCAAGCGCACGCTTCAAATCCTCCGTCGTTTCAAAGATCAATTGTCAATATTCCTAACTTTTTCAATTGGCGAATCGGCAGTTGGCGCGACGGTCACTTTTTGATGACGAGATCCCCCCCAGTCAATCTGACAAAGCCACGTTTCTCAAAACGGACTTCCTGCCAGTGCCCTGGTTTGTCTGATTCGCCATCGTTTACCACTCGATACTCAGGATTGAACTGCTCATGTATGACTGGTGGTAGCTCACATATCCATGCGGACGGATATATCTCATGCGTTTCACACATCTTGAGGCGAGCGATCGCCGTCTCAATTCGATTCAGAAGACCAATGTGTTCCGCCTTTGCTTCGAGCGATGGGAAGTCTCCGAGCCCTGCTAAGGTCGCACGCCACTCTTCAAGGTGCTGAATGACTGGGCAGTTGCCGCTGGTTTGGCCCATCATTCCGCCAGAAGTGGATTCCAAACCCGCGTAAAACCCTGCCCCGCAAAGTCCTTTTCATTCGAGGTGGCAAAGTCCGTGACGCCATGATGCCTCAACGTTTGGGCCAAACGCAGGTCGATGATGCGACGGAAGGGAAAACCGGATTCCGCCGCTGGCGGCCAGACTTCTTCCATCACAGGTGCCGTCTCAATGAGCATCCATGCTCGGTTCCTGCGATACGACTGGCAAACGGCCGCCGCCTGCGCCGCGCTCAATGGGCGCGGGAATATCTTCTCATTCCGCAGCTTCAAATACAACTCCACGAGCACCAGCTCACACACCGCAACATCCTTCCTCACGGCGAGCGATCGCAGAAATTGCTTAGCCGCTTCATGCCAAGGCGAGGCGCCATTCGCCGCGTAAACCGCGATGTTCGTGTCAAAGCTGATCATCTTCAATGCCGGTTACTCATGACACAGCGCCGTCCATTCATCCTCCGGCGCGAGCGCCTCGCCCATGTCGAAGCTCGGTGGCAGCGTCCAATCTTCCGCGCGAGTCCGGCCGGGCGGATGATGACGAATGATCTCCTCCAGCCCACGCCGAACCACTTCAGCGAAACTCATTTCATTTTCCGCCGCCAGTCGCTTGGCCTCGCGGAAAAGCACGTCCGGGATTTGAACCTGTGTTTTCACCATGATGGCAATTTACCAACTATTTTCCCGGTTCGTCAACACCCACCCGCAAAACCGCCGATTCTTCCTGCTTCCCCGCAAAATCAGCAGCTGCCATCAGTATCTCGGGCCCACCCCAGCCATGCCGCGCCTCCTCGCCATCGCCCTCCTCCTTTTCACCCCCCTCGTCGCCCCTGCCGCCGACTCCCCCCGCCACGTCCTCATCATCCACTCCTTCGGCCGCCACTTCGCCCCCTTCGATACCGTCGCCGAAGAATTCCACGCCGTCCTCTCCGCCCAATCCCCTCTCCCCGTCGAATTCTCCGAAGCCTCCCTCGAACTCGCCAGACTCGACGGCCCCGACCGCGAACAACCGCTCATCGAATTCCTCGCCGCCATCCTCCAATCCCACCCCCCTGACCTCGTCGTCCCCGTCGGCGCTCCCGCCGTCCTCTTCACCCACCGCAACCGCTCACGCCTCTTCCCCTCCGCCCCCACCCTCGCCGTCGGCGCTGACAAACGCCGCATCGCCGCCGTCGCCGACCAGCCATGGCTCACCTCCGTCAGCTTCGCACTCGACCTCCCACTCATCGCCCGCAACATCACCAGTCTCCTCCCTGACACCAGACACCTCTTCGTCGTCTTCGGCACCGCTCCCGTCGACCAGTTCTGGGAATCCGAAACCCGCCGCGAATGGCCCGCCGCTCTCCCCGGCGTCGAAATCCACTGGCTCAGCCACCTCCCACTCGCCTCCATCCGCAAATCCCTCGCCTCCACCCCGCCCCACTCGGCTGTCTTCCACGGCATCATGACCCGCGACGCCGCAGGCGCTCTCCACGAACACGAATCCGCCCTCGCCTCCCTCCGCTCCTCCACCAACTCCCCCGTCTTCGGCTTCTCCACCGAACAACTCGGCCTCGGCGCAGTCGGCGGCCCCCTCATCTCCACCCGCGAGGCCGGCCGCTCCGCCGCCCTCGTCGCACTCCGCCTCCTCTCTGGCGAATCCCCAGCCACTATCAACTCCCCGCCAGTCCCTCTGAACCCCCCCGTCTACGACTGGCGCGAACTCCAACGCTGGAACATCCCCGCCTCCCGCCTCCCCCCCGGCAGCTCCATCCGCTTCAAACCCCAAAGCCTCTGGCAATCCCACCGCACCGCCGTCCTCGCCACCGCCGCCGTCCTCGCCATCCAGTCCGCTCTCATCATCGCCCTCCTAACTGCCAGACGCCGCGCCCGCGACACCATGGCCAACCTCCGCCTCACCACCGAAGCCGCCTCCGTCGGCCTCTGGCAGGACGCCCCCGACGGCCGCAACGAAATCATCGCCTCCCCGGAATGGCGCGCCCTCTTCGGCTTCCCGCCCTCAGGTCCCATCTCCTCCGACGACATCGTCGACCGCGTCCACCCGGACGACCGCCGCGCCGTCAGCGACGCCCTCGCTAACGCCGTCGACAACGGCGACTCCTACGACCTCGAACACCGCATCATCCTCCCAGACGGCTCCACCCGCTGGATCGCCTCCCGCGGCCGCGCCGACCGCCCCACTCCCTCCCAGAAACCCCGCCGCCGCGGGGTCTCCCTCGACATCACCGCCCGCCGCGACTCCGAAGCCGAACTCGCCCGCCAGCGCGGCGAACTCGCACACCTCTCCCGCGCCGCCTCCCTCGGCGAACTCTCCGCTGCCCTCGCCCACGAACTCAACCAACCCCTCGGCTCCATCCTCAGCAACGCCCAGGCCGCTCAACACCTCATCGCCAATCCCTCACCTGACCTCGCAGAAATCCGCGACATCCTCACAGACATCGTCTCCGAAGACCGCCGCGCCAGCAGCGTCATCATCCGCCTCCGCAGTCTCCTCGAACGCGGCGATACCCTCCCAGTCCCCGTCTCCCTCCACCACTGCATCGACGACGCCCTCAACCTCCTCAAAAACGACCTCCTCTCCCGCAACATCCACGTCGTCCGCAACTTCTCTCCAGACCTCCCTAACGTCATGGCAGAACGCGTCCACCTCCAGCAGCTCCTCCTCAACCTCATCTCCAACGCCGCCGACGCCATGGACGCCCAGCCTCCTCACCTGCGCACCCTAACCTTCTCCTCTTCACTCCACCAGAACTCCATCCAGCTCGACGTCGCCGACACCGGCACCGGCTTCTCAGCCCCACCCGAATCCCTCTTCCAACCGTTCCATTCCTCCAAACCCCGTGGCCTCGGCATGGGCCTCGCCATCTGCCGCACCATCGCCGAAGCCCATCGCGGCCAACTCACCGCAGAATCCCCCCCCGGCACCGGAGCCGTCTTCCACCTCTCCCTCCCCGCCGCCCCATGAACCCCTCTCCCTCCGTCGGCCTCGTCGACGATGACCCAGCCCTCCGCCGCGCCCTCAGCCGTCTCCTCTCCGCAGGCGGCTTCTCCGTCCGCTCCTTCTCCTCAGCCGCTGACCTCCTCAATTCCCTCAATCACCCGGACCCTCCCCCGCCAGACTGTCTCGTCCTCGACGTCCAAATGCCTGACACCACCGGGCTCGACCTCCTCGACCTCCTCAACGCCTCAGGCCTCGACATCCCCGTCGTCTTCCTCACCGGCCACGGCACCATCCCCCTAACCGTCCGCGCCATGAAAAGCGGTGCCCTCAACGTCCTCACCAAACCAGTCAACGACACCGACCTCTTCGCAGCCGTCCACGCCGCCCTCGCCACCGCCGCCACCCGCAAAGCCCACCACTCCCGCACCGCAGACGCACGCAAACGCCTCGCCTCCCTCACCCCACGCGAACGCGAGGTCATGACCCACCTCATCACCGGCAAACTCAATAAACAAACCGCCGCCGACCTCCACACCTGCGAACAAACCATCAAGGTCCACCGCATGCGCATCCTCCGTAAACTCGACATCCGCTCCATCGCAGAACTCACCCGTCTCGCCGCCGATCTCAACATCCACCCCGCACCTCCCACTCCCTGAAACCAGACCGTCCTCATCATCACAGGCAAAGACCAACCCGGCCACGCCTTGCGCTCCGCCTCCTTCGGAGCCGCCGCCTACCTCCTCAAACCCCTCGACGAATCCCCTCTCCTCGCCGCCATCGCCAATTGCACCGCCTCCCCGCGTTGAACTTAGGTTTCACTGGCTTTCCTCGCCCTTTTGCCCCATCCTCCGCCCGGGCCCAGCCCGACGAAATCTCTCCACCACATGAACCTGCCATCCAACCCAACCGCGTGGGCCGCCGCCCTCCTCACCACCGCCCTGGTCGCCAGCGCCCCAGCCGCCGACAAAAAACCCAATATCCTCGTCATTTGGGGCGACGACATCGGCTACTGGAACATCAGCCACAACAACCACGGCATGATGGGCTACAAAACCCCCAACATCGACCGCGTCGCCAAAGAAGGCCTCGCCTTCACTGACTACTACGCCCAGCAAAGCTGCACCGCCGGCCGCGCCGCCTTCATCAGCGGCTCCGTCCCCATCCGCTCAGGCATGACCAAAGTCGGCATGCCCGGAGCCAAAGAAGGCTGGCAGAAAACAGACGTCACCATGGCCACCGTCCTCAAAGCCCAGGGCTACGCCACGGGCCAGTTCGGTAAAAATCACCAGGGCGATCGCGACGAGCACCTCCCCACCATGCACGGGTTCGACGAATTCCTCGGCAACCTCTACCACCTCAACGCCGAAGAAGAACCGGAAAACGAAGACTACCCAGGCGACATGAAACTCGCCAACGGCAAAACCTTCCGCGAAGCATTCGGCCCTCGCGGCGTCATCAAAGCCTTCGCCGACGGCAAGGGCGGCCAGTCCATCGAAAATACCGGCCCCCTCACCAAAAAACGCATGGAGACCATCGACGACGAAACCGTCGCCGCCGCCAAGGACTTCATCGCCCGCAAATCCAAGGAAAACCAACCGTTCTTCTGCTGGTGGAACGGCACCCGCATGCACTTCCGTACCCACGTCAAAGCCGAAAACCGCCACAAGGGCAATGACGAGTACACCGACGGCATGATCGAACACGACCGCCACGTCGGCGAACTCCTCAAAACCATCGATGACCTCGGTCTCGCTAACGAAACCATCGTCATGTACTCCACCGACAACGGCCCTCACTACAACACATGGCCAGACGCCGGCACCATGCCCTTCCGCGGTGAGAAAAACTCCAACTGGGAAGGTGCCTTCCGCGCCCCCTGCTTCATCAAATGGCCCGGCAAATTCCCCGCCGGCGTCACCCTCAACGGCATCGTCGCCCACGAAGACTGGCTCCCCACCTTCGCCGCCGCCGCCGGTGCCCCGGACATCAAGGAACAACTCCTCAAAGGCGCCGAACTCAACGGCCGTCCCTACAAGAACCACCTCGACGGCTACAACCTCCTCGATTACCTCTCCGGTAAATCCGAAACCTCCCCGCGCGGCGAATTCATCTACCTCAACGACGCCGCCGAAGTCGTCGCCATCCGCGTCAACGACTGGAAAGCCGTCTACCTCGAAAACCGCGCCGAACAACTCCAGGTCTGGCGCGAACCATTCATCCAGCTCCGCCTCCCTCTCCTCTTCAACCTGCGCCGCGATCCGTTCGAACGCGCCCAGCACAACTCCAATACCTATCACGACTGGATGATCGACCGCGCCTACGTCCTCGGGCCCATGCAGGTCATCGCCAGCCGCTTCCTCATGACCCTCAAAGACTTCCCGCCTAGCCAAACCCCGGGCGACTGGAGTCTCCAATCGCTTGAACACCAGATCAAGCGCATGACCTCGGAAGGCAGGTAATCGCCATACCACCCGAAGGCCCCGCCTCCCACGGCGGGGCCTTCTTTTTTCCTACCCATCTTCTCTTTCCTAACCCCATGAATCTCTCCGCCCTCTCCCTCCTCCTCACCGTCTCCCTCGCCTCCCCACTCCTCGCCGCAGAGCCCCCAGCCCTCCCCTCATGGCAGGACTCCGCCCCCAAACAGGCCATCACCGCCTTCGTCACCAAGGTCACCACCCCCGACTCTCCCGACTTCGTCCCCCCAGCACAACGCATCGCCGTCTTTGACAACGACGGCACACTCTGGTCGGAACAACCCATGTACTTCCAGGCCTTCTTCGCCTTCGACCGCGTCAAGGCCCTCGCCCCGCAGCACCCGGAATGGAAAGACAAGGAACCCTTCGCCTCCATCCTCAAAGGCGACCTCAAAGCCGCCCTCGCCGGCGGCGAACACGCCCTCCTCGAACTCGTCATCGCCACCCACGCCAACACCACCACCGAGGAATTCGACCAGGCCGTCTCCTCATGGATCGCCACCGCTCGCCACCCGCAATCCGGTCGTCTCCTCACCGACATGGTCTATCAACCCATGCTCGAACTCCTCGGCTTCCTCCGCCACCACCAGTTCAAAACCTTCATCGTCTCCGGCGGCGGCATCGAATTCATGCGCCCATGGGCCGAACGCGTCTACGGCATCCCCCCGGAACAGGTCATCGGTTCCTCCATCCGCACCCGCTACGAACTCCGCGACGGCAAACCCACCCTCCTCCGTCTCCCCGAAATCAACTTCATCGACGATAAAGCCGGTAAACCCGTCGGCATCCATCAGCACATCGGCCGCCGCCCACTCATGGCCTTCGGCAACTCCGACGGCGACTTCGAAATGCTCTCATGGACCACCTCCGGCCCCGGCCCTCGCTTCGGTCTCATCGTCCACCACGACGACGCCACCCGCGAATTCGCCTACGACCGCTCTTCCTCCATCGGCCGTCTCGACAAAGCCCTCGACGCCGCCCCAACCAACGGCTGGTCCGTCGTCAGCATGAAAAACGATTGGCTCTCCATCCATCCCCCGAAAGCCGACTGACCCTCCCTCCGTTCCGCTCTTCATTCATTCGTCGCCCCGTTTCATGACCTCCCGCCTCGCCCTGCTCGCCGCCGCCGGCTCGCTCTCCACAGCACACGCCCAGAGTCTCCCCACCACGGGCACCTTCCAGTCCGCCATCGGCAACCTCGAACTCACCAACGGCTACCCCTCCCCGGATACCGTCACAAGGGTCTTCGACACCCTCGACCACCAGCGCGCCTGCCAGGCCTACCTCTGGGCACTCCCCATCATGGCCATGCAGCAATGGCAGCAGGAACACCTATCCAAATTCGGCGCAGGCAATCTCGACTACGTCGATTACCTCACCTTCAAAGACAAACTCGGCCTCCTCACCGCCAACGCCACCACTCCCTACATCATGTCCTTCCCGAACATGAAGGACACCGGCCCGCTCGTCTTCGAAATCCCCGCAGGCCCCACCGCCGGCGGCTTCACCGACTTCTGGCAGCGCCCCATCACCGACTCCGGCCAGACCGGCCCTGACAAAGGCGCAGGCGGCAAGTACCTCATCCTCGGCCCCGACGATCCCGAAATCCACCCCGAGGGCTACTTCGTCTTCCGCTCCCCCACCATCAACGTCTGGTCCGCTCACCGCGCCCTCGACCCGGATCCCGCCAAAGCCCTCGCCCTCGTCAAGGCCCTCCGCATCTACCCCTACAGTCAGCGCGAGAACCCACCTCCCACCCGCCACATCTCCCCGGACGGCCGCAAATGGAGCGGCGAACAACCCCGCGGCCTGGCCTTCTGGGAAGGTCTCTCCGCCATCATCAATCAGGAACCCGTCATCGAACGCGACCGCCTCATCATGGGCATGCTCCAACCCCTCGGCATCGAAAAAGGCAAGCCGTTCCTCCCTTCCGACCGTCAGAAGAAAATCCTCTCCGACGCCTCCCTCACAGGCGAAGTCATGGCACGCGCCATCGGCTACGAAAAACGCTTCGAAAACGCAAGGGTCTGGCCGGGCAAACGCTGGGAAATCTCCCTCGCCCTCAAGGAAACCAATCAGGAAGCACCCTATCACACCCAGCTCGATGAACGCACCTCATGGTTCTACGAAGCCGTCGGGGTCTCCGTCGGCATGATGGGCCGCACTGTCGGCTTCGGCCAGGTCTACCTCGAATCCTCCAAAGACAGCTCCGGCCACTGGCTCGACGGCAGCAAATCCTACAAACTCACCGTCCCCAAAGACGCCCCCGTCGCCCAGTTCTGGTCCTTCACCGTCTACGATAACGAAACCCGCTGCTTCGTCGACACCGGCGTCCCTCCAGACCGCTCCTCCCGCGACAACATCGTCAGAAACCCAGACGGCTCCGTCGACCTCTTCTTCGGCCCCACCCCCCCAGCCGGTAAACCGGAATCCAACTGGATCAAAACCCTCCCCGGTAAAGGCTGGTTCACCTACTTCCGTCTCTACGGCCCCACCCAGCCCTACTTCGACCGCTCATGGGTCCTCCCCGACATCGAAGCCACTCCCTGACATGAATACTTCCCTCCTCCTCGTCCTCGCCACCCTCTTCCTCACCTCGGCCGCCCGCGCCGAAGGCCCCGCCCGCACGCCCTTCCAGCCCACTATTCCTAACACCAAACCCGCTCCCTCCCCGCCCCCGCAAGGCATGGTCTGGATCCCCGGCGGCGAATTCTCCATGGGCTCCGACGCCAAGGACGAATCCCTCTGCGAACAACCCGGTGTCACCCGCGACGCCCAACCCGTCCACCGGGTCTACGTCGACGGCTTCTTCATGGACCAGACCGAGGTCACTAACGAGGCCTTCGCCGCCTTCGTCGCCGCCACCGGCTACCGCACCATCGCCGAAATCGCCCCCACCAAAGAAGAATTCCCCACCGCCCCACCCGAAAACCTCGTCGCCGGTTCCACCGTCTTCACCCCCACCGAAAAACCCGTCAAACTCGACAACTACTTCCAATGGTGGCGCTACGAGGTCGGCGCCGATTGGCGTCACCCGGAAGGCCCCCAATCCGATATCAAAGGCCGCGAGAAATTCCCCGTCGTCCAGATCGCCTACCCGGACGCCGCCGCCTACGCCAAATGGGCCGGCAAACGTCTCCCCACCGAAGCCGAATGGGAATTCGCCGCCCGCGGCGGCACCGCCGGTCTCCCCTACTCATGGGGCTCCGAACTCAAACCCGGCGGTAAATGGATGGCTAACATCTACGAGGGCTCTTTCCCAGTCAAAGACTCCGGCGAAGACGGCTTCCCAGGCCTCGCCCCCGTCTCCCAGTTCCCGCCTAACGCCTACGGTCTCTTCGACATCTCCGGCAATGCATGGGAATGGGTCAGCGACTGGTACCGCCCCGACACCTACGCCCGACGCAAACTCCTCGGCACCATCGAACGCAACCCCCAGGGCCCCAAAGCCCCCTACGACCCAGCCGAACCCTCAGAAAAGAAACGCGTCCACCGCGGCGGTTCCTTCCTCTGCTCCGCCCAGTACTGCACCCGCTACCTCGTCGGCACCCGCGGCAAAGGCGAAGAAAAAACCGCCAGCAACCACGTCGGCTTCCGCTGCGTCAAACCACCCGATGTGCCAGCCCCGTCCCCCCGCTGACCCTTCTCCCAACGAGCAGCCGAAGGCTCTGGACTGCTGTCAGCATTACAGCTCTCTCTCGCACGGAGTGCGCCTACCCGCTCTCTCCCAACAAGACCGGAACCGCGAGGCTCTGTACTCGCGCCTCACAACAAGTCTCGCCCCCTCCGCACCAGCCACTCCCAGTTCTCACTTCTCACTTCTCACTCCGCCCCCTCATGCGCCTGTTCCTCCTCTGCTTCGCCGCGTTCCTCGCCTCCCCCATCTCCCCGGCCCGCGCCGCCGACGCACCCGCCACCCCGCGGCCTAACATCCTTCTCATCTGCGTCGATGACCTTAAGCCGCTCCTCGGCTGCTACGGCAACTCTACCGTAAAATCCCCCCACATCGACCGCCTCGCCGCACGCGGCCTCACCTTCGACCGCGCCTACACCAACCAGGCCGTCTGCTCCCCCTCCCGCAATGCCCTCATGACCGGGCTCCGCCCCGGCAGCCTCGGCATCTACGACCTCGCCACCCACTTCCGTCTCGCCGCCCCGGACGCCATCACGCTCCCCCAGTACTTCAAAGCCTCCGGCTGGCGCGCCGAAGGCCTCGGCAAAATCTTCCACGCCGGCAACGGCAACCACGAGGACCCCATCTCATGGTCCTCCCCATTCTTCAAAGGCTCCGCCCCAACCTACCTCCTCCCCGAAAGCGAGATCGCAGACAAAACCGGCAAACCCGCCGGCCCCATCTCCAAACTAAGCGCCAAAGACCCTCGCGGCGCAGCATGGGAAGCCGCCGACGTCCCCGACGACGCCTACCGCGACGGCCAGCTCGCCACCGAAGCCGTCGCCCGTCTCCAATCCGCCGCCGCTCACCCCGACTCCCCTTT
Organism: Verrucomicrobiaceae bacterium; assembly: GCA_027486335.1. GTDB lineage: Bacteria > Verrucomicrobiota > Verrucomicrobiia > Verrucomicrobiales > V1-33 > V1-33. The sequence continues at coordinate 1,759 of JAIXPK010000503.1, read as the reverse complement.
CTTCCTCGCCGTCGGCTTCCTCAAACCCCACCTCCCCTTCTGCGCCCCCAAACGCTACTGGGACCTCTACGACCGCGCCGCCTTCCCCATCGCCTCCCTAACGTCCCTCCCCGTCGATGCCCCCGACTTCGCAGGCCACCCCAGCGGCGAACTCCGCCGCTACTCCGCCATCCCCGACGAAGGCCCCCTCAGCCCAGACCTCCAGCGCACCCTCATCCACGGCTACCACGCCGCCGTCTCCTACACCGACGCCATGATCGGCAAGGTCCTCGACTCCCTCGACGCACTCAAACTCTCTGACAAAACCATCGTCGTCCTCTGGGGCGACCACGGCTGGCACCTCGGCGACCACGGGCTCTGGTGCAAACACTCCAATTACGAACAAGCAGCCCGCATCCCCCTCATCATCGCAGGCCTAGGCATCGCCACCGGCCGCTCCCCTGCCCTCGTCGAATCCGTCGACCTCTACCCAACCCTCGCCGCCCTCGCCAGTCTCCCCGCTCCCAGAGACCTCGACGGCACCAGCTTCGCCCCCACCCTCCGCAACCCCGCCACCCCCACCAAAGCCCACATCCTCCACACCTTCCCCCGCCAGAATAACCTCATCGGCCGCGCCCTCCGCACCGCCCAGCACCGCCTCGTCGAATGGAAAATCCCCGGCGCTCCCGCCGATTCCGCGCAGTACGAACTCTACGACTACGACTCCGATCCCTCAGAATCCCGCAACCTCGCCCCCTCCCAACCCGACACCGTCGCCAAACTCCGCGCCATCCTCGCCTCCTCCTACCCGGAATCCAAACCCCAACTCAAATCCCCCAAACCCTCCCGCACCCCAACCACCGACCCCGAAGACTAACTCCTCCTCTCCCCACAAGCCCTCTCCGAACCACCAGCCGCAGGCTCTGGACTGCTGGGAGCATCACAGCTCTCTCTCGCACGGAGTGCGCCTACCCGCTCTCCCAACGCGCCCCCTCCGAACCAGCAGCCGCAGGCTCTGGACTGCTGTCAGCATTACAGCTCTCCCTGCGTGCGGAGCACGCCTACCCGCTCTCCCCACACGCCCCCTCCGTACAAGCCAGCCGCAGGCTCTGGACTGCTGTGAGCATCACAGCTCTCTCTAGCGCACGGAGTGCGCCTACGAGCCCCCTCCCAACACGCCCCCTCCGAACCAGCAGCCGCAGGCTCTGGACTGCTGTCAGAATTACAGCTCTCTCTCTCGCACGGAGTGCGCCTACCCGCTCTCCCCTCACGCCCCCCTCCGAACCAGCCGGCGCCAGCCACCGTTCTAACATGATCAGCAACCACCAGCCCCCAATCCCAACGGGATTGCGTCCCAGAGCCCAAGGTTGGCCTGCGGCACGAAGGCCTACCTTGGGAACCCATCCCAAAATGCCCCCAACCCTATCAGGGTTGCGTCCCCCATATCTCCGAACAAGCCCACTTCCAACCCCACCGCCCCTGAACCTCGAAGCTGCCGCCCACCCCGCGATCACCACACCAATGAAGCCGAAGGCTTAACAGAAATCAGACCCCATCACTGCAGCCGACCCCGCAATCACCACGCCAATGAAGCCGAAGGCTCAACAGAAATTAGACTCTATGGCTGCCGCCCGTCCCGCGATCACCACACCAAATAAGCCGGCTCAACGGGAATCTCTGTGGGGTGAAAGTCATGAGAACCTCATGTCAAGCTGGCCGAGAAAGAACAGGACCCGCGTGCGGAACGCCTCGTAGTTAGGCAGACCTTTGGCGCTATGCT
>JAIXPK010000288.1 GCA_027486335.1 Verrucomicrobiaceae bacterium | reverse complement strand
GGCTCGTGCCTTCGACAGGACCGGCCCGCGCCCATCTGGCACACCATCAATGCCGCCCGTTGCAATGCGTTTGTTCTGCTCGGCGACAACATCTACGCCGACTCTTCCGACCCAGCCGTGTTTCGCGCGAAATACGCAAGGCTCGCGGCCATGCCGGGCTTCGCGAGACCACTCCGCTGTTCGCAACATGGGACGACAGCTCCGATGTCACCACCTCAGAGGCTTGGAAATTCATCCGCAGGCAAGCCGCCACCGGCAACCCCTTCCTGTCCGTCGTCTGGTTTGGTTCGCCTCACAGTCCGCACCGCGCGTTGCCCGCAGGCAAGGCACCCTGCAGCCCGCTCCCGCAGAAGGACCAAAACCACCTCGGCCAAATCACCGCCGTGGACCGCAAGGTCCGCCGCCTGGTACAAATCTTCGCCCGCCACACTCGGCTGTTGATAGATGACACCGCCAACGAAATCGGCCATATCACCGCTCCAATGAAGCCCGCAAAGGTCTTCATCCCATGACCTCGCATACTTCGTCATTCCTGCTTCGGCCCAACGCTGGCGGCCTGCGATACGCGTTGCCGCTCATCATCGCCGCGTGTGCCGTACGACCGGCACAGCTTTTGATTCTCCCGCAACCCTCATCGGAATCCATCACATGCCAGACGAACCATCCACCGCCACCACCTCCTGCAACGCTCGACTCACTGCTGCCGTCATCGCCTTTTGTTCCTCGTTGCCTCCGTCGGGTATCGCAGCCGATGCCACCACTCCACCCAACCCATCCAGACTGACCGTAGAACGCATCTTTGGCGAGGCAGAGGAATTCAAAACCGAGGATTGGGGGCCCGCCCGATGGCTCAAAGACAGTTCGGCCTACACCACACTGGAAATCTCGGAAAAATTCAAACCCGACACAAACCCCAAACCAGCCACGGTCGCTGATACTATCAAGGACATCGTCCGGTATGCTCCGGATTCGGGGCTGCGCGAAGTCATCGTGGCCGCTCAGGATCTCATTCCACCCGGCCAGCCCGGGCCCCTGCCAATCAAGGACTACTCATGGTCGGACGACTCCAGCAAGGTCCTCCTCTTCACCAACACGAAGCGCGTCTGGCGCGAGGAAACCCGCGGCGATTACTGGGTTTTCGACCGCCACTCCCGCGAACTGAGGAAACTCGGCGGTGAGGCCGAGCCGTCCACCCTCATGTTCGCCACCTTCTCTCCAGACGGCAGGAACGTCGCCTATGTCTGCCGGAACAACCTGTTCGTCCAGTCCCTCCAGAACTTGCAGATCACACAACTCACCACCGACGGCTCGGCCACCATCATCAATGGCACCGCTGACTGGGTCAACGAAGAGGAGTTCAGTCTGCGTCATGGACTGCGCTGGAGTCCTGACGGGCAGTTCATCGCCTACTGGCAATTCGACACCAGCGGCGTGCGCGAATTCAAACTCGTCAACAACACAGACGGTCTCTACCCGGAAATCACCAGCTACGCCTACCCGAAGGTCGGTGAAACGAACTCCGCCTGCCGTGTCGGCGTCGTGGACGCCGGCGGCGGGACCACCCGCTGGCTCCAACCCGGCACCGATCCGCGCAATCACTACACCCCCCGCATGGAATGGACCGAGGACTCACGCCACGTTGTGTTCCAGCACCTCAACCGGCTGCAGAACACCAACCAAGTCATCGCGGGCGACCCCCGAACCGGCGCCACCCGGGTCCTCTTCACCGATCACGATGATGCATGGGTGGAAATCATGGAGGAATTGCACTGGATCGATGGCGGCAAGCGCTTCCTCTGGCTGAGCGAACGCGATGGCTGGCAACACCTTTACGCAGTGTCCGCTGCCGACATGGCTATCCAACTGCTGACGCCGGGCGCTTTTGACGTCATCAGCATCGCGGGTATCGACGAATCGCAAGGCTGCGTGTATTTCATCGCTTCACCGGACAATCCCACCCAGCGTTACCTCTACCGCGCCCCGCTGGACGGCACAGGCGCAGCCGTGCGCGTTTCGCCGCCCGATCTGCCGGGCACACACTCCTACAATCTCTCCAGGGACGGACAGTGGGCCTTTCATACCTACTCTCGGATTAGTCAGGCTCCCGTCGTCAGTCTTGTCCATCTCCCGGATCACAAGACCATTCGCACCCTCGCCGGCAACTCGGCACTGCGCAGGAAACTGGACGTCCTGACACCGGCCAACACCGAGTTCTTCCGCGTCAGCCTCACCGATGGCCCGGCGCTCGATGCCTGGTGCATCAAGCCCCCCGATTTCGATCCGGCACGGCGCTATCCTCTGCTCCTTCACGTCTACGGCGAACCAGCTGCATCGACGGTCATCGACAAGTGGGGCGGTGAAAACCACCTCTGGCATTCCCTGCTCGCGCAGCGCGGCTACGTCGTCATGAGCATAGACAACCGCGGCACCGCTGCGCCGCGTGGGCGCGAGTGGCGCAAGTGCATCTACCGTCAGATCGGCATCCTCGCCTCGGCCGACCAGGCGGCCGCCACCCGGGAAATCCTTCGGGAAAGACCTTACCTCGATCCCGCGCGCGTCGGCATCTGGGGCTGGAGCGGCGGCGGTTCCATGAGCCTCAATGCCATTTTCCGCTACCCAGACCTCTACAAGACAGCCATGGCCATCGCATTCGTGGCCAACCAGCGGCTCTACGACACCATCTATCAGGAACGCTACATGGGTCTGCCCGCAGACAACGAGGCCGGCTTCACAAACGGCTCGCCCATCACCTTCGCCCACCAGCTCGAAGGCAATCTGCTGCTGCTCTACGGCACTGGCGATGACAACTGTCACTATCAAAACTGTGAAGTCCTCGTCAGCGAACTCGTCAGGCACAACAAGCACTTCCACCAGATGCCCTATCCAAACCAGAGTCACGCCATCAGGGAAGGCACCAACGTAAAGCGCCACCTCTACGAAACACTCACTCGCTATCTCGCGGACAACCTGCCCGTCACACCCTGACGCACCCTCAACCCTTGCCGATCATCATGCCTGACCACACCGCTCCTCCCCTAAGCCCCGCGCGGATCGCCGCCGGTATCCCCGAAGTTCACAGCAGCCTCTACTGGCGCATCCGCTTTTCAGTCTGCGATCAGGTCGTGCTGCTCGAATTGCCCGCACCAACCGGCAATGAGTCGGTGTTGATTCTCCGCGACATCGAAATGGAACGCGCCCGCCACTCCGCAAGGGTCGACCGCGTCGCCTGCCCGGCGGATTTCACTCCCGCAGGCGGTCTCTCCGGAGACAGGGAAACAGCCAACGCCCAGGCCGCAATCGAGTGCCTGCGCCGCGCCGGCGTGAAAAGGGTGACCGGAGACCGCACCCTCCCGCTGATCTTCGCCGACTTCGCCCGCAAGGCAGGCATCGCCGTGGAATGCGATCCCAACCAGTGGGTCCAGGAACGCCGCCGGAAATCCGCCGAGGAAATCCAGCACCTGCGCGAGGCTCAACGGATCACCGGCGAGGCGGTGCAGATGGCCTGCTGCTTGATCGCATCCGCCACCGCACGGCGCGACGGCGTTCTCCTCCATCAAGGTGCCCCGCTGACATCCGAACGGGTGCGCGCAGCGGTGGATCACTGGCTGTTGGATCGCGACTTCATCAACCCTATGGCAATCATCGCCGGCGGCCCTGCGGCCGCCGATTGTCACTGCATGGGCACCGGCGAACTCCGGACCGGCGAGCCCGTCATCGTGGATATCTTCCCGCGCAATCGCAGGACCCGCTACAACGGCGACTGCACCCGCACCGTCGTGCATGGCGACATTCCCGATGAAGTGAAGCGAATGCACGCCGCGGTTCGCGCCGCCAAGGCAGCTGCGGAAAAAACTATCATGGCCGGGGCAACCGGCGAAGCCGTGCATCTCGCGACCATCAAGGCGATCCGGGACGCGGGTTACGACTATGGTTTGCCCGGCGAACATACCCCCATTTCGTATTGCGCGCTCACTCACGGAACCGGGCATGGTGTCGGCCTCGATGTGCATGAACCTCCACTCCTCGACCTCAAGGGGCCCGCTCTCATGGCCGGCGAAGCTCTGACCGTGGAGCCGGGCCTCTACCGGCGCGACATCGGCGGTGTCCGCATTGAGGATATCGTGGTCGTCACCGGGCACGGCTGCGAAAACCTGAACCTCTTCTCCGACGGACTCTGCTGGAAATGATTCCTCCCGACGGCACCGCACCAGCCATAAATGCGCTATCGCCTTTCACCACCAGCACTTCGAATGCTGAATATCAAGTGAATGCCGCAGCACGCTTCCGCCTCCCCGTCATGCGCTTCCCCTTGGTACTTGGTTCCCTTCTGTCGGCTACCTTGCTTCAGACCCCCGCCCAGCACCCCAACCACCGCCAGCGGTTGGCGGAACCTTTGGGCGTCTCAAGCAAGATGACGCCACTCGTTTTCTCGGAAATCATGTATCACCCGGCAGCTCGGACGGATGGTCGCAACCTTGAATTCATCGAATTGTTCAACACCAATCCGTGGCCGGAGGACCTGACTAACTGGCGGATCTCTGACGACGTCGATTTCGCCTTCCCAGCCGGAACCACCATCCCGTCTCGGGGTTATCTGGTGATTGCCGCAGTCCCGGCCGATGTGCAGGCGACCTATGGGATCACCGGCGTGCTGGGGCCGTTTTCCGGATCCCTCTCAAATGAGGGCGGGACACTTCGCCTCCGCCGCGCCAACGATGCCATCGTGCTCCAGGCCACATGGAATGACGGCCCGGACTGGCCGGCATCCGCGGACGGAACCGGGCATTCCCTCATTCTGGAACGCCCCAGCTATGGTGAAGGCAATCCCCTCGCATGGGCCGCCAGCATTCAGATCGGAGGCACTCCCGGTGCACCCGACGCGCCGCCTTCGTCGCCGCTTCAATACGTCAGGATCAATGAAATCGTGGCCCACTCCACAACGGGGGAGGATTTCATCGAACTCTTCAACAGCAGCCCGGCCGAGGTGAACATCGGCGGATGCTGGCTTTCCGACGATGAGGACCTGCTTGGTAGATTCGAGATCCCTAGCGGCACCCTGCTGCCCCCCCGCGGCATCATACGGTTCAGTCAGACCGCACTCGGCTTTGGTCTGAGCGCCACGGGTGAAACCTTGTATTTCAGCAATCCCGCCCGGACCTCCGTGCTGGAAGCGGTCCGCTTTCGTGGCCAGCTCCCCGATACCGCCCTCGGACGTTTTCCCGATGGCGAGGGGCCGCTCCGTCGGCTCGTCAGCGCCACACCCGACGCCACCAACAGTGCGCCCGCTCGCGGCCCGGTCGTGATCAACGAGATCTACTTCCATCCAATCACCAACGACTCCGAAGAAGAATGGCTGGAATTGCACAATCTCACCGCCACGCCCGTCAGCATGGCCGGATGGAGGCTGAGCGATGGTGTCTCCTACAACTTTCCAGCCGGGGCCACGATCGCCGCCAACGGGTTTCTGGTCGTTGCCAGAAACCCGGCCCGCCTGCTGGCTAATCATCCGACGCTGCTCCCCGCTCAGGTCCTCGGTCCGTTCACCGGCAGCCTCGCAGACGGCGGTGAGGAAGTCGTCCTCGCCAGCCCGGTCACCATTGCCACCGCCAATGGCACACTAACACATCACGCTGCCGTGGATGAGGTCGCCTATGTTGATAAAAGCCGTTGGTCCCAATGGGCCGACGGCGGCGGCAGCAGCCTGGAGTTGTCCGACGCGCGGGATTCCGCCACGCCCCTCTGGCTGGACAGCGACGAAACCGCGAAAGCCCCATGGACCTCGGTGGAGATCACCGGAGTGCTCGATCATGTCCACACCAGCACCAGTGCTGTGGCAAACCGGATTGATGCCATGCTGCTGGGAGCCGGCGAGGCCCTGCTGGATGAGGCGCAGGCCATCCCTTCCGGCAGCACCAACCGGCTGGTGAATGGAGGATTCGAAAGCGGAATCGGTTCGTGGCTGGTGCAGGGAACCCACAACAAATCCGTCATCCACAATGGCGGCTTCGCCGGAGTGCGATCACTGCGCATCGCCGCCACGGGCCGCGGAGATATCGCACCGAACCGCGTGTGCAGTTTTCTGACCAGCACTATCCCCGCGAATTCCACCGCCACGCTCCGCGCCAACGTCCGATGGCTGCGCGGATCGGATGAGTTTCTCCTTCGGCTGATGGGCGGCGGACTGGAGGCTTACGCCAAACTTGCCGTCCCGAAGAACCTCGGCACCCCAGGTGCCGTCAACAGCCGCGCCGTGGCCAATGCCGCGCCAGCGGTGACCGACGTCATCCACAGCCCCGTCCTGCCCGCCGCCAATACGGCCATCACCGTTTCCGCTCGCGTCACGGATCCGTCAGGGGTTTCCTCCGTCACCCTGCGCTACCGCATCGATCCCTCGTCCACCCTGAGCAACATCGCCATGAACGACTCAGGGACCGGCGGAGACCTCCTCGCCGGAGACGGCATCCACACCGGCACCATCCCCGGCCAGGCGGCAGCCCGCCTCGTCGCCTTCACCGTCTCCGCATCCGACTCGGCCGCTGCGAGCGCGGTTTTCCCGCCCGCCGGCGAGTGCCTCGTCCGCGTCGGCGATACACTTCCCACCGGGGCCTTTGGTGCTTACTCAATGTGGATCTCATCGGCTGCCCTCGCGGCATGGAATGTCCGCATCCCCAAGTCCAACGAGAAGTTCCCCCTCACCTTCCTGCACAATACCAGCCGCGTCTTTTACGCTAGCGGGGTCCATCTCGCCCAGAACTTCGAGAACTCCAACCACCAGAACCCATTCGGCACCACGCTGAACGGCTACCAGATCGACCTCCCTCCCGGTGAGCCGCTCTTCGGCGAAAACGACGTCACCCTCGACTGGCCCGTCCGCGATGCCACCAACCAGCGCGAGCAGCTCATGCACTGGATGCTCGACCAAATGAAGCTCCCCACCCAGCACCGACGCGATGTCCACCTCATGGTCAATGGCGCCCGCCGCTTCAACTCCTCAATTCACATCTACCACGATGCCCACCAGCCCGGCGGCTCTTATCTGGATTCCAACTTTCCGGACGATCCCGATGGCCGCCTCATCAAGACGAGCACGTGGCTGGAATTCACAGAAACCGGCGGGCGTCTCACCGGGCCGATCAATTCCCTCCTGCCCTACACCACCACCGGAGGCGTCCTCAAAACACCCCGCTACCGTTGGTGCTGGCAGCCGCGCTCCACCGATGGCGATCAGAACGACTTCTCCGCTCTCTTCGGCCTCGTGAATGCCGTCAACACGACCGGTGCCGGCTACGTCAACGCCGTCTCGGCTCAGGCGGACATGGACCAGTGGATGCGCAACTTCGCCTTCGCCGACCTTTGCTGCTTCTGGGACACTTTCGGCAACCGGAACCACAAGAATGCCTACCTCTACAAACCAGCCCGGGGCCGTTGGCAGGTCCTGATGAACGACATGGACATCGGCCTCGGCGGCGACAACGGGACAGCTGATCCACCTTCATCCTCCGCACTCTTTCCCACCGGCTCCATCGATCCCCCGCTCCTGACCATGTACGCCACGCCCGCCTTTCTCCGGCACTACTGGCGCGCGGTCTCGGAGTCCCTCGCCACCTTTTTCAGTGGCACCGCCGTCACCAACCGCGTCACCCAGCGCTACAACGGCTACATCGCCAACGGCGTCCCCGTCACCTCGCCCCTCGTGAACAGCGGGCCCTACGGTCTCAGCATCCCCGCCTGGATCGATCAGCGCGTTGCCTTCCTCCAATCACAACTCGTTCCCGTCACCGCCGCCTTTACCGTCGCGGGCCCCGCCTCCGTCACAACCGCCACCAGCCCTCTGACCGTCAGCGGAACAGCACCCGTCGGCGTGAAAACCCTGACTTTCAACAGTCTGGAGCTGCCCCTGACATGGACCACCACCACCGCATGGACCGCCAGCGTGCCCGTCCTCCCAGGCACCAACCCTCTCGTGATTGCGGCCTTCGATTCCAATGGCGTCCAAACCGCCAGTGCCACCCGGACGGTCAGCTTCACCGGCTCCGCCGCATGGCCCGCCCTGCGCATCAACGAGTGGATGGCCTCCAATTCCGGGGTAGTGACCGATCCCGCCGACGGCCGTGCAGACGACTGGCTGGAACTCCATAACCCCACCGGCTTTCCCGTCAGTCTCGCCAACTGGAGCCTGTCCGATGGTGCCGCCACTTTCGTCATCCCACACGGCTACAGCATCGCCACAGGGGGGAAACTCATCGTCTGGGCCGACGACGAGACGGCACAGAACTCCGGCAGCGGACAGCTTCACATCAACTTCAGGCTCAGCTCAGGCGGTGAAACTCTCAGCCTGCGGGCACCCGACGGCACTGTCGTGGACTCCGTGACCTTCGGACAGCAAGTGCGAGACCGCAGTCAGGGCCGCATCCCCGACGGGAGCAGCTTCATCGACTTTCTCGAAACTCACGGGGCAGGCCAGCCCAACTCCAGCGCTTTGGTGTTCCCCAGATTCATTTCCGGCACGACGATCGTGGATGGCATCGTCAGGTTTTCCGTGTCCACCACCCCGGGTTTCAGCTATCAGTTGCAGTCGGTCACCAGCCTCGATGAATCTCCATGGGTGAATCTCGACCTGCCCGTTCCCGCCACCGGAACCTCCCTCGATTTCCAGCATCATCACGGCCCGGAAACCCGTCGCTTCTACCGAGTCCAACGCCTTCCCTGACCGCTGAAAAGATTGAGCCCATGACTTCACTCCTCAGGAGCGCTCTCATGTCGGTGGATGCGGTGATCTCACGCAGCAGCCATCAGGCGGCGCACCCTGCCGGAGGAACCGACTCAGTCATTGACGGCTGTGTGGCGTGTCATCCAATGCTTTGCCATAATCAAGACCATCACGCGCATCGGCAACTCCCGCGGCATCATTTTCGACGCCGCACTCCCCGAGCTTGCACGGCTCAAGGAGGGGGATGAGGTGAATGTCGAGGTGCATGCCGGTGGAACGATCACCATCGTCCCGACCAACCGTCCCCTCATCGAACCCGATGAAGCAGCGAGCACCGCAAGGCGGCTCATCCGCAAGAACAGCGAGCTGTTAGTGGACGAGTGGGAAACCCTCACGCTTGCCGTCGCCGCCGGGGCGCTGCGCCGCGATGAAACAACCGCAAAACTGCGGGCGTTGGTCAGCTGAATGCACGGGTGTGGCATCCCAGACAGATCCGGGCGGCCCCTGACAAATGGCTAGTCCTTGTCGTGGGGGACAGGCAGCTGCGGGTCCGCGATTAGAGGAAGAGGTCCTTCGGCTGCAATGGCCGGTCGGTAGCCGAGGCCGTCACCGGCGAATCCTTGCCGGAGCAACGCTTTCGAGAGCCTCCGGGTAGTGCTGACCCTGGAAGTGGCGTGAAGTCACACTGGCCGCGCGACGCCAGCCGTGTCTGTCAGAGCGGCGGCACACGTCGGACAGACACCAGAACCCCCCGGCAGGCAACACCCGCCGCAGCGTTCGTCTGCAGAAGGGCCACTGGCCGCCGACAGGCCTTCAGTTGGCGACGACCCGCACGCGGAGGTAGTCCCGCAGGTCACCTGCGGTCCCACCAGGAGTGCGGAAGGTACGGTAGCTCCAGCCTGCGGCGGGGGCCGGAAGACCAGCGGCACGGGCCGGCGTGACTTCGCTGACCACCGTGCTATTCCACGCGTTCAGGTCTGCCGAGCCTTCCACCGTGATGGTGATGCCCTGTGCGCTGGCGGACTGTGACGTGGCACCGCTGAAGACCGCACCGGTCGGCACGGCAATCGTCAGAAGCAGCGCATTGTCCGCACCGACCGCGCCGGTTGATGCATGCAGCACCCCCGCAGAATCCGCCAGGCGCGGATTCCCATTCAGGGCGAATTCGACGAGGTTCACAAGTCCGTCGGCGTCAGGATCTGCGGTCATGGCGGCATCGGCTCCGGCGAGGCCGGCCGCGTCGGCCCATGCGGAGTAAGGCGTTGCCCCAGCGGAAACCAGCGAGACCCGGGTGGCGCTGTAGCTGATCGCATATCCTGCGGGAATACCGCTGACGGTGCCGAAGGTTCCGGTCACACTGGTGCCGGAGATCAGATCGTGTGAGGCACCAGTCAGCGGTGCACCTGTCGCCGTGATCTGCAGGGAAGAACCAGCACCCAGCACCACAGGGCCATTCACGCTGCAAAGGTCGGTCTGCCGGGCAGCAGGGACCGCGGCACCGTCCACCTGTGCCGCCATGCGACCATCAAGGACGAGGCTTCCCACGGTGAGGCTGCCCACGGCACCCGGAGCACCGGGTGCCAAGGTGGCTCCGCTCTCGATGGTGACGGCTCCACCTGACGTACCAGAACCGCCCAGTGCCGCGCCGGTCTGGATGCTCAGCGGAGCGGACGCCGTGGAACTGTCTCCTTCAATAAGCAGAGTGCCCGCACTGGCCAACGAGGCACCGGTCCACGAACCAACACCCGCGAGCGTCAGGCTCCCAGCTCCGGTTTTTGTGAAACCGCCACCGCCGGACACCGGGCCGCGCAACGTGATGCCAGCGGCGGTGCCGCTCCCGCTCGCGCAGCGGATCTCCACCATCGAAGGGAACTGCACAGGGATGTCGCTGCCCCAGGCTGCGTTGGCACCGATAACGCCGCCAGCAAGGCGCAGCGTGCCCAGCAAAGCGGCCGCGTCATCGGCGCCGACGATGCCCCCGGAGCCGACTTGAAGCTCTCCGCCCGTCACATGCACCACGCCAATATCCGACTCGCCGGGATTGCCGATCTGCACGCGCTCCACGGTGGCGACGCCGTTGCGGACAATGAAGACGGCCTGCGATTCCGTCTGAAGAGCGGGGGCTCCGAGCACAACGCCGACGAGGGGGTCGGTGCTGGCAAAGGTCCCGCCATTCACGTCGAGGATGGACCAGCGTCCAGCGTTGTTCAGGCCGATCGTGACCGGACCGTCAACCCGCAGGCTGCCACCGTCAATCTTGGCACTGACCGAGGAGTTGGCGCTGTTATTGACACCAAGGTTGAGCGGTCCGGTGATGATCGCAGAGCCGCTCGTGATCCGCAGTCCCTTGTCATTGCTCCCGCCTCCCGGCTCGGTGCTGTAATTGAGCGTGGAACGCCCCAGGCTGAGGCTGCTCGCGCGCAGTTCTCCGCCATTCACATGAATGAAATAATCGGCATTCTGCCCCATATCCGTCTGCAGGCCTGACAGAAATTCAGCCACGCCGCCGCTAACGAGCAGGCCGCGCGTGCCGCCACCGATGGTGCTGATGCCCGCAGCCGTCAGCGTCCCGCTTTCCACGTTGACCAGTCCGCCGCCCGCAGTGGGGCTGGAAACGGCACTCGCAATGACCGCTCCCGTGCGGCAGACAACGGAACCTCCGCTCACCAGAAGTGGCCCTGACAAGGCAGCGCTTCCGGTCAGGATGAACGCGCCGGCTCCGGTCTTGGTGACCCGATGGCCCGTCAGCTCTCCGCCATAGAGAGAATCCCGCCCGTTCACGCCGACGACGAGATTCAGCGGCTGCGAAGCGTCATTCTGCATGATCAACGACGCTGTTCCGGCGAGACCACCAAGGGTGACATCCGTGGCCACCGCGCTGCCGAAGGTGACTGTGCCGCCCCCGGCATCCAGCTGCAGCGTGCTGCCCTGGAGGGCCAGACTGTGATTCACCATCAGAGTGCCCTGAGGGACGGTGGTGGTGCCGGTGAACGTATTCGCACCACTGAGCGTGACAGTGCCCGGGCCGGCCTTCACGAGTGAGCCGGTGCCCGTGACCGGAGCAGAAATGTCCAGCGCGGCATCCGAGCGGTCGAACCGGAGGGTTCCGTCATTGGCGATAGGGCCCGTCACGGAACCGGTGGTGCCCCCAGCGCCGAACTGCAGCGTGCCGGCACCAATCGTGGTACCGCCACTGTAGGCATTGTCCGCAGAAAGAATCAGGGTGCCCGGACCGGATTTCGCCAGCGCCGAACCGCCGGTGATCGCCCCATTGATGGCCAGAGTGTCATTGGCCGCCGTCACCGTGACGACCGCGCCACCATTGGTCAGGGTGATAGGAACATTCACCGTGTGGCTGCCGGCAGCCGCGGTAATGCTGGCAGCCGCGCCCGTGTCATCCATGGTCAGTGGACCGGTGCCTTCTATCGTGAAGGGCTGCGCGCTATTGAAGGAAAGCGTGCCGACGGTCTGCGCGGCGTTCAGTAAAACGGTGCGCGGGGCCATGATGGGCGCACCGCCCCCGCCGAACCCCGCGAAAGCACTGGGGGAGTTCGGAACCGTGCCGCCCGTCCAGTTCGCCCCAGTGGTCCAGAGGCCGCCGGCATCGACATTCCAGAACCTCGACGCACCCCCGGCCGCACTGATGGTCAGCGTCACAAATCCGCCCGCCTCGCCGAGGCTGTAGGTCTTCCCGGCGATCTGCGTGGCCGGATCAATCGACAGCGCGCCGACTCCGGCGCCTCCTATCGTTCCATTGTAGCGGATCAGATTGTAAGTGCCGTTTCCTGCATAGGGGGAGGCGGCCCCGGTGGCCAGCGCGGAGATTCTGCCTCCATTGATGGTCAGGCTGTTCAGGCCCGTGACATCCACATTGTCGTAGGCCACAGTGTTCGTAAAATCGAAGGCGAGCAGCGCACCGCTATCAAGTGCGAGCCCTGCCACGGTCAGCCGGCCGGCCCCGGCGATCCCCGGGGCCAGCGTGGCTCCGCTGCCAATGGTAACCATTGAATTCATGATGCCCGTGCCGCCGACTGCGCCACCGCTGGCATTCACCGGAGTCGTCCCCGTGGCGGAGCCACTGACGTTTCCCGCAAGCAAGGTGCCGCCGTAGATCGAGAAAGTGCCGCCGGCCGCGACGCTGTTGCCGCTGGAGCGGGCGAAGAGCACCGTGCCGCCGGTGACATCGCAACTGGCAGGCTGATAGTCTCCGTTCACCACCGCTCTGCCCGGCCCCTCGAAGATGGCTTTGTTCGCAGCGTTGGCGAGGCGGGCATTCAGCGTGCCATTGAACGTGACGGTGCGCCCAGCGGCGGTTTTGACCGTATAATTCCCCGCGGCGACACCGATGCGCGTGAAGCCGTTGTTGAGCGTGAGGTCCACAGTGGCGCTACTCAGGTCGATAGACCCGCCGGTCGCTATGGTCATCGTGTTGTTGCCGCCAATGGTCACGTTTCCGGCGGGGTTCTCCACCTTCACCCGAAGTGTGCCGATGTTGTTGCCAAGGTTGACGGTGTTCGGCCCGCTGACTATCCGGTTGCCCCAGAACCATGTGTCAGGGGAGTTGGTCACATTCGTTGGCGCAGTTCCCGGAGTGAAAAAATTGCCCGCCCCGTCATCCACCACCCAGGCGGCCGCATTGTTGAGGTTGGTCGTGTTGTTCTCCTTGATATAGGTGACCTGGGCACGAGCGGGCAATGCCGCGAAAACAAGGAGCGTGAGTGCCGCAGGCGGCAGGGAAATAGGGTGTCGGAGCATGGGGGAATGGGGGGGAGGGCGGCGAGACTACACAAACCCCCGATTGTTTGGCTACCATTAAATTTCACTTCGTTGGGGGCGAAGAGGGGGGGGGACACCGGGCGGTCTTGAAGGGTCGCTATCCTGATATCTGAACTCCAACGGGTCGGGTCGGGTCTTTTGCAAAGGTCGTCGCTGCCAGCCGGTGATGATTGTGCGGGTGGCCCTCCTCTGAACACGTCGTTGCCCGACATGGAGACTCAAAGAATTCAACCAATCAGTCCCGGCGTACTACCGTTGATCCTCCCGGATACGCTCACGGAATATGATGCAGTCTTACCGGGCGCGCCGCAGGCATCGTCGCAGTCACGATGCTGCACAGTAGCAGATAACGGAAAGTGCCTTCACCCAAGCTAACCTTGCAACCAGCAATGCCCAGCCACATAGTCGACCAGCAGCATACCGCCGCGCCACCCTTGCCTCCTGTGAATCTTCTGCTCACGTCCATTACGCTCGCCTCCCTCCATTGGAGCGCTCTCATCGCCGCAGAAACCAACGCGGTCGACGCAGCCAATCCGGATCGGGTCTCAAGCCGGCCGGACCTTGCTGTCACCACGCTCGGCTTCGGCTCGTGCCTTCGACAGGACCGGCCCGCGCCCATCTGGCACACCATCAATGCCGCCCGTTGCAATG
>JAIXPK010000278.1 GCA_027486335.1 Verrucomicrobiaceae bacterium | reverse complement strand
TGTAAGTGCCGTCAGCGTTTGACGATCATCAGGATCAGCGCAGTCAGAAAAACATTCGCGAGCGCCAGCTCGAAGAAAAATACCCAGCCCAATCGCATCAGCTGGTCAAACCGGAACCGCGGCAGGGTCCACCGCACCCACATGAAGAAAAAGATGAACGCCGCCACCTTCGTCAGAAAACAGCCCATGTGCAGAAAACCCATCCACCACGTCGTCTTCGCCAGCTCCGCCGTCGGCAGAAATGGAATCGACCACCCACCCAGAAACAACGTCACGATCAACCCGCTCCCAATAATCATCGCCGCATACTCCCCGAGGAAAAACATCGCAAACTTCATCGACGAATACTCCGTGTGATAACCAGCCACCAACTCCGTCTCGCACTCCGGCAGGTCAAACGGCATCCGGTTCGTCTCCGCAAACATCGCAATCGTGAACACCACAAACGAGATCCCCATCGGCAACAGCAGTGCCCACCGCTGCCACGACAACCCCTCACCCCACAGCGGCAGCAGCAACCAACCGTTCTTGTCCTGCTCCTCCACAATCATTCCCAGATTCAACTCCTGAAACACCATCAGCACAGGCACCACCGACAACCCCAGCGCAATCTCATACGAAATCATCTGGCTGCTGCTCCGCACCCCACCCAGAAACGGATACTTCGAATTCGACGCCCACCCAGCCAGCACAATCCCATACACTCCAAGGCTCGCGATCGCAAAGGTGAACAGCGGCCCCACGTTCAGATCGGCAATCACCATCTTCACCTCCCGCCCCCCAATGTTCAGGTAACTCCCGAACGGAATCACCGCACACGTCAGCAGCGCAGGCACCATCGTCAGCGCCGGAGCCAGCCAGAAATAAAACTTCCGCACATGCTTCGGCGTCAGATCCTCCTTCAAAATGAACTTCAACCCGTCAGCCAATGGTTGAATCAGCCCGAACAACGGAAAATCCTTCTTCGCCCCGAAAATCGTCAGCGGCACCCCAACCCGGTTCGGCCCCACCCGATCCTGTATGTACGCACTCACCTTCCGCTCCGCCAGCGACGACAGCGCCACGAACGGCAGTATCACGAGAAACGTGAACCCGGAAATTTTGATCAGGGACGAAAGGACAAGAAACCAATCCATGTGGTCGGATGTGTGCGGTACTTCTACCGATCCTCGATTATTCGCCGGGCCTCCCGAGCGGCAAGGCGAATTTGTGAAATTTTTCACAAGCTCCCCTCCCCTCCCCTCCCTCCGCCTCCCCAACCAGAAATTTTCACCCCTTGTAACCACCACGCCAGCCCGCCGTCTCTACTTTTGGATTGCGTTCCAGCATCCCCTTCACCCATCCTTCTCCCCAACCCCAATCGCCCCAGCCCTCCCATCTCATGAAACTCCTCAAACCATCCCTAGTCTCGGCCGTCCTCGCCGCAGCGGTCTCTTCCGCCCTCGCCCAGGCCCCCACCCCGCCCCAGCGCCAGGCCTTCGGTACCGGTGAACTCCCGGAAATCCTCAAACCCTACGATCTCGACAAAGACGGCAAACTCTCCGTCGAAGAACGCCAGGCCTTCATCAAGGCCATGAAAGACGCCGCCGCCAATCGCCCCAAACCCACCAACCCCTTCGACACCGACGGCGATGGCAAACTCAGCGACGCTGAACGCGCCGCCGCTCAGGAAGCCCTCCGCGCCAGAATCATCGAGGAACGCACCAAGCGATTCAAGGAACTCGACAAGGACGACAGTGGCGACCTCACCGCCACTGAACTCGCCGCCGCGCCACACATGAACGCCGCCCGCGCCGCCGCCATCCTCGCCCGCCTCGACAAGGACTCCAGCGGCACCGCCAGCCTCGCCGAATTCCTCGCCGCTCTCGGCGGCGAAATCCCTAACCTCCCGCCGCTCCCTCCCGTTCCACCAACTCCGCCAGTGCCGCCTCGCGTCACCCCAACCCCTCCAACCCCGCCGTCGCCTCCAACCCCGCCGCCGGTGCGCCCAACGCCTCCTTTCCCTCCCTTCCCGCCTAACGGAAGGTAATCCCTTCAGGACCACTCTAAGGTCCCCCAATTCTCCAACTCTCAAGGCGGCCCGGTCTCCCGGGCCGCCCTTTTTTATCCCTTCCCCTTCCACCACCACACAGGGAAAACTTCCCCGCCTTGTGTAACCACCACGCTCACCACCCGTCTCAACCCTCGAACGGATAAGCTTCCAAGGCCTCGCCTCCCTGCCCATCCGATCCCAAACAACCACACCCGAACCCCTATCATGAAACTGCTCAAACCCGCGCTGCTCTCCGCAGTCCTCGCGAGCGCCGTCACCGCGGCCTTCGCTCAGGCACCCACCGCGCCAAAACGCCAGGCTTTCGGTACCGGCGAACTCCCGGAAATCCTCAAGCCCTACGATCTCGACAAAGACGGCAAGCTCTCCGTCGAAGAACGTCAGGCCTTCATCAAGGCCATGAAGGACGCAGGCACCAACCGCCCTAAGCCAACCAATCCCTTCGACACCGACGGCGATGGCAAACTCAGCGACGCTGAACGCGCCGCCGCCCAGGAAGCCCTCCGCGCCAAAATCGTCGAAGAACGCACCAAACGCTTCAAGGAACTCGACAAGGACGACAGCGGCGACCTCACAGTCGCTGAACTCGCCGCCGCGCCACACATGAACGCCGCCCGCGCCGCCGCCATCCTCGCACGCCTCGACAAGGACGCCAGCAACTCCGTCAGCCTCACCGAATTCCTAGCCGCTCTCGGTGGCGACGCCGGTCGCCCCCCACACCCGCCAAAACCAGGCGACGCAGGCTCCCCGCCCCCTCCGCACGATGACGACGACGCAGATGGTGCCGACGACGACGACGACAAAGGCGGCGACGGCCCGCCCCCACCGCCACCACCCCCAGGCGGCCGCCGCTGATCCACTTTGCCGGAGACCCGACTCCGGCAATCCCCAAGCCCAATTCCGCAAAAGCGGCCCGGTCCTCCGGGCCGCTTTTTTTGCACCTCCTCACCGCCTTTTATCATCGCCAAACGAGGCCGCAGTCACGTAGAATCCAAGCTCCTTCTCCCTCTGTCTCCACCATCACGTGATCTCCCGCTCTCTCGCTCTCTTCACCTTCGCAGCCTCCGCCCTCGGCGGCGAACTCTACTACACCGGCTTCGACAACTTCACCCCAGGCTACGACACCATCATCGGCACCGATAGCTGGCTAGGCTCCACAGCCTTCTCCGGTCTCAAAATGTCAGGCGTCGACGCAGAAGCAACCCACGGCATCATCGGCATCGGCAACGCCGCCTTTATCGGCGGCAATTCCACTGCCACTCCCGCCGCCGCCGGCCGCTCCGTCAACGTCAGACGCAACGTCAACGTCGACCCCGTCGCCCTCAACGAGGAAATCCTCACCTTCCGCTCCCTCGTCGGCATCAAAGACTCCTCAGCCTCAGGCATCACCACCCGCCGCGACAACTTCGAATTCGCCATCTATAACCAATCCCTCCAGCTCCTCGCCACCGTCCAGTTCGACAACTCCACCATCGACACCGCCACCCAATCCCCGCGCCGCATCATCTATCGGACGCAATGGAACACCGCCACGTCCCGCTTCGACCTCGTCAACACCAACGCCGTCTTCCTCCACGACACGCTCCAGCAACTCGAACTCCGCATCAACTTCCGCACCAACCGCTGGTCCATGAGCCTCGATGGTATCTCCATCTTCGCCGACACCACCTTCCACTCCGGCTCCCGCACCCGAAACCTCGGCCCCATCGCCGCACAACTCCAGATCGTCGGCACTTCCCTCACCGGAACTCCTCAAGCCGGCGACAACTACATGCTCTTCGACGACTGGCTCGTCCGCACCGACGCCCTCGCAATCCCCAAACCGTCCCTCGCCCGCAACCCTTCCTCCGGAGCCGTCACCCTCACCTTCGCCCAGGAAGCGGGCTACTCCTACCAGATCGCATGGTCCGCCTCCCTCTCCTCGTGGCTCTCCAATCTCCAGGGCTCCCCCTTCACAGCCTCAGTCACCAACGACCTCGCCACCTTCACAGACTCCACTTCCTCCTCCGCAACCCGCCGCTTCTACCGCATCACCCGCACCTTCCCCTGACCCTGCCCGCACCCCGCTCAACCTTCTCCCGGTTCACTAGCGCCCCTTTGCTTCCTCCGGCTTCGCCCCGGCAGCCTCCATCGGCACCATCCCGTACGCTACCACCCGCGTCGTCGACCCCGCCGCTGGCACCCGATAATCCGTAATCCCGAAGCCATTCACTTTCTTCCCGCGATACGACCGTCCCTCGCTCGACCCTATCATAATTCCATGGCCGTCCGCCTCTTTCCCGAGGTACATGTGCACATGACTCACCCGAACCTCCGCAGGAGCCTCCGGCCCGTCGTGCGCGTAAAACACCAGATCTCCCGGCTCCAGCTTCGCAAACACCGGATCATCCGCCTTCCGCACACTCGCCGGAACCTCCGTAAGCTTTGCCTCCCGCTTCATCCACTCATACTGCCCATGCGCACTCCGCGGCAATTCCACCCCAACCTCCTTGAAAAGAAAATAAATCGCCCCGGAACAATCCATCCCCTTCGCATCCGCACTCCCTAGCTTGTACGGCACCTCAGGATTCGCCTTCAGAAAAGCCAGCGCTCTCTCCAGCACCGCTCGCCGTTCCTTCCCCAATCCCTCCGGCCACACCGGCACCCCCGGCTCCCCGCACAATCCCGCCGCAAGCGCCAGCCCAACCCCCAGCACCAGCACCACCCCGCGCCGCCTCATCCTTCCCCCTGGTACTCGGTTCCCGTGCACTTGGTGCCGTCATGAAAACAACGCCATGGCTTCTCCACACCCTCAGCCTGCACGTCCACCACAAACGACGCCTCCCCGCGCTTCTTGCTGATCACTTTCATCTTCTTGTCCCCGATCTGCTTCCTCAGCGCCGCCAGACAATCGTCCACCACCTTCTGCGGCACCTCCCCTCCCGCCGGCTTCTCCTCCGCATGCTCCCCCGGATGCTTGTCCGTCACCCCCACATGCAGCTTGAAATTCGCCGTCGCCCCCTTCCGCCCCGCCGCCCGATTCAAAAACACCGTCACCGTTTGCTCCCCAGTCTTCTCCACTTTCCCCGTAAACTTCCGCCCCGCCTCCGCCGTCGCCGACGCAAACCACGCCTCGTCCCCAGGCCCTCGCCCAGGCACATAAACGTTGAAATCCGCCGACTCCTTGTCAGGCACCAGACTCAGCCTCAAATACTGCCCAGCCTTCGCATGGACCCGGTAAAGCGCCGTGTCCCCACCGCTCACCTTCCCGCTGATCACGGTCGAACTCTTCCCCTTCGCAAACGCCACATGCTCAATGTGCGTCTTGTCAGCCAGCACAGGCATCGCCGCACCCACAAGGGCAACAGCCGTGAGCAGAACTTGCATCTTCATCGTGTTGATCAGGTCAGGGGTTGATTCAGGAAATCCTTCGCGGCCTTCCGCACTTTCATCCTCCTCCACCATACCCGCACCATCACCAGTCCGCACCTCAAAACTTCACCCCCAAAAACCCCTCCCTCTCCCCACACCAAAAAACAAAGGGCCGGCACCTCGCGGCACCGACCCTTCGAATTTTTCTCAGCTGTTTCCGGGGTCAACCCGGAATCAACTCAGTAGCGCAGACGCAGACCAACGTTGAACGTGATCTCTTCCTTACCAGCGCTCAGACCGCCAGCGAGGTCGATGTTGTCAGTGATCCCGTAGTACAGGCGGCCAAAACCAGCCCACTCGTTGGTCACGTCGATGTTCGACCAGGCAGCACCAGCATGGGCTTCAAAACGACCCCAGCGACCACGGAAGTGCGGGCGCACATAGAGGCTCGAATCATCATTCGAACCAACCGCGCTGTTGTCGAAGCCGTAGAAGGCCGCGCCAACTTCCGTCACGAAGTGAATGTTGCTGGTCACAGGAATGAAACCACCAATGCCAACGTTGGCAGCCCACAGATCAGCCGTGTCACGGGCCGTGTCCACCGAACTCCACGCACCACCAGCGGTGAGGTAGAAGTTCTGGAAGGGGGAGTAGCTCAGCGAGAGACCCACGCCGTCCGCCGAGTCAAGACCCGGGGTGTCGAACTCCGTGTGGAGCCAGCCCACTTCGAGGAGGTTGTAGGACAGGTCGGAAGGAACCGCAGCCACAGGAGCCACAGGAGCAACCGGGGCAGGAGCAGGCGTGCCGGCAAAGGCAGAACCAGCGACAGCAGCGCTGACAAGAGCGATAGCGAGTTTAGTCATGTTGTTGTTTTCGGTAGGTTGGGGGGAACTCCCGCCGGATCAGGACATGCCCGCGGGGGAAACCGTCTTTGGCCCGATGCCGCTTTGTTGTCAAACATTCATTTTCAACCCCGGCTCTCTCCCCTCCCCCCTCCATTTTCACCCTCGGTTCATGCCTTGGAACCAAACCGCCCATCCCTCAGCGCCCCAGCCGCCTCCCTAGCCGAACCCGCACGTCCTCCGCAAACTTCGCAATCTTCCCCAGCACGAACTCCAGTATGTCCAGCCCGTCATCCGCCATCAGCGGCGTCAGATCCATCGCATACTCCGCCAGTTCCGCCGTGTCCGACGCATGCGAATTGAAGAACGTCGCATTCGCTCGCCGCCGCCCCGCCACCGCCAGATCATAACGTTTCCCACCCGCAATCTGCGAATCAAACACCCCATTCAGCGCCGCCGCGATGTTCTCATGCCCCGAAACATCGTGCACCACTTTCTCCCCGTCATCCATCCAGTCCAGATTCCGCCACCCTTCGCACCCGTACAACGCCCGCGGCCGCTCCCCCGCAGGCAGGCTCCGGATCGCCTCCACCAGCGCCACCAGCACTCCAAGATGCGTGTCATGCTTGTCCGCAGGATTGTGCGTGTACACACACTCCGGCCGCGTCGCCTTCAGCACCCGCACCAGATCCTCCCGCAACCGCCCATCCTCCGCGCTCTTCACCGCACTGCTCGGATAATCCAGCTGGATCATCGCCCCGTACCGCCCAGTCACCGCCGCCGTCTCCTGCTCCACACGCCTAACTTCCATCATCTCCTCGTCCGAAAACCGCGCGTAATCCCCAGTCCGCGAACTCCCCCCGCCATTCGTGCACGTCACCCCCCCGAACCACCGGTCCCCGGCATGAAAACACGCCAGAATCCCATGCAGCGCCATGAACTCCAGATCGTCCTGATGCGCCCCCACCCCAAGATGCGTCACGCGCGCCAGCGCCTCGCTCTCAGGCTTGCCATCAGGAATGAATACTCGCGCCGTAGTAAGTTGAAAATCCATAAGTCGTCGTCATTCAAGGTTCACAAAATCGCCGGCAGGCTCGCCGCCGCCACCGCCTGACCCACCCGGCGGCTCTTCTCATCAGGCAACTGCACACTCACCCGACCCGCCAGCTCCGGAAACTCCTCCGCACACACTTCCTTCGCCTTCGCCAGTATAATGTCCCCACCAGGCCCAGTCGTCACCCGCCCCAGTATCAGCAGATGCCGGAAATCATAAAACTCCGCATAGGACCCGATCGCATACCCCAGATACACCCCGATCGTCTCGTAAATCGCCGCCGCCCGCAAATCCCCAGCCCCCATCAGCGCCTGCACTTCCTTCAGCCGCTCCGGCAACCCCATCCCCTCCGGCAACTCAATCCCCGCCGCCGGCAGCAGCTTGTTCACCGCCTGCTGCGAAAAATACAGCGCCCCCACCCCGCGGTCGCCTGACCATTCCTCCACCGCCGCCTCAGGATTCATGTCCACCGGCGCAAACGCCAGCTCACTCAGCCACCCGGTCATCTGCCCGTTCATGTCCAGATAACCCGCCGCCTCGCTCGACCCCATCGCAATCCCCAGCACCCCGCTCTCCCCAAGCGACATCGCCCCAGCCAGCGCCGTCACATCGCCGTCATTCGCCACCTCCAGCGGAATCTGCCACTCCCGCTGCAACCGCCGGAACAACTGCCGCGCCTCATCATACCGTTCCTCCGGTATACTCCGCAGCAGCGA
>JAIXPK010000234.1 GCA_027486335.1 Verrucomicrobiaceae bacterium | reverse complement strand
GGGTCGATGCGGAGGGAGCCGTAGCCGGCGATTTGTTTGAGGGAGCGGCCGTCGAGTTGTGAGGAGAGTTCGCAGGCGAGACCGGAGTAGGAGCCGACGAGAGCGTCGGGTGCGGCGGAGATGGAGAAGGAGACGGTGCCAGAGTCCGAGATGGAGACCGGGGACGTTAGGGAGATGCCGCGGGGGAGACGGATGAGTGAGGCGGAGGTGGGAGCGGGGAGACCGCGGAGTTTTTCGATGGTGCCGGAGAGGGTGGTGGAGCGGCCTTGTTCGATGCGGGTGCGGGCGAATTTGATGCGGAGCCACGGGTCGCTGATTTCGAGCGGGAAGAAGGTGGAAGCGGCCCACATGCGGCCGGCTCCGGAGCGGTTATCGCCCTCGCGGTTTCGGGCGGTGAGGGCGACGCGGTGATGGCCTGGGGCGGCGTCGCTGCGGGCGCTGAGACGGAACGTGGTGCGGGAGACGCCTGGGTTGATGGAGAGCCCCTGCTGGCCGATGACCCCGCGGGGAGGTTGTTCGAGGAGGATGTCGATGGGCTGGTTGAAGCCGTCGAGGCGGGTGACGGAGACGTCGAGGTCGAGTTCGCCGTCTTTGGATAGGGCGGCGGGAGGAGTTGAGACCTCGATAGTGAAGGGGAGCGGGTCGGCGACGGCGAGGGAGAGGGCTGGCTGGAGGAATTGGGTGAGGGCGTCGTTGCCCTGGAGGACGAGCGGGATGGACTGACGGAAGGCGGCGTCGGGCGGGGTGGGGAGACCGCGGGGGGCGGCGAGGAGACGGATGCTGGTGGCGGAGACGGCGGCGTCGGCGTCGGCGGAGAACATGACGGGGACGCGGCGTGAGGAAGCGGGGAACGGATCGGCTTGCATGTGGACGCCGGGCGGGAGGTTTTCGGCGCGGAGTTCCCATTCGCCCTGCGGGTCGGTGCCGGGGGCGGGGCTGGTGGTGATCATGGCGAGGAACCGGTTGCCGCGGGCGACGGAGACTGTGCTGCGGGAGGTTCGGGACTGATTGTCAGGGAAGGCGAGACTGGTGAGGAGAGCGTCGGTTGGGGCGGTGCATTCGACGCGGTAGACGAAGTCGGGACCGCCCATGCTGCGGGAGTCGGAGATGGTGAGGATGTAGTCGCCGTCGGCGGGGGCCTTCCATGCGAGGGCGGGGTCGAGTTTTTCGCGGATGGTGCCCGAGTCGATGAGGCCGAGGAGATCGTCGGTGGAGTCGTCGCTGCGTTCGGTGCCCTTGCCGTTGGCCGGGGCGATGGAGAGGCGGAGATCGGCGGGTGAGCCGAGGGCCTGGGAGAAGGCGCGGATGTTGAGACGCAGGTCCTTTTTGGCGGAGAAGCGGAACGAGTCCGAGTCGCCTTTGGATTGGAGGATGCCGTTGACGGCGAAGGGCGGGAGGGAGGCGTCGGGGACTGGGGTGGCGGCGTCCGGGGAGTTGTTGGGTTCGGATTCGAGGACCGAGGGGCCGGGGAGGACGCGGAGAAGGTTAGGGGAAGGCGTGTGGGGGTCGGCGAGCCACGGGAGCGTTCCGGATTCGGCGGGAAGAGTCAGGGAAGCGCTGGCTGGGGTGCCATCGGGGAGACCGATGAGGGAGACTTCGAGTGGGGTGCCGGGATTGCCGCCGGGAGGGTAGATGGCGGTGGGGCGGCGGGCGTTGGAGAGGTGGAGCCGGTAGGGGACGCGGCGGGAGCTGTCGGGTGGGAGGGCGGCGGCGACGGTGATGGTGTAGGAGCCGTCGGCGGGGGCGGTGAAGGAGAGGAAGGGGTCGGTTAGGAGGAAGGGAGTGGGGCCGGATGAGACGAGGGGTTTACCGTCCGGGGAGGTGATGGAGAGCGAGGCTTCGAAGCCGTCGTCGCGGTCCTGGGGGTTGAGGCGGGCGGCTTCGAGTTCGGCGGTGAAGACGGTGCCTTTGGTGAGGGTGACACGGAAGCAGTCGGATTCCATGCCAGAGGAGAGCAGGGCGAGCTGACCGTTGAGCGTGGTGGGGAGAGTGAGTGGTTCGGCGCGGTCCGGGGAGCCGTTGGAGTCGGCCGTGGCGTCGCGAGGTTCTGCTTCTGTGGATTCGGGGAGACGGCCGACGGAGAGGAGGCGGAGGTCGGAGAGGCCGGCGGCTGTGAGGATGCGGAGCCCGTGGAGACCGACCGGGCAGTCGGGTGCGATTTCGAGCGTTGCGGAGAGAGTGGAGTTCGGTTCGGCGCGGCTGCGGCCGCGGGAGTCGGTGGGAGGGGCGGATGGGGAGATGGCGGTGCAGCGGATTTTGTCGGTGGAGACGACGAGGATGGAGCGGGGGTTGATGAGTTGCTGACCGGTGATTTCGAGGGTGACGGAGGTGCCGGCCTGAGCGCCGCGGGGCCAGAGAGAGGCGAAGCCGGGGGTGCCGGGGAAGACGGGGGCGGCTTGGAGGGAGGTTGCGAGAGTGGAAACGGCGGCGACGAGAGCGGGCAGCACGAGACGATGCCCATGGGAGGAGCGGGGCATGGCGATGTGGGTGTTAGGGGATCAGGCGATGATGTCGCGGATGAGCTTGCCGCCGTCGATGATTTCGATGGGGCGGTTGCCTGGGGCCATGAGTTCCTTGTCGGCGACGATGCCTAGCTGATGGTAGACGGTGGTCATGACGTCCTCGACGGTGACCGGGTTGAGATCGGGTTCGGAGGCGGTGGCGTCGGTGCTGCCGAAGATGTGGCCTTTGGTGATGCCGCCGCCTGCGAGCATGGTGGAGAAGACGCGTGCGAAGTGGTCGCGGCCTGCGGAGCTGTTTATTTTGGGGGTGCGGCCGAATTCGGAGGTGACGAGGACGAGCGTGCTGTCGAGGAGACCTTGTTCGTCGAGGTCTGAGATGAGCGCGGCGAGGGCCTTGTCGAGGGGCGGGAGTTGTTTTTTGATACTGTCGGCGATGCCGGAGTGGTGGTCCCAGCCGTCGTAGGAGACGGTGACGAAGCGGACGCCGGCGGCGACGAGACGACGGGCGAGGAGGAGGCGCATGCCTGCGGTGGATTTGCCGTAGCGCTCGATGGCTGCGGGGGATTCGGCGGAGAGGTTGAAGGCTTCGCGTGCTTCCGGGGCGCTGATGAGCGTGTAGGCCTGCTGGTAGAATTCGTCCATGGCGCCGAGGGCGTCGGCGTTGGTTTCGAGTGAGCGGAAGTGGTCTTCGACGGCGGAGCGCATGTCTTTGCGGGCGTCGAGACGGGCGGAGTCGATGCCTTCGGGGAGGGAGAGGTCGCGGACCTTGAAGCGGTTGCCAGCGGGGTCGCTGCCGACGCCGAAGGCGGCGTATTTGGCGCTGAGGTAGCCGGTGCCGGCGAATTCGCGGGAGTCTGGGACGGAGACGTAGGCTGGGAGATTGTTGCGAGGGCCGAATTCGTGGGAGACGACGCTGCCGATGCTAGGGTGTTTGAGGGCAGGGCTCATGCGGTAGCCCGTGAACATGGTGTAGGAGGCGCGGCCGTGGTCGGCTTCGCGGCCGGAGAGACTGCGGACGACGGTGATTTTGTCGGCGACCTTAGCCATGCTGGCGAGGGATTCGCTGAAGACGACGCCGGGGAGGGCGGTTTTGACGACGCCGAGCGGGCCGCGGTATTCGAGGGGGGCTTCGGGTTTGGGGTCCCAGCTTTCCTGAGCGGACATGCCGCCGCCGAGGGTGATGTGGATGACGCTTTTGGCTTTGCCTTCGCTGCTTTGGTAGTGTTTCTGGTCGGCGCGTGCGGAGAGGCGGAAGAAGTCGGCGAGGGAGAGACCGGCGGCGGAGAGGGCACCGATCTGGAGGAAGCTGCGGCGCTGGAGGAGACGAGCGTTGCGGTAGCCTTGGCAGGATTGGGGAGAGTGCATGGGCGGAACGAGGATTCCACTTACATTAAGACTGGCTCAGGAAGCGTCCGGGACGTGATCGCGGAGGGGGAGGCGTTACTTGACGGCCTCGAGCTGGGGTTGTTTCCATGAGCCGTTGAGGGCGTCGTCTTTGGGCCAGTAGAGGCGGAGGGAGATCCAGAATGGGCCGGAGGGAGAGGGGAGCCAGTTGGGAGGGGATCAGGATTGCGGTGCTGGAGCGTGGCGGGATTTTCGGGAGTTGAGGAGGGCACCGATCCATGAGTAGCGGACGAGGGAGTGGTAGGTGGCGAGGAGGATGATGAAGACGGAGGTGCAGACGAAGAGGAATTTTGGTACGGGCGGCATGGGCCAGTCGCGGACGAGGAGTTGGGCGGCGAGGACGAGGGGGAGGTGAGCGAGGTACATCCAGTAGGAGGCGTCGGAGAGGTAGCGGACCCATGGGCGTTGGCTGGAGGCGAAGTGCTGGAAGAGACCGATCATGGCGGAGCACATGATCCATGCGTAGGCGACCTGGAGGAGGACGGCGGCGGGGCGTGAGGGGGCGGTGAAGGTGGCGTGGAGGCCGGCGGGGAGGAGGAGGAAGAGAGCGAGAGGCAGGGAGATTTTCCAGAGGCGGCCGATGCCCTGGGTGGAGGCGCGGCTGTCGAACCAGAGAGCGCCGAAGGCGAAGAAGACGCCGTAGTAGGCGAGGAGGTGGAGAGGTGGCAGGAGGCTGGTGGAAGTGTCAGGGCCGAAGGAGGGGAAGTCGCGGCCCATGAACCATGCGGGGATGGCGGTGAGTGGGATGAGCCAGAGGAGGGGCTGTGGAGAATCGAGGGCGGGCCGTGGTTTCTGGTGCCAGCCGATTCGGTTGGCGATGCCGGTCCAGATGGCGAAGCCTGCGAACATCCAGCAGAGGAACCAGAGGAACCAGAGGTGGTGGAGGAGCGGGTAG
>JAIXPK010000438.1 GCA_027486335.1 Verrucomicrobiaceae bacterium | reverse complement strand
TCTCCCTCGGCACCGGCGGCAAAGACGACAACGGCAAGGCCATCGAATTCACCGTCAAAGCCGGTGACACCGTCCTCATCTCCAAATACGGCGGCACCGAAGTCAAAGTCGACGGCGAAGAACACCTCATCATCTCCGAATCCGATATCCTCGGCATCGTCAGGAAGTGAGCCATCGCTCCCCTCTCAATCTCCAAAACCTGAACTAACAGAACATCTCCTATTATGGCTAAACAACTCAGCTTCGATGAAACCGCCCGTCAGGCCCTCCTGCGCGGCGTCGAAAAAATCGCCAAGGCCGTCAAGGCTACCCTCGGGCCTGCCGGCCGCAATGTCATCCTCGACAAGAAATTCGGCTCCCCAACCATCACCAAGGACGGCGTCACCGTCGCCAAGGAAGTCGAACTCTCCTGCCCATTCGAAAACATGGGCGCCCAGCTCGTCCGCGAGGTCTCCAGCAAGACCAGCGACATGGCCGGTGATGGTACCACCACCGCCACCGTCCTCGCAGAAGCCATCTACAAGGAAGGCCTCCGCAACGTCACCGCAGGTGCCAACCCCACCTACCTCAAGAACGGCATCATGAAGGCCACCGAGTGCCTCGTCGCCGAACTCGCCAAAATCTCCAAGCCAGTCAAGGACACCAAGGAGATCGCTCAGGTCGCCACCGTCTCCGCTAACTGGGACAAGGAAATCGGCAGAATCATCGCCGACGCCATGGACAAGGTCGGTAAGGACGGCACCATCACCGTCGAAGAAGCCAAATCCATCGAAACCACCCTCGACGTCGTCGAAGGCATGCAGTTCGATAAGGGCTACCTCTCCCCGTACTTCGTCACGGACCCAGAGGCCATGACCGCCACCCTCGACAACGCCTACATCCTCATCCACGAGAAGAAGGTGTCCAATCTCAAGGACATGCTCCCACTCCTCGAAAAGGTCGCCAAGTCCGGCAAACCCCTCCTCATCATCGCCGAAGACGTCGAAGGTGAAGCCCTCGCCACCCTCGTGGTCAACAAACTCCGCGGCACCCTCAACGCCGTCGCCGTCAAAGCCCCAGGCTTCGGTGACCGACGTAAGGCCATGCTCGAAGACATCGCCATCCTCACCGGCGGCCAGTGCATCACCGAAGACCTCGGCCTCAAACTCGAATCCATCGAAGTCACCCAGCTCGGTCGCGCCAAACGCATCGTCATCGAAAAGGAAAACACCATCATCGTCGAAGGCGCCGGCAAGAAAGACGCCATCCAGGGCCGCGTCACCCAGCTCAAGCGCCAGATCGAGGAAACCACCTCGGACTATGATCGCGAAAAGCTCCAGGAGCGCCTCGCCAAGCTCGCCGGCGGCGTCGCCGTCATCCACGTCGGTGCCGCCACCGAAACGGAAATGAAGGAAAAGAAGGCCCGCGTCGAAGACGCCCTCCACGCCACCCGCGCTGCCGTCGAAGAAGGCATCGTCCCCGGCGGCGGTACCGCTCTCCTCCGCGCTCAGAAGGCCCTCGACGGCCTCAAGCTCAAGGGTGACGAAGCCACCGGCGCTGACATCGTCCGCCGCGCCATCGAAGCTCCCCTCCGCACGCTCGCCGCTAACGCAGGCGTCGAAGGAGCCCTCATCGTCGAACACGTCAAAAACGGCAAAGGTGGCGAAGGCTACAACGTCGCCACCGGCAAGTTCGAAGACCTCATCGCCTCCGGCGTCGTCGACCCAACCAAGGTCACCCGCAGCGCTCTCCAGAACGCCGCTTCCATCTCCGGCCTCCTCCTCACCACCGAATGTCTCATCACCGACCTCCCGGAAGAGAAGAAAGCTGACGCCGGCCACGGTCACGACCACGGCGGCGGCATGGGCGGTATGATGTAATCTACCCCCACAAGGCCCTCAAAAGCCTTACCCCTCTCAGCCGCCCGGACCCCAAAAAGGTCCGGGCGGCCCTTTTTTACCCCTCTCCCCCCCTCTCCACTCCAGCCAGCCGCCTCCATGATGAAGAGGCCTGTCCAATTGCGCCACCCCTCCGAACACGCCCCCCACTGCGCCAACGGCGCCCCCTAACGCAGCCCGGGGCAACGCCCCGGGTCTAACCCGCCCAACACACTGAGCCCTGAAAGGGCGCCCTATTCCTTCCCGGGCATCGCCCCGGGAAACACCACGCCCGCTCTCCGTTCCCGCCCCAACTCCCCTTCGCGCCTTCCTGTCTTCGCCTGCGCGCTGACGAAGAGGTCTGTCCAATTGCGCACCCCCTCCGAGCGTGACGAAGAGGCCTGTCCAATTGTGTCCCATGGAACACCCACGAAAGCCGAAGCCGCCTGCCCATCCGTCCGCCCTCCCCACACAAACCCAACAGCTGGCCGGAAATCAGCCGCCGGCGATCCCGCCAACCCACCAATCCGCCACTAGCCCTTCCCCTTCCCGCGCCACTGATTCGCCCGCTCATTCAGCTGCGCCAGACGCGCCGTCTCCTGCACTCGTGCCGCACGAGTCTCCGGCCGCTTCGCCTGAAGCACCCATTCAAGGATGCCCCGCTTCGCTGACCTCGGAAAGTCCCGGAAGTTCTGCTCCGCAGGTGGCAACCCAGCCAGAGCCTCACCAAGGTCCTGCGGCACGACCAACTCTTCAACCTCATCCAATAAGCACCACGAGCCATCCGCCTTCGCCTCCTCAACCTTCGCCAAACCCGCACGCTGCATCAAGCCAGCCTCAACCAATCGTTCCACCCGCTCCTTGTTGAGCCTCGACCACCCGGTCTTCCGCTTCCGCGGCGCGAACCACAGCATCGACCGCTCCTCGTCAAGCTTGTTCGGCTTGCTGTCCACCCAGCCAAAGCACAGCGCCTCCTCCACCGAATCATTGTAATCAAATCGAGCCTTCCCCGTGCCCTTCTTGAAACTCACCAGCCACACCCCCGTGGACCGATCGTGGTTCTCCATCAGCCACTCCCGCCACTCAGCACGGGACAGCGGGTGCACAGCATTCGGAGGAATCATCGACAGAATAAACGAATTCAAGACCCGACACTCACTGCATCCTGATCACGTCCGATTCGTTGAGAGCCGCGAACTCGACCGCATACTCTGCCGAGGCAAACTCGTAATCAATCCACTCTCCCCGCGCAGTGACATCAAAGCGTCGGGGAAAGAAAACCTCGAACAGAATCCACGGACTCAACGCCGCCAACACAAGGCCAGCGACCTTGAGCTTCCGGAATGGCGTGCCTCCGCCAAACATCGGCATGAAGACAAACACGCCCACAACAGCAAATGCCATCATGAGCATGTCCCGACCGAAGCTCTGAAGATAAAAGCGGGCACGATACTTCCGCGAAATGGGCGCTCGAACACGTCGCCAGCCGAAGACCAGAAGAATCGGAGCCAGAAAAGAAAGTATCGCACTCTGCGAATTCGCCAGAACCACAACCTCCGCGTCAGGGTTGGCATCACCGCTGTAAACGCATCGGGGCGGAAACACCGGCTTCACGGACTTGGGCAATCGGACGTCTGTGCTTAGCGGCATGGTGAATGGCATTCAGTTGTTAGCCGTCCAAAACAGGCCCGCCACCCGCCACGGCTCACCTTCGCAGATCCCAGCGTGCAGAACTCCCGCACCGGACTCCCAAAAGTAACGCTCACATCGAACGACGACAGCCTCTGGTTGTTTCATGGCGCTCTGCATCATGCACCTCGAGGCCACCTTGTCGAGCAAACCTTCACCCACGATCCTCCGCACTCCCAGCCGGAACCAAATCCCAGCGCCTCCCGCGCGCCAACCACCCCACCCATACTCAGCCTCAGTCGCCAACCCCGGGAGCGCTCGCCACCCCCAACCCCCAACTCGTCAATCCTTACTCCGGGCTCCTCCCCGACCTCCACCCACCTCATTACCTGCCGACACCACCACACCTTGCACCGGCAGAACCATCATCGAATCCGCAACAGAAAGCACCGCACCCGATGCCGCAAGGCAATCGGCACCCAGTATCCCGTCGATGCCAGCCTTCGAATAACCAGCAAGGTAATCCAGCGGCATCACAGCACACTCAATGTCTCGGAACTCCGCCTTACCAGCCGCTAGCACGTCTATTTTCGCAAACTGAATCGCCATCGCTTTGCCGCCGGCTCCAACCGCACGCTCCGCACTTTCCTTCACCTCAAGCTTAAGCCGTTCGGCCGCTTTGGTTCCAATCACCGTCCTCGTTGCTCCAGAATCAACTAGCAATCGCATCGCCTCCTTCCCGCACGTCATCGTCAGAAACACATAGTTGCCTTCACGTTCCAGCTTGGTCACAAGCATGCCTGCCTCTACAGCCGCCTTCTCAAGATCGAAACCGGCACCCTTCATGGGAACATGCATCCTGTGCTGCCGGTAGTCGATGATCGCCTTCGTGCTGGAAAGCGTATCGCCGCCAATCAACCCGTCGATCCCTTCAAGGACCGGCAAGTCGATCACCGCCACCCTTTGTCCCGCAAGATCCACTGAACCCCCCAACTGCAATCGCTGCACCGGAGATCCGTAGACCTTCCCAGTGCCGCCCACGCCACTGAAAGTCGCATTGAAATCGATTACCGGCAGCTCTCTCGCCTTGGCCGACTTCAAGGTCAGCAGCGTTCCCAACGCCCCCGTATCAATCTTCAACTTCGCGTCCTTGCCATTCACCTTCGCGGAAACCAGCAGGCGCTTCTGCTCAGGAATCCACTCCAGTGCATCGCTGTTGCACGTCTTGACCAAAAGGTCGCCAAATGCCCGCGCAGGACCAGACTCACCCGACACACCCGGCGTCTCAGGCCGATCCTCACCGACGGCGCGAAGTCCAGTAATCGCAATCAACGCTGCCGCAAGCGAACGCCGGGAATGAATGTGTAAATACATGTTGGCTTTCTCTACTGATCATTAAGTCAAGAACACCGCCCGCCCGCCCATCCTAAACGACGACAGTCTCTGGCTGGTTCATGATGGACACCATCGTGCCACCCAGCCAACGCCTTGTCGAGCAAACCTTGACTCCGGATCCGCAAGACATTCCAACAGTGGCTCCAGTCCGCTCTCCACCAATCGCTTCGAATATCACTGAACCGCTCCCATCGCCGCCGCTTCACATTCCCGAAATGCCAAACTCCCGCGGGCACTCGAACCTCAAGCCCCTCCGCCTATCAGTTCTCCATGAACCTCACACGGAAAAACTCCCGCGGCAACGCATACGGCACCCTCACCGCCGCCGGCCCACCCGCCGCAGGCAATCCGTGATTCGCACCGCCCTCCCACAATCGCCACCCGCCCAGCTCCGCCGAACACTCCAACTGCCACGAACGATTCTCCGGGACTCCAAACCGCAGCGTCACCCCATCCGCTCCCACCTCTCCAGTCACCACCGGCCGACTCGACGCCACCAGCGGATGCGTGCCCGCCAGAAACTCCTCACGGTTCCCGACACCGTCCCCATCCGGATCCGCCGCCGGCTCGCCATCCCCCTGCGGCCTCCCTTCAAACCGCACCGCCCGCCACGCCGCATAATCCTCACGCCCTGGCAGCCGCTGCCCGATCCATTCCGCCAGCAGCGCCATTCCGTCAGGATCACTCACCGTCGACCCGATCGGCGGCATCCGCGTGAACCCACCCGCCGCAGCCGCACGGTTGAAAACCACCGACCTCGCCGTGCTCCCAGGCACAATCAGCCGGTTGCGGCTGTCTCCCCCATTGTTCACCGCCGCCCCATTCAACAGCCCAGTCAGCGCCAGCGGCACCCCTGCACTCACATCAAACCCCGCAGGAGCCGTCCCCCCTGCCATGTGGCAATACCCGCAATTCACCGCCAGCCACGATCGCACCCGACCCTCCAGCGACACCGCCGTCTCATCAGGACGCGCATGTCGCGGCAGCGTCGCACCAGCAGGAGGATTCCCGGACAAACACCCGCCACTCGCTAACACATCGATCTGATTCCCCCGGAAACCGTTGATGTCCCCCTCAAGATTCAACTGCCGCGTCCCCGAAGACAGCGCAAATCCAGCCTGCGCCGTATGGCACACCATGCACTCCGCGCGACTCGGTATCCGCCAGTTCTGCACCACCGCCTGTCCACCCGCCGTCACCGCTAGCGGAAAATCCACACCTTCATCCGGAGCCAGAAACGCCTCGCTGCCAGCCTCGTTCCACCGATAACTCACCCCGTACGCCCCACCCGCATTCCGCACTAGCAACCTCGTCTCCAGCCGCCGCCGCGTCGCCGCATTCCCTCGCTCCATCTCCATCTCGAAGTGCTTCACCCAGATCGTCCCCGCCGGAAAAGTCCACACCCCATCCCGGCTCCACCCCATCCGCGCATCCAACCCCGGCAGCGCCAACCACCGCCGCTTCTTCGCATGATCACTCCAGAACGGCAGATTCACCTCGTAAGCCATCAATCCCGGCTGCGGCGACAAATCCGTCAGATCCGCAAACAACCCCGTCGCCGTCAATGTCTCCGGATAACTCCCCGCCACCGTCACCGCCGTCAGCCGCCGGATCACATTGTTGTCAATGTCCGCCAGCAGCACATCCCCGTTAGACGGATCCCGCCCGAACGCCACAATCCCCCCTTCCCCTGCAATCCGCGTCACCGTCGGCGCAGCCGCTCCGTTCCGCCGCAGCGACCACACATTCCCCGACGTATAATCCGCAAACACATACAGCCCCTCCAGCGCCCCGAACCGGCTCCCCCGGTAAACCACCCCGCCCGTGATCGAATTCCCCTGAAACGTCCCCGTCCCCCGCTGATAGTTATACAACGGAGCCAGCGACGCAAACCCCGCAGGCGCAGACCCGCTCTTCGGTCCGTTCACCGTCCCCTCCCGGAACGCCCACCCGTAATTCCCACCGCGCACTAAAACGTTCACCTCCTCCCGCAGATTGCCGCCCACATCACCGCACCACAGTTCCCCCGTCGCCGGATCAAACGACATCCGCCACGGATTGCGCAACCCCGTCGCCCAGAACTCCGTCCGCACCGTCGCCAGATTGCTGATCGTCACCCCGTTGAATACCCCGTTCCAGCTCCCGCCAAGGCTGGTGTGCACCCACGGATTGTCCACCGGCACCGCATAACGCGCCACCCCGCCATCCCGCAACACCGCCGGATGCGCACTCGGCTCCACATTCCCAGGCCGACGATCCACATCAATCCTCAACACCCCGGAAAAGAAATCCTTCGTCAGGGTCTGACTATTGTTCAGCGAATCATCCTGATTCCCTTCGTCGCCAAGCGACACATACAAATACCCGTCAGGCCCGAAATGCAGGTCTCCTCCATTGTGATTCGTCGCCTCATCCCGCTGCTCAATGAGTATCCGCTCCGATGTCGTCAGCGCTCGCCCCGCATCCGCCGGATCAGTCGTAAACCGCGACACCCGCTCGTAATTCAGCCCGTCCGCTTTCCTCACCGAATAAAACACATAAAAATGCCGGTTCTCCGCATACGCCGGATGAAACGCCACCCCTAGCAATCCCATCTCACTGCTCGTCACCAGCGCCTCCCCTCGCGACGTCAGCAGCGTCGCCACATCCAGAAACGTCGCTGCAACCGGCACTGCCGCCGTCACGTCAGGAACCACCCGCAGCCGCCCGCCCTTCTCGCACACAAACAACCGCCGCACATCCCCCGGCGGCGACGCCAGACACACCGGCTGACTGAACCCCAGCCCCCCAAACGCCGCATTGAGCGCCCACGACGTCGCCGGTGGATTCTCCGGAACCACGAATCCCCGTGGCGCAATCCGCAGCGCCCGACTCACCGTCACCGTCACCGCCGCCACATTCGAGTCCCCGCCCGCATTCCTCACCCGATACCTCAACACCTCGTCCGTCTCCCCTGCCGTAAACAAAACACTCCCGTCCGCTCCCACCACCGCCCGACCTCCCGCCGGCGGATCCACTAGCGTCACCGTCACCGCACCAATCAACCCAGTGTCATTCGCCAGCACCGGAATCCTCACCTTCCGCCCCGCGTGCACCGTCACCCCGTCCGCCACCGCTACCGGAGGCGGCGGCGTCAACGGATTCCATTGCTCTAGCCGGATCGCCTGAAACCCATACCCCACTCCCCCCACCGTCGGCGTCTCCGTGTTCCCCGCCGCCTGCCCCGCCACCGCAGGATACGCCCCCGAATGTCGCCGGCACACCACCGTAATCACCCCATCGCTGCCGGGATCAATCAAATCCCAGCCCACCATATCCCCCGCCCGGTTGTTCCCCGAATTCCAGGCCGCCTGCGTCGCCGTCAGCGCCCCCACCGTCGCCGTCGTCGCCACACCCACCGTATGCGCATTCACAAAACTCACCGCCCCCTGCAACTCCGCACGCGTCCATCGATTCCCATACGTCACATCCCCACGCACACTCGTCCCCCAAAACGTGTACCGCCGCGCCGGATCCAATCCGCTGATCACCCACGTCGCACTCGCCGTCGTCCCCAGCTGCACACCCTCCCCAGCCACACTCCCCCACTCAATCTGCCCGCCAAACACCACCGCCGCAGGAGTCCCCGCATCCGGCACCCCCATCGTCGACGAACTCACCGCCCCACTGTGACTGATCGTCATCACCACTGGCAACACCTCCCCAGTCGTCACACGACGCATCGCCCCGCTCGGATTCGCAAACACTCCCCACGACGTCGCATTCACCCCAGTGCCACTCCCCGCAATCTGATCATTAAACGCCGTCCATTCCAGAAACTGCCCAGCCACACCGCACGGGAACGCCAGCACCCCGCCCAGGAACAGTCCAAGTCGCCGAAATGTAAGTCTGTTTCCCTTCATACCCCAATCATACGCGCCTCCCGCCATTTCCGCTACATCAACTCCCTCACCTCCCCGCTAAACCCCACCCGGCGTCACCTCACCACAACTTGCGGTCTCGCCACTTGCTCGCCGGAAGCCACGTGATTTGGCCTGCGTCCCCAGCCGATTCACTTCCTTTCGCCACCGCATCGCGAACCGCCGGCTCGATCTCGGAAAACGACCCTGCCTTGGCACCAATCAATGCCCCAATCCGGTTGTTGTGAACATCCATCTCGTTCGATTCCTTACCACCCGACTCGAAAACCCAGGTCGTCACCTCCACCGCCCAGACACCCAGGCTGTAAGACACCGTCGCACTCGCCAGCGCATGACGATATGCATCCAGCTTGCCATTCTTGCCACCCTCGAAATCCGACCTCAGCACATGGCTCCATGTAAACACCACCACCCACAACGGGTACGCAGCCAGGAGCAACGCCAAAACACCACCCCGCCGCCACAGCCTTCTTCTCCTCTCTTTCGCAATCATCGTTCCCCCCACAAACGCATCGACCCGTAATCCCGTCCACCACATTCTGTTTCGCGCCTCGAACAGGCCTGTCCAGAGCATCGCTCTGAAGCAAAGTGGCACGGGCATCCTGCCTGTGACCCTCAATGCCCTCGCGGGATCGCGAAGAGGTCTGTCCAATTATGCCCCCCTCCGAACAAGCAGCCGCAGGCTCTGGACTGCTGTCAGCATTACAGCTCTCTCCGCGCACGGAGTGCGCCTGCGCGCGCCCCCAACACGCCCTCTCCGACCAAGCCCCAGGACCGCGAGGCTCCGTACTCGCAGGCTCACCCCACAAGCCCCTTCTCCCCACCAGCCCTTCGCACCTCCGACCCGTGTCCAAACGGGACACCGTATGCCAGCCCAGAGCATCGCTCCGGGCACCACCCCGCCCGAGCCCGGCGTTCTGTAGGAACGCCGCACACCCTTGCATCCCTAACTCCTAATCTTAACGCCATCCAGACCTGCCCAAGTGCCCGCCCCCCTCTACCAACCCCCATCTGCACCCATCCCCTCCATCTGCGGTTCACAACCGCCGGCCACCAAATCCCATCCCCACTTCACCCTTTACACTTCTCACTTCCCATCCCCCCCGTGCCGCCGGCAC
The DNA here is from genome assembly GCA_027486335.1 of Verrucomicrobiaceae bacterium. Taxonomy (GTDB): domain Bacteria; phylum Verrucomicrobiota; class Verrucomicrobiia; order Verrucomicrobiales; family V1-33; genus V1-33. Next base: position 459 of record JAIXPK010000438.1, on the reverse strand, counting down.
CCCGCCGGCGGCACTCCCTAACACTCACGGCCGCGTCATCCGCTCCGCCACCACCCATTCGTCGAACTGCTCTCCCGTCAGGTATCCCGAAGCCACCGCCGCTTCCCGCAGGCTCAGGCCTTCCTTGTGACCCTTCTTCGCAATCGCCGCCGCCTTGTCATAGCCAATGTGCTGATTGAGCGCGGTCACCAGCATCAGGCTGTTATTCACATAGCTGTCCACCTTGTCCCGGTTCACCGTCAGACCTTCCAGACAGTGATCCGCAAAACTCCGCATCGTGGCACTCAGCAGCGTCACACTGTGCAGGAAATTGTGGATCATCACCGGATTGAACACGTTCAGTTCGAAATTCCCCTGACTCGCCGCAAACCCGATCGCCGCATCGTTGCCCATCACCTGCACCGCCACCATCGTCATCGCCTCGCTCTGCGTCGGATTCACCTTCCCTGGCATGATGCT
>JAIXPK010000522.1 GCA_027486335.1 Verrucomicrobiaceae bacterium | reverse complement strand
GGGCCGAAGGACGGGCGGTGGCCGGATTACGGGCGGGTGATGCGGTGTGTTGTGGCGGGGTGATTACATTTCGATGGTGGTGGGCGGGCCGTGGCCGCTGAAGGTGATGAACCATGAGAGGAGACGGTGGCCGGCGAAGAGCCAGACGATGCTGCCGGCGGCGAGGTAGGGACCGAAGGGGATATTGGCGGCCCATTCGCGGCGGCGGAAGAGGATCATGGTGAGGGAGATGACGGAGCCGATGATGGCTCCTGCGAAGATGGTGAAGATGACGGCTTTCCAGCCGAGGAAGGCGCCGACGCAGGCCATCCAGTTGGCGTCGCCGAAGCCCATGGCTTCGCGGGGCTGATCGACGGCGGTGGCGGTGCCGGTGATGGCCTTGACGGATTCCATGGAGATGGAGACGGGTTCCGTGGCGGCTGGGGAGGTGATGGAGATGTGGGTGTCGGAGAAGGTCAGGGAGGCGTTTTCGAAGGATTGGTCGTCGAAGCGGACGGAGGGGGCGGAGATGATGAGGCGGTCGGCGGGGCGGCTGAAGATGTCGCCCCAGAGGGTGTCGCCGCCGTTGATGGAGAAGACTGGTTCTTCGGTGCCGTCGGGCTGGGTGATGGACCATGGTTCCGGCTGCTCGAATTTCATGCGGAGCCTGCCCATGGCGGCTTTGCCGAGCTGGATGATGAGGTAGATGAGGGCATAGCCGAGGGCGGAGGCGCCGAGGGAGTGGAGGAGATTGTGCCACCATGGGCCCTCGACGATGAGGTTGGGGACGAGGGCTGAGGCGACGAGACCGGCGGCGGCTCCGCCCCATGTGATTTCGTGGGGGAGGATCTGGTGATCGATGTCGATGTAGGAACCGGCGACGCAGAGGGCGAGGAAGGTCCACGCGGCGAAGACTTTCCAGTCGAAGCCGACGTGCCAGAGGGCGGCGACGAAGAGGACGCCGGTGAGGAGTTCGACCATGAGGTAGCGCGGGGAGATGCGGGCTCGGCAGTTGGCGCAGCGGCCCAAGAGGATGAGCCATGAGAAGATGGGGATATTGTGCCAGAGGGGGATCTGGTATCTGCAGTGCGGGCAGAAGGAACGCTTGGGTTCCGAGGTTTTCATGCCGAGCGGGAGCCGGTAGATGACGACGTTGAGGTAGGACCCGACGCAGCAGCCGAAGGCGAACGCGAAGCACGTCAGCGGCCAGAGGATCTTGAGGGGGATCGGGAACTCGCAGGTCATGGGCGAGATTAAGGGGCGGAAGGGTGGGGCCGCAAACTTAAAGCTTGGGGGAACGGGGGTGTGGGCGGGGGTGGAGCGGGCAAGAAGGCAGGGCTCTTGTGCGCGCGGAACAAGGGACGGGCCTTGAGGAGGCGTTGTCGGGGGAGCCGGGCAGGTGGGGAGCCGGGGTTTGCGCAATTGGACAGACCTCTTGGGAAGCGCGTGGATTATGAGACAGACCTCTTGGGTAGCGCGGAATGAGGGAAGGGTCTTGAGGCGAGGTTATCGGGGGAGCCGGGCAGGTGGGGAGCCGGGGTTTGCGCAATTGGACAGACCTCTTGGGAAGCGCGTGGAGTATGAGACAGACCTCTTGGGTGCGACGTGGGCAATTGGACAGACCTCTTGGGGGGGTGGGGAGAGGGGAGGGTTGGCGGGGGGGGATGGATGGCAGGGGGGACGGGGGAAATCGTTCGCAGGGGTGCGGGGGGCGTGCTTGGGTGGGGGGATGAGTGAGACTTTGAGTGGCGATGAGCGCGGAGTGATTCTTGATTGTCCGGCGTGCGGGACGGCGAATCGGATGGTGTACGGGAAGCTGGGTGCGCGGGGTCGGTGTGGCGGGTGCAAGGGGGAGTTGCCGCGGGTGGCGCTGCCGGTGGTGATGGAGAGTGAGATGGCGTTCGGGGCGTTGAGTCGGGATTGTCCGTTGCCGGTGGTGATTGATTTCTGGGCACCGTGGTGCGGGCCGTGTCGGATGATGGCACCGGAGTTTGCGGCGGCGGCGCGGCTGGCGGCGGGCGAGATGTTGTTTGTGAAGGTGAATACGGACGAGCAGCCGGAGCTGGCGGCTCCGTTCCGGATTCAGGGGATTCCGGCGTTTGTGGTGCTGCGCGGGGGTCGGGTGGCGGGGCAGGCGTCCGGGGCGCGGTCGGCGGCGCAGTTGCTGGCGTGGGTACGGAGTTTGTGAGGGGAAAAAAGAATCCGCGCCCTTTTGAGGGGGCGCGGATGCTGGGAAGGGGATTAGGTGGTGAGGGAGGGGTCAGGCCTTGCGATTGCGGCGGGAGATGAGGGAGAGGCCTGCGAGGGAGAGGAGGAGGGAGGATGCGGCGGTGGCGGGTTCGGGGACTGGGGAGGGGCCTAGTTCGGGGACTGGGCCGACGGTGAAGGTGCCGGCGTCGCCGGAAAGTTCGAGAACGAGCGTGCCTTCGTCCGTGGTCAGTGGAGTCAGATTATAGAGAGATCCCGAGAATGTGTCGAATGTGTTGAGGTCGCTGAAGCCGGAGCTTGGGATAAGTGTTGTGTGGGTGCCTTCGTAGGCGATCCAGGCATCGTATTCCACGATGGATTGGGCGTAATTGCCCCCGTAGTCCACGCTGGCGACGGCGATCTGTGACGTGGGGGAGTTCAGGTTCGCGGTGAGCGGACCTGCGGTGGTATTGATCACGACGGAGGCCGTAACGGGGATGACTGCGGCGGTGCGACCGAACCAATCAGGGATGGTTTCGAGGTCGGCGGTGTTGCCGATTGCGGTGAAGGTGAAGCTGGTGGCGGTGAATGCCATGCCGCCAAGGGTGCCGGAGATGGGGCCGCCGGCGAACGTGTATGAGACGACTGCAGCGTCGGTGGAATTAGATAGGGAGATGGTGGCGGCTGCGAGGATGAGGAGTTGCCGGAGGTGTTTCATTGGCCACGATGGTTTATGATTCGGACGAGCGGTCAGTGTGTTGATCGGGTGATGGCGGGATGCAATGAGAATTGTTGAAACAGGCATTAGAGGGGAATACCTGGTTGTTGGTATAAAAAGCGGTTTTCTATTCAAATAGAAGGTTATAAAATCGGAGGTTTCCCATTACAAACCTCACAATTGAGGGGGTGGGAGTGGGGGCTGGTTGGTGTGAGAGGGTGGAATGGCAAGGGAATGGATGGCAAGGGAATGGGGGGAGGCGGGGTGTGAGGGGATGAGGAGGCGGGCAAAAAGAATCCGCGCCCTTTTGACGGGGCGCGGATGAGGGTAAAGGGGATTCTCGGGGGATCCAGGAAAGTGTCAGGCCTTGTGGCGGCGGCGTCTGGAGACGAGCGAGAGGCCTGTGAGGGAGAGGAGGAGTGAGGAGGTGGCGGTGGCGGGCTCTGGGACGGGAGATGGGCCGGCTGGGCCAGCTGGGCCTGGGCCTAGTGGATCGTCGAAGACCTCGACACCGAAGTTGGCTTCGAAGGAAGGGCCATCGAGGGAGAAGGACAAGTCGCCCATGGAGGTTTCGGTGCTGAACGAGAATTGGTCGGTCCAGAGCCCGTTGGATTCGCCTGGGGAACGGAGGTTGATGAGTTCCTCTGAATTGGAAGCGAGTTCGAGGGTTGAGATGAAGGCGTCGGGATATTCCTCGAAGGTTTTGACGATTTGCTCGAAGAGAGCGGGGTCTTTGTCGGAGAGGGAGGCGAGCTTCTGGAAAAGGTCCGGGTATTTTTCTGCTAATTCCGAGTATTTGAGGGCTGGGTCTTTGGTGAAGAAGCTGGCGACGGTGGAGGAGAGGCTGGTATCTTTATCGAAGAGGCTTGGATCGATGCCGAGGAGTTCAGAGACCTTCTTGAGGGCGGCGGCTGGGGAGCCGGGGTAATCGTTGAAGGTTGTGACGATCTGCTTGAAGACGTCTGGTTCCTTTTCGGACAGAGTGGAGAGTCTGAGGTAGAGTTCCGGGTATTTTTCTGCGAACTGAGGAATGTTGAGGTCCTTGTCCTTGGTGAAGAAGCTGGCGACGGTGTAGAAGAGGTCCTTATTTTTCTCGAAGAGTTTTGGATCGAGACCGAGGAGTTCGGAGACTTTTTCGAGGGCGGCCGGGTTGGGAGCGGAGAGGATGAGGGAGTAGAAAGGGGTTCTGCCGTCGTAGTTGGCGGATTGGATGGTTGGCGAGAAGGATTCGGAGGAAGGGAGAGTGAGTTTGAAGGATCCGATATTGGTGACGAGTTCGATGATGGGTTGAACTCTGACGGCCTGGATATCGAGGTAGAGGCCGGAATCCGGGAGATGGTAAACGTTGCTGGTGCTGGCGGTGGAGGTGATGGAGAAGCTTTTGGCGGTGAAGGGGACGCCATTGAGGGAGCCTGTGGCATCTTTGCCGGTGAAGGAGTAGATGACGGTGGCGGCGTGGAGAGAGGCGGGGGGCATGATGGCCGCTGCGGCGATCAGTGGAAGGAGGGAGCGGAAGGTCATGATGGATGTACAGGGAGGAAAGGCGGTAATGAAGGGCGCAAACATTGAAGTTTACGATTGGTTAGACGTAGAATTCCGTGCGGTAGCGGGCAATTGAGACGGCGACAGACGAGGTGGAGGACGTCAGGGAGGTGGTGAGTGGTCCGGTGCTGGTATTGGGGACGACCGAGGCCGAAGATGTTTCGCGAGTTTTGATTGGATTCAGGGATGACAGTCCAGTTGATGATTCGGGTGAAGGGGGGGTGCAACAGTGATTGCTTAATGGAGTACTGGCGTGAAGTACCTGATTATAGGTATGTCGAGTGGTCTTTTTTCGGAGGAAACAGGAGGATGATCAGTGGTTGATGTATTGTCCTAAAAAGAAGAATGGGCTACCCTCTCAACTGAGGGGTGGAGGAGAGAACGATTGGTCGGATCACTGGGCTGGGACGCTGGGGAGGGAGGGGATGGCAAAAAGAATCCGCGCCCTTGAGGGGGTGCGGAGGGGTGGGAAAGTAGAGGGAATGGGAGAGAGGAATGGCGGAAGCCAAGTGGGTGCGTCGTGTGCGGGGGTGATGTGGGATTTGACTACCTCTATTTGTGGGGGGGGGCGCGGGAAGGTGCTTGGGTGAGGGATTTGGCAATCTTTAATATTTGACGGCTAAGTTTTTGATGACTAGGGGATTACTTCCCTTGGGGGAGCGGGAATCGTTTTGACGGCGTCCGGGGACAGACTGCCGTGCGGGGCGACCCGCCCCCCCGTGGGACTTGGGATGAATGGGGGGGAGACGGAGGGGGTTACTTGACGGATTGGAGGAATTTGACGATGGCGGCGACGTCGGCGTCGGGCATGGCGGCGGCGAGGTTGGGCATGACGGATTTTCCGTTGATGTAGCCGGCGGATTTGATGTCGGCGATGGGGATGGAGGAGGAAGCGCCGCCCATGAGGACGATGGTGATTTCGCGGGCGGTTTCGGCGCGTTTGAAGCCCTCGATGGTGGAGCCGTCCTTGCGGGTGATGCGGTAGAGGCGGAAGACGTGTTCGGTGGCGGCGTCCGGGGCGAGGATGGCGGTGAGGAGGCCGTCGAGGTCGCGTTTGGAGGAGCCGTCGAGAGGTGGGGCGAAGCCGACGCCTTTGCCTGCGATGGCGTGGCAGGTGAGGCAGATGGAGGAGACGAGGGGTTGGCCGGCTTCTGGGGAGGCTGAGGGGAGGGCGGCTTTGATGGTGGCGATGCGGGCGTTGGTTCTGGCGGTGGAGTCGGCGTCGGGTGGGGGTACTGAGTCGATGGTTTTGTCCCATGGGGATTCGGCGACGAGTGCGGGGGCGGATTTGGTGGAGGCGAGGTTGAGGAGGAAGGCCATGAAGGCGTGTTCGTAGGGTCCGCCGAGGGCGAGGTAGGAACCGTTCCAGCCGTTGACTTTAGTGGTGGGGGCTGGGGTGGAGGACCAGCGCTGGAGCCATGCGATGTGGGTGGGATTGACTGGGCCGGGGGCGCGGCGGAAGCAGCGGAGGATTTCGTAGCGGACGGACCATGAAGGTTCGTCGGCGAGGGGTTGGAGGAGAGAGAAGATGGTGTCTTCGGGGACGCGGAGGGAGGAGAGGGCGCGGACGGCTTCGCGGCGGACGTCGGGGGAGGCGTGGGCGAGGAGGGATGACCAGATGTCAGGGTTGAAGTGGCCGAGTTCTTCGAGGGCCCAGAGCGTGTGGATGCGGGTGTCGTCGGGGGTGGAGGGGTCAGTTAGGATGGCAGAGAGGGCGGGGATGGTTTCGGTGGCGTTGCGGTCGGCGATCTGGTGCCATGCGGCGCGCATTTCCCATGTGTTGTCGGCGCGGAGACGTGCGGGGAGATCGGCTGAGGGGAGGGCGGCGATGTCGGGGGCGGTGCGGCGGGATTGGGAGGTGTGGCGGACGCGCCAGATGCGGCCGTGGGTTTTATCGCGTGCGGGGTGGTCGCGGGCGATTTCGTTATGGGAGATGATGCGGTTGTACCAGTCGGTGATATAGAGACAGCCGTCGGGGCCGAAGGTGATGGCGACGGGGCGGAACATGGGGTCTGCGGAGGAGACGAGGTCGGTGGATTTCTCGAATTTCCAGACACCGTTAGGGTTGAGGGAAGCGCGGACGGCGTGGATTTTTCCGAGGATGGGATTGGCGATGCAGAGGAGCCCCTGCCACGGGGCGGGAAAGGAGCCGGAGCGGTCGTCGGCGAAGGCCATGCCTGAGAAGCCGGTGCCGCCGAGGTTGAGGCCTTCGGCGGTGGGAGGGTGGATGGGGGTGTCGGGGTGGAGCCGGGTGTCGATGAAGCTAGGGTAGGAGGAGTCTTCTTCGAAGGGGACGACGCTGTAGCCGAGGTCATTGGCTTCGTGGAAGAAGACGCGGCCGGTGCGTGAGTGGGCCCATGCCCAGATGTTGTTGAGGCCGGCTCCGATGATGCGGGTGTCGGAGCCGTCTGGTTTCATGGAGGCGATGAGGGTTTTGTTGAAGTCGAAGGCGCGGCCGGAGGCGTCGGTGATGCGGCCGTTATTGAGGACGCCCTGGGAATAGACGATGCGGTTCCCGGGCATGCGTGTGAGCTGGTGGGGGAGCGTGTGGGTGTCCTGGATGCCGAAGCCTTTGACGAGGGATTTGCGGGAATCGGCGCGGCCGTCGTTGTTAGTATCGTCGAGGAAGAGGATTTCGGGGCCCTGGGCGACGAAGGCGCCGTTCCGGTGGGGGAGGACGGACATGGGCATGACCATGCCGTCGGCGAAGGTGCGGACCTTGTGAGGGCCGGGGGTGAGGGGTTGGTCGATGACGACGATGCGGTCGGGGCCGGGTTGGTCCCAGACGCCGGGGTCCTGGTCGCGAGGGTAGGCGGTGGCGGTGAGGGACCAGAGCCTGCCGTGGTCGTCGAAGGTGGCCATGACGGGTTTGGGGAGCCCGGATTCCTCGCTGGCGACGAGTTCGATGATGAAGCCGTCGGGGAGGGAGAACGTGGCGAGCTGTGCGGCGGGAGAGAGGGCGGGGGCGGTGTCGGCGTTGCCGGTTTTGAGGGGTTGGGGGTTGGCGGGGACGGGAGGGTTGGCGGGGCGGAGTTTGGGGCCGAGAGAGGTGACTGGGCCTGAGGAGGCGGGGGCGGCGACGAGGTAGTCGAGGCCGAGCATGTAGCCTTTGAGGGCGGCGGGGTTGGCGGCGGTGACGCGGATGGCGAGGCGGTGTTCGCCTGCGGTGAGGGCGACGGGTTTGCCGAGGGGGATGGTGCCGGTGTGGATGACGCCGTTGTTGAAGCAGTCGATGGGGCCTGCGAGCGGCTGGCCGTCGAGGGAGAATTCGAAGATGCCGTAGTCGATGGCTTTGGTGAGGCCGGCGGCGAGGTGGTAGGTGTCTGTGGCGGGGATGGGGAGGGCGAGTTCGAGGACATCGCCGGGGGATGCGCCGGTCCACCAGAGGTGGGCGTTGCCGCTCCATGCGCCATCGCCGTAGGGTTTGAGGTCCTGGGGGGCGGCGGTGCCGGATTTCTGGAGGATTTTGAGGGATTCGCCTTCGAGGATGGTGGGGGCGGGTGCTGGGGCGGCGGCGAGGAGTGAGCCGGGCAGGAGGAGTGGGGCGAGAAGGAGGGCTGGGCGCATGACGCGGGGAGAGTGCGGGTTTTTGGGGAAAAGGGAAGGCGGGAGAATGGGCGGGGGGCGGTGCGGTTGTGGGGAGGGACAGATGGACAGACCTCTTCTGGCTCCTCCGGGGGGAAGGCGCCGCAGCGGCCTGCATTACGATGCAGGCCGCTGATACTCCCGGGGCCGATGAGATAGCGGCGGAAGAGAGCTATGATGAACGAAAAGAAGGGACCAAAAGCATGAAGATTCCGACAACGATGCGCGGTGAGGAACCGTGGATTGAGCTAGTGAGGCGAGAGGTCCGGACGTTTCGGTTTGGAGTGATCGAGCTAGCGGTAGTGGATGGCGAGGTGACGCGGGTGGGCACGGAGGTGCGTCGGCGTTACAAGGGGCCGGAATTCACGGTGGTGGCTGGGGAGCGGGAACCCGGGCGAGGAGTGAGGAACCGGTGAGGTGGGCGATCAGGAGGAGCGGCGGCGGCGGGAGATGAGGAGCATGCCGGCGAGGGAGGAGAGGAGAGTGGCGGCGGCGGCGGCTGGTTCCGGTACGGCAGAGATGGTGAAGGTGCCGGGGTTTGCCGATGGGGTGAGATTGAGCGTGCCTTCGCTGTTGGGGAGGTTGATGAGATAGCCACCGGCGGTTCCGCTGTAGACGTTGAGGGAGGCGAGGTCGGAGTAGGGACCGGGAGCGTTGGTTACGAAGGCTGCGGAGAGGGGCACGTCGCCGATGCCGTTGAGGAGGTAGAACCCGTGGACGGAGGTGGTGGTGCCGCTGCCGGCGATGGCGTACCATGAATAGGCTCCGACGGTGGGGAGGGTGAAGCTGAGGGTGCCACCGGTGGTCTGGATTTCCATCGTGGGGACGACCGGGTTGTAATTGATCGGGTACGTGCCGCCGAGGAGGCCAGAGAGGACGGTGCTGGTGTCGGCGGTGGCGGTGATGGTGAAGCCGGTGACGGTGAGGGTCGGCAGGGCTTCGCGGGACAAAGTGCCGGAGGCGTCGCCTGGGCCGAGCGTGTAGGAGACGAGTGCGGCTTCGGATGAGAGGGGGGTGAAGAAGGCGAGCGAGGCGGTGAGTGCGGAGAGGGATTGGAGTCTCATGGGAGGGGTGGAATGGGCTGGGGCGGTGCGATGGAATTGATGCATCCTGCTAGCTGGAACTGTGCCGCGGCGGGGCGCTGATTCCGGGGTGTGCGGTGGCTGGGGAGGAGGAAGTGGCTGGGCACGACGGGATGATCCGGGTGCCGTGTTGAGGCTGCCGGGTGGGGCGGAACGGGCAGGATTGCTCCTGGGTGATGCGATGGGAGGGGAGCTAAAGAGGGCCGGTTCAGGAGCGGCGGCGGCGGGAGACGAGGAGGGTGCCGGCGAGAGCGGAGAGGAGAGTGGCCGCGGCGGAGGCTGGTTCCGGTACGGCAGAGATGGTGAAGGTGCTGCTGGTTGCTGGTGGGACGGTTATGGTGATGGGGCCGGCGCTGGAAGGGAAAGTGGTGGTGTCGTCGGATAGTTGGCCGTGGAAGGTGTCTGGGGAGGTGAGGTTGCCGAAGTAGGTTCCCGGGGCGAAGGAACCGAGGCCAGCGTTGATGGGGGAGGCAAACGAGTCGAAGATGACAAAGCCGTGGCCGACGTTGCCTGTGAAGCTGACGGCTACGGCCATCAAGGTTTTGCCTGTGGGGGGTTGGAGGGTGGCGGTGAGTGAGCCGCCGCCGAGCGTGAAGATTTCGATGGCAGGGGAGACGGGGATGAGGAAGGAAGGGTCGGTGCCGTCGAGGAGACCGGAGATGATGGTGGAGGTATCGCCGGTGGCTGTGATGCTGAAGCCGGTGGCGGTGAACGGGGTGCCGTTGAACGTGCCGGTGATGCCGCCGCCTGTGAGGGAGTAGCTGAGGGTGGCGGCGGAGGAGACGGTGGTGAGGGTGGCGAAGCCGACGAGGGCGGCGAGCAGGACGGGAAGTTTCATGGAGGATTTTTGGTTAATGGCGAGGGGTTATGGAGGGTTAAGTGACTGAGTGTCAATTAAAATCCGGGGGTGGCGGGAGGGGGTGGCGATGCGGTTGGCGAGCCATGGCCACGGGCCGAAGCCGGAGTCGAGATTGATGTGGGCGGCTTCGTCCGGGAGGAGATGGGTCTGGAGACGGAGGGGGGATCCGTATGTGGACGCGGCGCCGGAGGGGCAGAAGGGGTCGGCGGCGGAGCAGATGAGGAGGGCTTCCGGGGAGGAGCGGTGGACAAGGGTGGGGTTGAGGGGGACTGGGAAGAAGGACTGGAGAGGAGGGGGTGAGGCGTCCTTGGAGGGAGGGGCGACGAGGAAGAGCTTTTGGATGGGGGTGTGCGGGTGGCGCTGGAGGTAGTGGAGCCAGAGGATGGTGCCGAGCGAGTGGCAGACGACGATGGGAGGAGCGGCGATGGGATTGAGCGTGTCGTGGAGGGTGTCGAGCCAGTCGTGGAGATTGGGGTGAGCGGGGTTCGGGAGGAGCGGGAAGTGGACGCGATGGCCTGAGGCGGCGAGGGTGGAGGCGAGCCAGTGCTGCCAGCGGCCTGGCGGGGAGCCGTTCCAGCCGTGGACGATGACGACGTCGGGGAGGTTGGGCTGGGAGGGAGGGATCATGCGATGACTTCGAGGGGCGTTTCGGTGCGGTTGCCCCAGTCGGTCCAGCTGCCGTCGTAGTTTCTGACGTGCTTGAAGCCGAGGAGTTGGGTGAGGACGAACCATGTGTGGCTGGAGCGTTCGCCGATGCGGCAGTAGACGATGATGTCGTCGTGCGGGGAGAGGCCGTGGAATCACGAAGACCCCGAGGGCGAAGGCGGCCCACCAGTTGGATTCGTCGCCGTAGAAGATGAGGGTGGTGTCCGGGGAGATACCCATGCGGGAGGTGAGGGCGGCGAATTGATCGCCGCGGATGAGGTCAGCGGAGTCGAGGTCGCGGAGGTCGCGGCGCCAGTCGAGTTCGTGAGCGCCGGGGATGTGGCCTGAGGCGTAGGCGTCGGGGTTGCTGCTGCATTCGATGACGACGAAGCGGTCCGATCCGGCGCGTGCGGCGAGCCATGCGGTGGAGACGAGGGCGTTGCGGGAGAGGTCTGGGAGGGGATCGCGCGGCAGCCGGCCGGTTTCGGAGCGGATCATTTTCATAAAGTATATTCCAATAGTAGGAATTTGAGACGAATCAAGTGGTTTGGTGGTGATTGGGGGGGATCGCTGGGCGAGGGAGGCGCGGGCAATTGGGGACAAGGAGACAGACCTCTCGGCGAGGTGGAGAAGTAGACAGGCCTCTGGAGGAGGCGGCCGCCTGAGGAGGAATTCAAGTCCGGTGGGATCAGAGGATAAGGAGCCGGACCTCTGGGTGGGACGCGGGGTGGCAGAGGAGACGCAGACAAAAAGGCAGACCTCTGAATGGGGCCCCTAATGGGTGGTGGGGCGGATAAAAAGACAGGCTTCTGGAGGGGGAGCGATGGGCCGCGTTGGTCGGGTGACGAGGAGGCGTGAGTAATCAGACAGACCTCTGGACGAGGGAGCTGAATGGGGTGGTGAGGCGGACAAAAAGAAAGGCCTCTGGACGGGTGGGGCGTGGTGGGCCGCGTTGGGAGGGTGACGAGGAGGCCTGAATAATGAGACAGACCTCTAGATGAGGGGGCGCGACGCCCTGCGCATGGTCTACCGCACACCGTAGCCGAAATCACGGACACCGTTGTGGGTCGGATAAAGAGACAGACCTCTGGATGGGGGGAGGCCGGTCTGGTGGGTGGGAGGGGGGAGGCTGTGAGGGTCAGGGGGGAGGCGTACCGGCTTTGCGGCGGCGGGCGTCTTCGGGTTCGTCTTCGGAGTCGGAGCCGCCGTAGCCGATGACTTCGACGGTGAAGAGGGAGGGGGAGGGATCTGGGGCGGGTGGGGTGTTGCGGGAGGTGGCGGCGTTGGTGGCATTGGCGGCGGCGTTGGAGGAGGCGCCGGCGGTGTTGGCGGCGGAGGTGAGGCCGGAGACGTTGGGGGCGGAGACGGAGGAGACGGGGGTGCCGGTGGAGGTGCCGGAGACGGCGATGTTGGCGGCGTTGAGGACCTGGGTGGCGGCGATGGTGAGGTTGCCGGAGGAGCGGATACCGGCGTCGCCGGCGTCGACGAAGCCTGCGGGGGCGATGAGGTCGGCGTCGCCTGGGGGGACGCCCTGGACGGCGGTGAGGACGCCGATGCCGCCGCCGGTGGCGAGGCCGGCGAGGTCGGTCTGGACGGCGCCGCTTTGGGGGTCGATGAGGACTCGGGTGGGAGGGGCGCTGCGGACGGTGCGTGCGGAGCTGCCGGCGGCGATGTTGCCGGCGGAGGACCAGATGATCTGGCTGCCGCCCCGGAGGGTGAAGATGCGGCCGATGCCGACGCTGACGTCGTCGCGGGTGAAGATGTGGATGGGGCCGCCGGATTCGGTGACGATGCCTGGTGGGGCGAGGGGGTTGCCGATGGTGGTGTCGGCCATGGAGAGCCCGCCGCCAGGGTTGAGGAGGGAGATGGCACCGCCGTTGCGGGTGCGGATGTCGCGGCTGCGGGTGAGGATGGTGCCGGAGGCTGGGTTGGGGAAGAGGGCGGCGATGGCCGCGAGGCCGGAGGGGTAGCCTGGGGAGGTGCCGGAGACCTGGGTGCGGCCGGCGTCGCGGAGGGTGAGGAAGAAGATTTCGAGGGAGGCGCGGCGTTGGGATTCGGGGTCGGGGGAATCGAGGGGGAGGCCGCCGGTGATGGAGGTGATTTCGGAGGAATAGAGTTGGGTTGAGGCGAGGAGGGAGGAGAAGTCGAGGAGACTGTTGTCGAGGCTGGTGGCTGGGCCGATGCCTGCGGCGGCGATGATGTCGGCGCCGGAGAAGGGGAGCCATGGGTTGCGGGCGTTGCCGATGCTGGTGATGCCGGTGCCGGTGCCGGTGCCGTCGGGGTTGGCGGCGACGGTGCCGAGGTCGAGGTTTCTGGCGGCGAGGACCTCGACAGTGCCGGGGCCGCTGATCTGGAGGTCGCCGGCGAGCGGGAGGGCGTCGGTGTTCGGGAGATTGCCGGGGAGGTTGGCGGCGGCGCGGAGAGGAGAGCTGGCGTTGGCTGGGACGATGT
>JAIXPK010000435.1 GCA_027486335.1 Verrucomicrobiaceae bacterium | reverse complement strand
TGCGCCGGATCAATCCCCGGCACCCCGAACGCAATGATCTCACGCTTGATCCTCACCAGCAGTCTCGAAAACGGCTGCTGCTCGCTGTAACTCACCTTCGGCGTCAATCCCGCCAGCCCAGGAATCGCCCGCAACTCCCCCAGCAGTGCCTCCAGCCCCGCCTCTTCCCCCGCCATGAACAGGTTGATCCCCTCCGTGCTTAGCAGAATCGTCCCCAGCAACCGTCGCTCCCTGCAGAACGCAAACAGTCGCTCCCGCAGAACCTTCAGTTCCCCAAGCGGCGTAAATTGATAGGCGGCATAGTTGGTGACACGCGGCATCCCCCGACATCGCACGCCGCAACCCCATCATCCAGGCGGAATTTCCTCCCCTCTCTCCCCCCACCCCGTCACGGCACCACCACCGCCCGCAGTCTCAGATACCTCGACACCGGAATCGGCACCGCTCCGCCATCCTTGCAGACAATCCGCACAAGGCCACCAGCCACCGGCCCAACCGTCACCACTCCGTCCACAAGCGCAGCCCCAGCCCCATCCGTCCACGCCGCCGCACCCGGCACTTTCCGCGCCACCGTACTCCACCCCGCCAGATCAGTACCCGCCACCACCTCATACGTCACCCCTTCACTCCCATAACCGCCCGGCAACGCACTCACCCCCAGATCAAACCCGAACGTCAGCGCCCCATCCGCTCCCGTCCCCACCACCGGCAACCGGTCCGCTCCCTCCGCCACCGCCGCCGACTTCGGATTCGTCCCCAGCGCGTATTCCAGGGTGTTCACCAGTCCATCTCCGTCACCATCCAACCCAAGATCCGCCATCGTCAGCCCATTGGCCGCCAGCCACGCCGCCAACCCGCTCAACGGCGGAGCCGTCCACCCACCAGGCGTCCCGAACTTCTCCGCCGATCCCTTCCAGCTCGTCATCTCCCCAAACTGATCAAACGCCGTCCCACGGTTCACCAACTCGAGACTGTACCCAGTCCCGTTCGTCTCCGCCCACGTGCTCTCATAGCGGAACCACAGCACGTTCGCATCCCACGGCGACGGCAGCCGCAACGCCAAGGTCTCCCCATTGTTGTCCAACGCTCCGTCATACACCCCAGCCACCGGCAAGGCCTTCCCATAACGACTCTCAAACGCCACCCGGTCCCGCACCAGCAACACCTCCGCTCCAGCCTCCAGCCGGAACCCAGCCGGGAATGTGAACGAGATCCCCTGCACAAACCTCACCCCACCCAGATCCAGCCCCACCGTCCCAGTATTCACAAGCTCAAGATACTCATAACCATTCCCGCCCTCCGGCGCATACATGATCTCCGTAATCCGCAGGTGATCCAGCACCTCCACCGCATTCACATACCCTGGATCACTCGTCCCGTTCGCAGCCCCAGCCGTCGGCAGCGTGAAATACCCCAGCCCGCCAGTCCCGCCGCTCTCTACCCGGCCCTGACTGACATCCGTCACCTGCGGGAACGTCCGTACGCTGTCCAGCAACTCCCCACCCGCCCCGTACAAAAGCAATTCCGACGTCAGGCTGTCGATCCGGAACGATGTATGACTCGCCCCAGCCGCCGTGTCCCCGTCCGCCACCAGCTTCACATAACCACCACCACCAATGAAACTCAGCGGCGGAAACGCCGGTGCCGTCCCGAACCGCGCATCCGTCAGCGTCAGCCCACTCAGACTCGCAGGATACGGAGCCAGATTCGCCAGCTCGACCCAATCCTCCTGATACCGCAGCCCCGTCGCCGCTAGCCACTCGTTGATCACAATCTGCGACGAGTCACTCATCCGCGCCGCCACATTCACCGCCTCCCCGGCCGTCGGCACCGCCAATTGCCACTCCGCCGACGCACCCACCCTCGCCAGCGCATACCCCGCCGGCAGCGGCCCGAACTCCACGCTGTCCCGCAACACCCCGCCAGCATCAAACAAATACACCCCGTCCCCGTCCTGATCGACCCGGAAATTCACAAGGCTCACCTTCAGCAACCCACCCGACCCCAGCGAACCCGTCAGCGCCTGCTCTCCCGGCGTCGTCACACTGTCACTCAAACTCCAGCCCGTCAGATCCACCGCGGCTCCACTCCGGTTCACCAGCTCCACATACTGCTGCTCCGCAGTCGGCGTCGCCGCAAACGTGTCGCCCATCACCTCTCCCAGCACCACCACCGGCATCGCCGTCTCCACTCGCCACTCCCGCACCGTCGGCAGCGCCTGCGCCCCACTATCATAAAGCCTCGCAGGATCACTCCCCTGCCAGTTCCCAGCCATGTCCTGTCCCAGCACTTCCAGCACGTGACTCCCGGCCGCCAGCCCGCTCACCGTCAGCACCGCCTGACGCACCGTCGCCACCGCCCCCCGCGGCATCACCCCACCACTCCCAATCTGCACAGGCGCACTCCACGCCCCCCCGTCCAGCCGCCACTTGTACGCCACCACCCCCGGACCTCCCACCGTGAAACTCGCACTCGTGTCCGCCACCGTCCCCGACGGCCCGCCCAGCACATACGCCCACTCGGGAATCTGCGCCCCATAACTGATCCCCCCTGGCGCAGTCGACCGCGCCAGCGAATCCATCCGCAACCCGTAATCCTCAACCACCGGATCCACAAACCCTGGCGCGCCCGCCTGATTCGGCCCGTACGTCCCACTGAAATACCCGCCCGGATGATTCGGCCCGATCACCGGATCCGCCACCTGATCCAGCAGATTGTGGAAAAACTCGATCTTTGTCGTGATGTCGTTCACCACCACGTTGTTCACCTTCCGCGCATCAGGCCCGCTGAATACATGCGGCACGTTGCTGATGATGTTGAAACCCATATATGCCCCGTCCCCGTAACTCGGATTCGTCCCGTCCTGCGGAATGAAGAAATTGATCGGCGCACACACCACATTCTGCGTCACCGTCTCCCCCCGAAACACATAATCCGGATGGATGCTCCCTATCGTGTTGTGCTCGAATATCGTCGCCGTGTTCAGCTTGCAGTTGATCACGTGATCCAGATCATAACAAATATTCCGCGCCAGCATGATCGTCGTCCCGCTCCCCTTGTCGCCGGAACTGATCGCATTCGAATAACCAGTGTCGTTCGTCCAGAAATCCTTCCGCGCATTCTCGAACACATTGCTCGCAATGTACGCATCACCACCCAGATCCATGTGCTCGTCCCCGGCCAGCCCGTAAAAATGGTTGTACCGGCAATCGATCACAAACTGCCCGTTCGTCTGGAAATTCGTCACCGGATCATGAGGCGACCACCGCCCGCTGTCACAGTCAAACACGTCCTGGTGCCCGCGGTTCCCGTGAAACGAATTGAAATACACCCGCCACCACCCGTTCAGTGGCATCCCATTCGGATAATTCACCGCATTCGCCCCGCTCACCTCGGCATCCGTCGTCGGAAACTCCACCTTCAACGGCTCCATGCTGTTGTCCGCCGCCGCAATGAAATCCGTCGTCGGCTCCTCGATCCGGTTCACCAGCGGATCAAATATGAACATGTCCGGAAAATCACTGTGCGTCACCGTCAGCTTGCTGTTCCTCCCATAACACATCCTCAGATGCGTCCCCGCAAACGTGCAGTGATCCACCCAGCCCCACGACCGGATGAACCCCAGCGACCCGTAATTCTCAGACCCGCTCGGCGACGTCCCCTGCCCATTCACAAAATCACAGAACCGGAACGCATTCTCCTCACCCATCGAATCATACACCCGCAGCCCGCCCCACTTCGGCGCCCCCGTCTGCGTCCCCAATTTGATAGGATCAACGTCGCTCGTCACATTCGTCCCCGGCACATGGCTGAACACCACCCGGCTCCCAGCCGTTCCCTCTGCCACAATCCGCCCGTTCACCGTCATCCGGATATTTTGATCAAACTGCACGTTCACCCCACCATCAATCCGCAACGTCGTCCCCGTCGGCACCGTCGTGTTCGCCGTCACCCGATAAGGCGACCCCGCCAGCGTCCACCTCACCTCACCAATCGCTCCGCCCCCACCAGTCCCCGTCGGCAACGCCCCGATGTCCGCCCGGCTCCCGTCAGGATCCACCTGCCCAGCATCCGGATCCCCCGCGTTGATGCACGGGCTCCCCGCCGCCAACCGGTAGTCGTCCGCCCCGATCCCCGCAAACTGAGGATCCACACTCAGATTCCCCGTCCCGGGCCACACCGCCGCCCCAGCCGTGTCCGTGTCAAACGTCACACAATACGCAAGGGTCGTCGGCGCACTCGTGTACTGCCCCGCCCCGTTGTCGATCTGCACCGGCTGCTTCCCATGGAAAATCGAACTGGACGCATTCATCACCATTACCCCGTCCTGAGTCGGCGTCCCACCCGCACTCACCGGCTTCCACTGGGTCCAGAACGCCGTCGCCGGAATATCCGGATCCGGTGACGTCGGAGGCACCGTGTATCCCCACGGAGCCAGCGCCGTGTCATGCTCCTCAGCCACCAGCGTGCTCTTCGTCATCGTCACCGTCCGCGTCGCCCCGGCACTCCCGTTCTTGAACGCCACACACTTGTCGCAGTCAATGATCTGCGTCCTCACCATCGTCAGGTTGTTGTTCAGCAGGCTGATCCCCTTGTCCCATCCCTCACGCAGAATGCAGTCCTCCACATTCACAGGCCCACCCAGACAATCCAGCACGTCATCCCCGCACCGCGCCAGCACCGTCCGCCGGAAATCCATCGGCCGACCGCTCCCGTTGTGCAGATAAAAACAATCCTCGTCGTCAGGCACGTTCGCATTGCTCTCCCGATAAACCGGCAGGCACTCCTGAATGTTCGAATCCTCCACCAGCACCGCACACCCGTCCTCCACCTCAGGCCCCGTAATGCACCGCGCCATCAAACTCCGCAGCATCGTGAAACTGCTCGTCCCGGACGCATACATCGCCTTCCCCGGCGCATCGCCTAACGCACTGTCCGTCACCGTCAGCGCACTCCCCGTCAGTCGCAGCACCGGCCCGCGGCTCGTATGCCCAACCCCAGGCGAGTGCCCGCCCCGCGTGATCAATCCATAGTTGATCGTCGACGTCCCCCCGCCGCTCAGCAGAATCTGCCCCCACCGCGCCCCCGCATCCGCGCAGGTAATGCTCACCGGCTGGGCCGCCGTCCCGTTCACCACCAGACTCCCGTTCACTATCAAGTCCGCCCCGGCAGCATCCCCGGCCCCGCTCGTCCCCGCCATCAGCACCTGCGTCCCCGCCGCCAGCTCCAGCACCCCGCCTGCCGGCACCGTCACATCCCCGCTCACCCTCACCAATCCACTCCACGTCGTCGTCCCCGCCGGCAGCACGCCACTCACCGTCGTCCCCGCCGCCGTCCCCAGACTAGCCACCGCCCGACCCGCACTCAGCGGCCCAGCCGTCGCCGTCAGCGTGAACGGCCCCGGATCCGCCGCCCCAGTCGCCACCGTCGCCGCCAGCCGCAGATCAAACGTCACATCACTGCTCGCCGCATCCGCCTGGTGCACCTCCACCGCAATCGTATTCACCCCGCTCGTCAGCAACCCTAGCGGCACCGTCAGCGCCGCCGTCGCGTTCTCCCGCGTCGGTGCCCCGTTGTCCACGGTGTACTGCGTCAGCGGCGCATTCGCCGTCAGATCCCCATGCCGGTAAACCTGCGTCCCGTTCACATACACCACACACGAATCATCAAACCTCACCTGCCCAGTCACCGCCGTCACCGCCGCCAGATCATCTATCGTGAAATTCCCGCGGAACAGATACACCGGCGAACTCTGCGTCCCAGCCGCCGCAGGATTGTAATCCACCCGCGGAAACGGCGCATTCTCGTCATTGTCCCCATAACCCGTCTGCGTCGCCCGGCTCACCCACGTCGCATCCTCCACAAACCCACTCTCACGCCACGCCGTCCCGCTCGACACCACAAACGCCGCTAGCGTCGTCACCGTGAAATCCGTCTTCGCCCGCCACACCGACCCCGCCGTCCCGCTCCCCGCCGCCCCAGTCCCACCCGTTCCATAACGGAACAAGGTCTGCGTCGTCGCCCCGCCCCCGCCGATCGTCACCAGCGCACTCCCGACCCCATTGTACAACGTCACCGTCGACGGACTGATCAGCACGCCATTGCTCGCCGCCAGGTTCACCGTCGTGTTCCACGCACTCCGATTGAAATTCCCCGCCCCGTCCCGCAAATCCACCCGCACTAGCACCGGCGTCCCCGGCACATAATTCTCAGGCGCTGTCAGCGTCAGCGATCCCGGAGCCGTCAGGGTCCCGTTCACCGTCGTCCCTGCCGCCGCATCCCACAGCACGTTCACCACTTCTTCGTGCACCACAGTCCCAGTCCCGCCCACCCCGTCCCAGAACCGCACCACCACCGTGTTCAATCCCCGCCTCAGCACGCCACCCCCACCCGCCGCCACCGGAAGCTTCCACGTCCCCACCGCATCCGCTCCCGCGGTCCGATGGAACGCCTGCGCCAGCACGCCATTCACCGTGATGCTGGATGTCCGCGCCACATTGAAGCTCCCGCTGAAATTCGCCGCCCCGTTGCTGCTCACCTTATACCCCTCGACGCTGTCCGCCGCATTCCCAGCCACCGCCACCGCATACACCTGCGGAATCTGCGCCAGCACATTCGCCCGCCGCGCATCCACATACCCTTTGATCTCCTGAATCCCCCGGTTAGGAGCCGCCGCATTCCCGTCCGTCGCCGGCACCCATCCCGCCATCAGTCGGTCCACCAGCGGATCAATCGTCGCACGATTGAACCACCGCTCCATCGCCTCCAGCACCGCCGCGTAATACCTCGGCAGCAGCGCCGGATGATTGAACATCCGCCGCAATCCCACCACCCCAGTGTTCCCTCCCTGCACGAATTCATCATAGCTGAACAGCGATCTCGTCACCGGATTGCCAACCCCGTTCCCGATGTCGAACACATCATCCAGATCATGCGGCACAAACCGGAACCTCGGATCCGTCACCCCGCGGTACAGCGAAAAATCATCCGTACGCCCGCTCTGCAATCCACCCTCCTGATTCCCCACCAGCGCATCACACGCAATATACCGGTAAAACTGATCAATATCCAGCACCGCAGCCACCGCCGCAGGATACGCCGCATCGCTGATCGCCGGCTGCTCCGCAGTCCCGCCCGTCACCGGCGCACTCAGCACCCGCGTCAGCGCCACCAGATCACTGTAATCATCCGCATCCCTGTTCGTCTCCTTGATGAAGGTGTCACTGTACGCCGCCCCGCTCGTCCCCTCATACTGAAACTCCCCGCTCCCCAGATTCCCCGGCGGCACCCCCACCACCCCGGGCTCATGGTCGTCCACCCGATAGAAATTCCCGTCAGAATCGTCAGGATAATGATTCGACGCCCACTCCCCGCCCCGACCCTCCAGCATCGCATACCTACCATACATCCTCCCGCCCGTCTCCGCCAGATCCGCCCCGTTCACCCTCAACTGCACCACCACCGCATCGTGCGACGCCAGCCCCGCCGCCGCAAACAAGGTCTTCCCCAGCACCTGCGAATAACCAAACT
>JAIXPK010000038.1 GCA_027486335.1 Verrucomicrobiaceae bacterium | reverse complement strand
GCCCATCAGCACCACGCGCTCATCAAGGCCGCCTACCTCCACCGCGGCTACACCGCTCAGGAAAGCGATGACGCCGCCCGCTTCTGCGACATGGCCTCCACCCACGGCATCCGCACCCACAACGGCATCAAAGCCCTCCACCTCGACGAACACTTCGGCAGCAAAGCCGGCGGCTGCGTCCCCGGAGCCGTAATCGAAGCCCTCCCCTCCCGCTTCGGCGGTTCCGCCATCTGGAACGCCAACCGCAAACTCGGCCAAAGCACCGCCTTCGCCGCCATGGACGAAGCCATCCGCCTCGCCGACCACTACGGCATCGGCCAAGTCAGCGTCGACAACGCCTTCCACTACCTCTGGGGCGGCGGCTACGTCATGGAAGCCGCACGCCGCGGCTACATCGCCTACACCAACTGCACCGCCGCCCTCGCCGAAGTCGTCCCATTCGGCGGCCGCTTCCCCACCCTCGGCACCAACCCTCACAGCTGGGGCTTCCCTACCACCGACGCCCTCGGCTACCCCATCGTCATCGACTGGGCCACCAGCACCGTCGCCATGGGCCGCGTCCAGCAACTCAAACGCGAAGGCAAACCGCTCCCGCCCGACGCCGCCGTCGACGCCGCCGGTCAACCCACCACCGATCCTAACCAGGTCGCCGCCCTCGTCCCCTTCGGAGCCCACAAGGGCTACGGGCTCTCCCTCATCAACGAACTCGTCGCCGCCCTCATCGGCGGTTCCCTCCCCACGCTCCGCAGCCGTCCCATCCCCGACGGCGAAAAACGCACCTGCTGCTTCTACTTCCAGGTCATCCACCCGGACGCCCTCTCCAGCGGGCTCTTCGCCCAGCACCGCACCCAGCAGCAGAACCTCAAAGCCGTCCTCGCCGATGTCTTCGGCCACGGCAACGAAAACTGCACGCTCCCCGGCCAACCAGAAGCCCGCGCCGCCGCCGCCACCGCCAAAGCCGGCGGCCTCCTCTTCTCCGCCGCAGAAATCGCCGAATTCAACACCATCGCTCAGGAATGCGGCCAGCCGGAATGGGACCTCGATTCCTTCGCCACCGCCTGACCCCACCTCAGCCGTCAAAGCGGCATAGGCATCCCGCCCGCGACCTCACCCAACAAGCCAACCGTAGCAAGGCTGTCCCGGCCTTGTCTCCACCCCGGCATTCAACTCTCCTCAGCGGCAGCCACCGTAGCAAGGCCGTCCCGGCCTTGTCGCTGCCGCAGCGAAGCACCATCCATCATGCTTGCATAGTCTCTTCCTAAGCCACGAACATCCATCTGCTGCTGGCCCTTTTTCTTTTTTAACACAGCCTGACAATTCACCCGTTCCCGCCCTCACGGAAACTCGGTCGGCTTCCCCACCGCTTCCCACGCCTCCAATTCCCCACGCACCGCCTCAAGGTGCTTCTTCACCTTCCCAGTCGCATACGTCCCCAGCACCAGCCGGAACGGCGGCCGCTCTTCCTCACTGATCCGCACCATCGCCGCCGCCGCCTTGTCAGGATCACCCGGCTGCTTCCCATCCATCCCCTTCAGCAACGCCCCGAACTTCCCAGCCGTCCGCGCATACGCCTCCATCGGTTCCTCTGCCCGATCCAGCGACCGCCGGATGAAGTCCGTCCGGAATGGCCCCGGAATCACCACGGTCACCCGAATCCCCAGCGGCCCCACCTCCGCCGCCAGCGCCTCACAAGCCAGCTCCACCCCGGCCTTCGCCCCGCCATACACCGAAAACCCAGGGTAATTCGACACCGCCGCCGCCGCTCCCACCTGCAAAATCCTCCCACCCCCGCGCGCCCGGAACCCCGGCAGCACCGCTCGAATCACCCGCAGCGCCCCCGTCAGATTCACCGCAATGCATTCCTCCATCTGCGCCTCGCTCACTTCCTCCAAGGCCCCGTGCAACCCACGCCCCGCATTGTTCAATAACACATCAATCCTCCCGAACGCCGACTCAGCCCCAGCCACCGCCGCCGCCACCGACGCCCCATCCCGCAACTCCATCGCAAACGCCCGCGCCTGATCAGGATACTCCGCACACAACCCCGCCAGCACCACCGGATCCCGCGCCGTCAATGCCGCACAATGCCCCGCCGCCAGCACCCGCCGCGCCACCGCCAGCCCAAACCCCGACGACGCTCCCGTAATCAGCCACACCTTCGATTCTGCTTCAGTTGTCATTGCCCCCAGCTACGCCCCTCACGCCCTCCACGGGTGCCTCCTTCTCCGTCCCCTCAACCCATCCACGAACCCTCAGGAATTCCCACCTTGCCCTCACCTGCCACTACCCTCAAAATTCGCCCCAACCACCAGAACCTCGCCACCTCCCATGTCCCCGCGCATCCCCTGTCTCGTCGCCGCCGCCGGTCTCTCCACCGCCGTCATGTCGCTCACCGGCCAGGACCAGCCGGATCCAACTCCGCCCCAGCGCGTCACGCTCTTCACCAATGTCCGCATCTTCGACGGCAAATCCCCGGAACTCTCCGCTCCCATGCACGTCCTCATCCGCGGCAATCTCATTGAGAAAATCTCCGCCACTCCCATCCCCACCGACCGACGCGCCGACACCACCATCATCGACGGCTTAGGCAAAACCCTCATGCCAGGCCTCATCGACGCCCACGTCCACACCATGATGGAAAGCATCCCGCTCACCACAGCCATCGCCTCGGACATCAGCTACATCACCCTCGTCGCCTCCCGCGCCGCCAGCCGCCAGCTCCAGCGCGGCTTCACCTCCGTCCGCGACCTCGGCGGCGCTTCGTTCAGCCTCAAAACCGCCATCGACCAGGGCCTCTGCTCCGGCCCACGCATCTACCCCTCCGGCGCAGCCATCTCCCAAACCGGCGGCCACGGCGACTTCCGTCTCCCTAACGAGGTCCCCGAAGACCCCGCCGCTCCCCTCACCTACATGGAACGCACCGGCATGACCATCATCGCCGACGGTCCCGACGAGGTCCTCAAACGCACCCGCGAACAACTCCGCAACGGCGCTTCCCAGGTCAAACTCATGGCAGGCGGCGGCGTCTCCTCCAGCTACGACCCTCTCGACGTCACCCAGTACTCCCCAGCTGAACTCTCCGCCGCCGTCAGCGCCGCTGAAAACTGGGGCACCTACGTCTCCGTCCACGCCTACACCCCCAAAGCCATCCGCACCGCCATCGACGCCGGGGTCAAATGCATCGAACACGGCCAGCTCATCGACGACGCCACCGCCAAACTCCTCGCCGAAAAAGGCATCTGGTGGAGTCTCCAGCCTTTCGTCGAAGACCCCGCCGCTCCCTCCGCCTTCCCCAAAGGCTCACCCAACCGTCTCAAACGTTACCGCCTCAGCAATACACATAGGTCCGAAGGTGCGTGGGCGAGTTTCCCGCGGATGATGGCTGCATGATTCAGTCCACTGTTTCCGAACGGTCCGCGCGTTGGCGCGGTCTGC